>JBQCCO010000138.1:0-6676 GCA_051962155.1 Leifsonia sp. | reverse complement strand
CCCCCCCCCCCCCCCCCCGTCGAGTCCGCGGAGTTTGCCCGTGCGGGCGCCGTAACCGTGCTGTGTTGGTGTACTCGACGGTGGGGTCAGAGGTTTCGGAGGCGGGCCGCTTTGGCCAGCAGCACGTCGCGCTCGCGGTCGTTGGCGGCGAGTCCGGCCGCGGCGGTGAGCTCCGAGACCGCCTCGTCCGTGCGCCCGAGGCGGGCCAGAAGCTCGCCCCGGACGCTCGGCAGCAGGTGCGAGCCCTGGAGTGCTCCCTGAGCCGCCAGCTCATCGGCGATCCGGAGAGCGTTGGCCGGTCCCGTGGCCATCGACACGGCCGCTGCCCGGTTCAGTTCGACGACCGGATTCGGTGCGATCCTGCCGAGCGCCTCGTAGAGGAGGACGATCCGCTCCCAGTCGGTCTCGTCCGTGCTGGTTGCGATCGCGTGGCATTCCGCGATGGCAGCCTGCACGGCATACGGCCCGCGTCCCCGGCCGAGCTCGTCGGCGCGGGCGAGCGCTGCGCGACCGCGCACGATCTGCGCCCGGTCCCACCGCGTCCTGTCCTGGTCGGCGAGCAGTACCGGTGTTCCGTCGGGATGCGTTCGCGCGGCGAACCGGGCCGCCTGCAACTCCATCAGGGCGACGAGTGCATGGGCCTCCGGTTCGTGGGGGAGCAGTGCCGCAACCATCCGGCCGAGGCGAAGCGCTTCGTGCGCGAGCTCCGGCCGCATCCACTCGCGTCCCGTCGTCGCCGCGTATCCCTCGGTGAAGACCAGGTACACGACACTGAGCACACCCGCGAGCCGCTCTTTCCATTCCGGCGGCTCGGGCGTCTCGAATGGAACGCGCGCTGCCGAGATCGTCTTCTTCGCCCGGACGATGCGCTGCTGCACGGTGGCCACGGGCACGAAGTACATGCGGGCGATCTCCGCCGTGCTGAGTCCCGCGACTACGCGCAGGGTCAACGCGACTTGCGCCTCCCGCGACAGGACGGGATGACACGCCGTGAACACCAGCCGCAGCACGTCGTCGTCGATCGGCTCCCAGGCATCGTCCGTCCCCTCTTCCAGCGCGGATGCCAGCGTTCGGTAGCGGTCGTCGAGCCGCTCGCGGCGCCGCCAGTGGTCGATCGCCCGCCGCTTGGCCACGGTCGTCAGCCAGCCGCCCGGGTTGGCCGGGACGCCATCCCGTGGCCACTGCGCGAGCGCTTCGACGAGCGCTTCCTGGGCGAGATCCTCGGCGAGGCCGACGTCTCCGGTCAGCTTCGCGAGCGTCGCGACGACGCGCGCGCCATCGATCCGCCAGACGGCGTCGATCCGCGCCGGGATCCCGTTCATTCTGCCGCGTCCTCGGTGCCAGGGACGCTCAGGAGTTCTTGGCCGCTGCGCGCCACTCCGCTTCCTTCTGGATGTACTCGTTGTCGGCGAACGCGGCGAAGTCGCTCTCGTCGGTGACCCGCCGCACCTCGAGCTTCGACCCCGGACCGAGTGGGCACCTGCTCGCCCACTCCGCCGCCTCCTCCTTGGAGCTGACCTCGATCATCCAGAATCCGTTGAAAAGCTCATGCGTCTCCCCATAAGGTCCGTCCGTGATGGCTGGAGGCGTGGTGGAGAAATCGACGACGAACCCGGTGCTCTCGGTGTCCTCGGCGAGGCCCTCGCCGGCAAGCAGCACGCCGGCCGAGATGAGCTGCTCGTTGTACTGGCCCATGCGCGTGATGACTTCGTTGAAGTCGATGTCCTTGTAGGCCTCCTTGGCTGCGTCCGTGCCGCGCATGATGAGCATGTACTTCATGGGTGTCTCCCTCAACGTTCCGGGTGCGCTGCTCGCACCCCCCTATCATCGTGTCGAACGGCGATGCGGAATGTCGACATGGCACCCGATGTGGGGTGGCGGTGGGTGGAAAAGGGAGCCTAAGGTGGCCCCCATGGGGAAAGCTGAGAAAATATCGACATTGGCGGACGTTCTCGACCTGCGCCTCAATGCCTTGAACGCCCTCCGGCTGGTGCTCGCTGTCAGTGTGATCGTGTGGCACACCTTCGCCGTCACCGGCGCGGTGCATCCGCCTGCCCCGGTGACGCAGTTGCTGGGCGACGGAGGCGTGGACGGATTCTTCGCGATCTCCGGCTTCCTCATCGTGTCGAGCTGGCTGCGGCGGCCGCACTGGTGGCCGTATCTCCGGGCGCGCTTCCTGCGCATCCTCCCCGGGTTCTGGGTGTGCCTCGTCGTGACCGTGCTGGTGCTCGCGCCGATCGGCGTGCTCCTCACCGGGCACGGCTTCCCCCACAGCTACATGACGGACTCGGTGCTGTACGTGGTGAAGAACGCGGCGCTCCGCATCAACGAGTTCGGGATCGCGGGAACACCCCAGGGTGTGCCGTACCCGGGCGTGTGGAACGGCTCCCTCTGGACGCTGTGGTGGGAGTTCCTGTGCTACCTCGTCGTGCTGGCGCTCGGGCTGTCCCGAGTGCTCCGATTCCGCGTGACCCTCCCTCTGGCGTTCGTGGCCTGTCTGGTCGTGATGGTCCTGTCCGACTTGGGTGTCGTGCACAACTTCTATCTCGTGAACGGCGCCCGTTTCGGGATCATGTTCGCGGCGGGTGCGCTCATCCAGCAGTTCCAGCGGCTGCTTCCGGCCCGCTGGTGGCTGGTGGGCGCGGCGGCCCTCGTCATCGCAGGGTCGGCCTTCCTGCCGGACTACCGGGTGATCGCCGCTCTGCCGCTCGCGTACGTGCTGATCACGGTCGGCGCCCTCGTGAAGGTGCAGCGGCTGCGCCTGGAGAACGACGTCTCCTACGGCACGTACATCTACGCGTTCCCGGTGCAGCAAGTGCTGGCGTGCGCGGGGCTCTCCACGCTGGGCGTCCCGCTGTTCGCCGCGGTGGCTACCGCCTTGACCCTCGGCCTCGCGACCCTGAGCTGGTACGGGGTGGAGAAGCCCGCCATGCGGCTGAAGAACGTGCTGCGCCGACCCGCGGTCGTCGCCGCGCCTGCGGTGCCGCCTGGTGCGCCGCGGCCGACTGCCGCGGTCGTCCTTCCGGCCGTTGATGCGAGGCCGTCGGTCCGTCCGTCGGTCGACAGCTGAGTCGATCGATGCCGCGCACCGTCGCACGGCACCGTTGGCACTGCAGAGCGACGGGGAGTGACGCCTACGCGCCGGCACGCGTCAGGCGTTTGAAGCGTCGTCTCCGTCACGCGTAGCTGTATTGGGTAGCAGAGAGCGTTGCGTCGATCGTGTCCCGAATATGGTCGACGAACACATACGTCAGTCCCATCTCGTCCGCATACAGATGCTCGATGTCGAACATGGTGGCGATGGCCTGACGCTGCGCATCGTTGGACTGGTCCTTGAGCGCGATGGTTACAAGGGCGGTGGATTCCCGCGGGTTCGCAATAACCTGAAGACCTTCCAAGTTCTCTTTGCCCAGCGTGTCGACGGTGTACTCGCCGATAGCGTGCGTGAGGGCCTCGAACTCGCTTAAGCCGGTCATACGGACACGATACATCTGTCGTCCTCTTGTTCCGTCGCCCTGTGGACAAAGCGGTCAGCCCGTCCAATCCGGAGGTGACGTCGACGTCAGTCGTGGCCCTCGATCGCCCTGCCTTCGGTCGGCGGTCGATGTCGCTGCTCACGGCGATCCAGCTCATCCTGGAGCGCGACGAAGAAGCGGTCGATCTCACCCAGCCGACGGGTGTACAGCAGCGCCTCGGCACCGCCGACCCGTCCGAGCGCGTCGAACTCTACGCGCGTGTGCGTCTCATCCACCCGGACGAACCGGAGTTGAGGCTTGAAGAACGCGTAGCCGCCGAGGATCTGAGCGAACGGATCCCGGAGGCTCGTCCCTCGCAGCGCGTCGCGGACGAAGTCCTGCACCTCCTCGAACGCCACCGGGACGACCTCGCTCGGGATATGCCGCGGAACGACCGCTTTGCTCCGGGATCTCCGCAGCCTCCCGCGCTTCCGCGGCTCGAGCTCGCTCACACCGGAAGCGTACGCCGGTGTTCTCGTGAATGCAGAAGGGCCTACCGGAAGAGGATTCCGGTAGGCCCCGCTGCACTCGTGTGGGTTCTCAGACCCCGTAGTACAGCTCGTACTCGAAGGGGTGCGGACGCTGCGCGAGCGGCTTGATCTCCTTCTCGCGCTTGTACTCGATCCAGGTCTCGATGAGCTCCTGGGTGAACACGCCGCCTGCGAGGAGGAAGTCGTGGTCGGCCTCGAGCGCGTCGAGCGCCTCGCCGAGCGACGCCGGCACCTGCGGGATGTTGCGCGCCTCCTCCGGCGGGAGCTCGTAGAGGTCCTTGTCGACGGGCTCGTGCGGCTCGATGCGGTTCTTGATGCCGTCGAGGCCGGCCATCAGCTGCGCGGCGAACGCGAGGTACGGGTTGCCGGACGCGTCGGGCGCGCGGAACTCGATGCGCTTCGCCTTCGGGTTGGAGCCCGTGATCGGGATGCGGATCGACGCCGAGCGGTTACCGGCCGAGTAGACCAGGTTCACCGGGGCCTCGAAGCCGGGGACCAGGCGGTGGAACGAGTTCACCGTCGGGTTCGTGAAGGCGAGCACCGCGGGAGCGTGCTTCAGCAGGCCGCCGATGTACCAGCGAGCGACGTCCGACAGGCCGCCGTAGCCGGCCTCGTCGTAGAACAGCGGCTTGCCGTCGTTCCACAGCGACTGGTGGGTGTGCATGCCCGAGCCGTTGTCGCCGAAGAGCGGCTTCGGCATGAACGTGGCGGTCTTGCCCCACTCGTTCGCCGTGTTCTTGACGATGTACTTGAACTTGAGGATGTCGTCGGCCGCGTGCACCATCGTGTCGAAGCGGTAGTTGATCTCGGCCTGGCCTCCGGTGCCCACCTCGTGGTGCGCGCGCTCGAGGATGAGTCCGGCGTCGATCAGCTTCAGCGAGATGTCGTCGCGCAGGTCGGCCTGCTTGTCGACGGGGCTCACGGGGAAGTAGCCGCCCTTGTACGGGGTCTTGTTGGCGAGGTTGCCGCCCTCTTCGGTGCGGCCGGAGTTCCAGGCGCCCTCTTCGGAGTCGACCGAGTAGAAGCTGGAGTTCTGCTTCACCTCGTAGCGGACGTCGTCGAAGATGTAGAACTCCGCCTCGGGGGCGAAGTACGCGGTGTCCGCGATGCCGGTCGAGGCGAGGTACTTCTCGGCCTTCTTGGCGACCTGGCGCGGGTCCTTCGAGTAGATCTCACCGTTGCGCGGGTTGTAGATGTCGAAGACCATGATCAGCGTCCGCTCGGCGCGGAAGGGGTCGACGTAGGCCGTCGAGACGTCCGGGATGAGCTGCATGTCAGACTCGTGGATCGACGCGAAACCGCGGATCGACGAGCCATCGAACAGCTGCCCGACCGAGAAGAACTCCTCGTCCACGGTCGAGGCGGGGATGTTGAAGTGCTGCTGCACACCCGGAAGGTCGGTGAAGCGGATATCAAGGAACTTCACGTCGGTGTCCTTGATGAACTTGAGCACCTCAGACGAATCACGGAACATACGGACAACTCCCAATGGCTTTGCGGGTGACCGGACTGCGCCTGCAGCCCAGAACAACGTTAGGGGGAGGCCGTTTCCCGGCGGTGACGCAAATGTTTCCGGCATGTTACGCGTACCCGGGTCGGGCATGGATGTGACGCTCCCGCTGTGCCCAGGATACGCAGGTCCGCCTCGCTAGACTCAGGCCGTGCCGCAGAACCCGACCGACCGCCCCGGCGACATCGCCCCCAGCCGCTACCCGGGGGAGCGCCTCGGCCTCCCGGAGGCCGGCCCGCGCTCGGTCGGCCGGATCGGACGCCGCATCGGCGCGATCGTGGTCGACTGGGCGATCGCGTCGTTCCTGTCGTTCGCGTTCTTCCGCTACGACTCCTGGGCGACGATCCTGCTCTTCGCGCTGCTGCAGATCGTCTTCATCCCGACGATCGGCGGCAGCGTGGGGCACCGCATCTTCGGGATGCGCGTGGTGGCGGTCCGCGGCGGCTGGGTCGGCCTCTGGCGTCCTGTCGTCCGCACGCTGCTGCTGTGCCTCGCCGTTCCTGCCCTGGTCTGGGACTCGCACCAGCGCGGATTCCACGACAAGGTCGCCGGAACCGTCCTCATCCGGGCCTGACGCCCGGTGTAACGGGTCAGCGCGAACGCTGAGCGCGGACCTTCATCGGGTCGACGCCCTTGGGGATGGGCATCTGGCTCTCGATGGACTGCAGCCGGTTGCTGATCGCCAGAACCTCGGCCTTGGTGTGGGTGGGCTTGATCTTCGACAGCCGGCGCGGGACCTTGTGCAGCGGCACGGAGTCCGCATCCGGCCCGACGCTGATGATGGTGACCGGGACGTTGGGGAGAATGCGGTTGACCTTGCGGCGCTCTTCGTCGAGCATCCGCTGGGTGCGGGTCTTCGGGCCTTCGCTGATGAGAACCACGCCGCCACGACCCGTTGCGCGGTAGACCGCGTCCTGGGTCTTGCCGTTCACGGCGACCGGCATCTCAGAGCCGCGCCAGCTGCGCTTCAGCGACGATCGCAGGACAGCGCCGACCGCACCCGGCTGTCCCTCGATCTGCGAGTAGGCGGCACGTTCGGCTCGACGGCCGAGGATGATGAGCGCGAACAGGACGCCCGCGAGGACGCCGGCGAGGATCCACATCACCATGGTGAAGACGTTGCCGCCGGAGATCATCACCGCCACCAGCACTCCGAGGAC
>JBQCCO010000137.1:0-50018 GCA_051962155.1 Leifsonia sp. | reverse complement strand
TCTACCGTTGTTGCGTTGGCCATGTCCTCGTGCTTTCTGGGATGCCTCGAGAGGTGGCGCCCGGGGGCGGCGCCACCTCTCGAGAGTCTGCTACTTGATCGCGTCGAGCTTCGCGTCGAGTCCCGTGGCGACCTGATCCGGAGTGATGCTGCCGCCGATCAGCTGCTGCAGGAGAGCGGTGGCCTCGGTGCCCATCTGGTCACTGTGGGTCGGCCAGTTCACCTGGGGAAGGTAGAACTTGCCCGCGCGGACGGCATCGGTCATGTCACTGAGCGACGGGTCGAGCGTCGGGGTGAAGTCCTTGGTGGTCGTGATGGACTGGGTCTGCTTCTGGTAGACCTCGACGCCCTTCTTGCTCTGCAGGAACTGCACGAACTTCTCGGCGGCCTCCGGATCCTTGGCCTTCGCGTTGATCGCGTAGCCCGGGGAGACCGCTCCGCACCAGTAGCTCTGGCCGTCGGCGCTGGGCACGGCGAGGTACTGCAGCTTCAGGCTGGGCGCCGCCTGCTGGATGCCGCCGAGAGCCCAGGAACCGGTCCCGATCATCGCGACCTTGCCCTGCTCGAACTGCTGCGTCACCTGGTCGCCGGTGAGCCCGGACACCGTGCGCGGCTCGACGCCTTGCGTGAACAGCTGGTTCCAGGTGGTGAGCGCGTCGGTCCAGGTCTTCTCGAACGAGGTCTTGCCGGCCCAGATCTGCTGGTCCATCGTGCCGCCCAGGCCCTGGTTCTTCAGGCCGAGAAGCGCAGCCAGGCTGACCGGGATGCCGTCGCCGCCCTCGTAGAACGGTGTGATCCCGGCGGCCTTGAGCTTCTTGCCGAGGTCGAGGAAGTCCTGCCATGTCTTGGGCGCATCCGTGTAGCCCACCTTGGCGAGGAGATCCTTGTTGATCAGGATGCCGCCGCCCCAGGATGCCGTCGCAGCCCCGTAGACCTTGCCGTTCTGGGTGTAGGTGGCCTTGGCTGCCGGGGAGATGTTGGAGATCCAGGACTCGCTGCTCAGGTCCTTGGCGAATCCACCGCTCATGATCTGCGCCTTGTTCTCGGCGGTGATGATGAAGACGTCGGGGGCGGTGCCGGAGCCGAGCAGGGTCTGCAGCTTCTGGATGTACTGCGGGACCGGCGGAGCGTAGGAGGCCTTGACGGTGTAGCCGGGGTTCTCCTTCTCGAACTCGGCGAACACGGGCTTCATGGTCTGCTCGTTGTCCCAGGAGAGGAAGCTGACGGTCTTGGAGCCTCCCGATGCGCCGCTGCCGGCGGAGCATCCGGTCAGCGCGAGGGCTGCGGCGGCGATCGCCGAGACCGCGATGAGCGTCCCCTTCGTGCCGCGGCGGCGCGGCGAGGAACTGTGGTGAAGCGACATTGCTTTCTGCTTTCTCTTAGGTGTCGAGGGTTTCGGGTAATGCAGGCTGTGTCAATCGGATTGAGTCAGCGCTTGTTCGTACCGGTGACAGGTCTCCGGACGGCAAGTGGGTGAGTTCGTCGATGACGATCTCGCGATGGAAGCCGTCCCCGTCCGGGACGG
The DNA here is from genome assembly GCA_051962155.1 of Leifsonia sp. GTDB lineage: Bacteria > Actinomycetota > Actinomycetes > Actinomycetales > Microbacteriaceae > Leifsonia. The sequence goes on along the minus strand of JBQCCO010000137.1, from coordinate 48,494 downwards.
CGAACCGGTGGTAGGCGATGAGCCACTCGTCCGTGCCGGGGACACGGAGGATGGAGTGGTGGCCGGTGGCGAAGATCCCGTCGGCCGGCGACTGTTCGAGCAGCACGCCTCGTTCGGTCCAGGGACCGAACGGGCTCTCCCCCGTCGCCCAGCGGACGCGGTACGCGGGGTCGCGGGTGTCGTTCTCGGACCAGGTCAGATAGTAGAGGTCGCCCCGGCGGTGGATGTGGGCGGCCTCCCGGAACGTGGGGTGCTCCCAGGCCGTCACCGAATCCTGGTCGATGGACACCATGTCGTTACCGAGGCGTGCGATGTGGGCGACCGTGTTGCCCCAGATGAGGTACGACGTCCCGTCGTCGTCGACGAACACCGCCGGGTCGATCGCACGACCCGCGAACTGCCCGCGCGAGACGATGGGGGCCCCGGAGTCGATGAACGGCCCGGTCGGCGACGTCGCCACGGCGACGCCGATGTTGTCGTCGGCGGTGAAGTAGAAGTAATAGAGACCGTTGCGGTAGGCCGCGGCCGGCGCCCAGGCGTTCCGGTCGGCCCAGGGAACGTCGCGGCCGAGCCGGAGCACCTCCCCCAGGTCCGTCCACTCCCGCAGGTCGCGCGATCCGAGGACCCGGAAGTTGTCCGAGTCCCAGTTCTCGTTGCCGTCGGTCGTCGGATAGAGGTAGAAGCTGTCTCCGAATGCGACCAGTGCGGGGTCGGCGAAGAAGGGCCCCGTCTGTGGCGTCGAGCGGTTCACGTCGTTGTCTCCATTCGTCTCCGCAGCTTCGCGGAGGCTGATCTGTATCGATACATGATCGATGGGATGTATCGTTACACACCGCCGCGGGATTTGCAACTCCCCCGCGCAGTTCGGTGACCGCGATTGACAGCATGCTGTCGATATCCTAGGGTTCAGACATGCCCTCGCCTGAGACACCGCACGACCCCTGGACGGAGTTCGTGACGAGCGTCTTCGCGGTCAACAGCCTGATCCTCCAGGCCGGCGAAGGGATCGTCGGCCCCCTGGGCGAATCAAGCGCGCGCTGGCAGGTGCTGGGGCGAGCGTTCGGCGGGATGACCGTGGCGGAGATGGCGAAAGAGATCGGCCATGCGCGGCAGAGCACCCAACGCGTGGCGAATGCCCTCGTCGCGGACGGGCTCGCAGAATATCGCCCGCACCCCACCGATCGGCGAACCCAGCTGGTGCACCTGACGGCTCGCGGCCGCGACCTGCTCGAGCAGATCTACCAACGGCAGCTCCAGTGGTCGGAAGGCGTCCTCAAGAACGTCCCCCCGAACCAGTTGGTCGAGGCTACCGAGGCGCTCCGCAGCGTCGCCGCCCAACTCGAAATGCTCATCTCCGAACGCAACGAAAGGCAGCCATGACCAGATACATCGTGCTCTACCACGCTCCCCTCGCGGTAGCGCAGCGCTTCGCTCAAGCAACTCCCGAGGAAGCGCAGCTCGGGCTGCAAGCGTGGATCGACTGGGCCACCGAACTCGGGCCGGCGCTCGTCGACCCGGGGCAGCCCCTCGGGCAGTCCCGCACAGTCACGGCCGAAGGAGTGTCGCAGGGCGACACGGACGTGATCGGCATGTCGATCATCGAGGCCCCCTCGATGGACGCGGCCTTGGAAATGGTCAAGAACCACCACCACCTCCGCTGGGCAGAGGGGTGCACCATCACGGTCCTGGAAGAAATGGGCATCCCCGAGTTGTCTGCCTGAGGAGCTGCCATCGTGTCCACTGAGCGGCTGGTCGCCGCGATCGGGGCGGCTCGATTTCCCTCTGCACGATCGAGAATCGCTTACCGCGACGTCCCTGCGAGGGAATCCGCTCCCGGCCGGAGCGCGACCAGCGTGCGGACGTCGACGTGTTCCAGAAAGGGATCCGTACCGGCCAGCGCCTCGCCCAGGTCGGTCGTGAACCGGTCTCGGTCCTTCCTTTCCGGTATCCGGTCGGACATCGCCGAGAAGACCCCTCCCACGATCTGCTCGAGGGTGAGGGTGTCGGTGTAGCTGACACGAATCTCGTCGACCGTGTAGCCCAGGGCTGTCAGTTCACGCCGATAGGTGGAGCGGGATTCGTCGTCCGTGCCGCAATAGCCGGTAGGACGGACGCCCAGCCGATGTTGCAGGAATGCCCGCAACGCGACCGACCACGCCGGGTCTTGCAGCCACAATGGGGTGCCGTTGGCGATGATCGCCAGGCCGCGCCCCGGTGTCAGCACCGCCGCGGCCGCCGTGAACAAGCTGTCACGATCCATGAGATGGATGGCGTTCGCTACGGTGATCGCTCCGACGCCCCCGTAACCTGCCGCGATGATTCGCAGATCATCGGCTGTGCCGCGGATCCAATCCACGTTGGTCACGGCGGCCTCGCGTGCCGCGGTTCGGGCATGCCCGAGCATGTCCGCCTCAGGATCGACGCCGAGTGCCTGTCCGACCTTGCGCCCAACGAGACAAGTTGTTAATACGACCTCCTGTTCCATCCGACCGGGGTTTGAAGACCCAGTGTCGGGTATCGCATGGCACCGCTTTACGCTAATTTGTGCAAATGTCCGACGAAAATCTGGCTGCGGTCGCTCCTACCGACAAGGGTGGTATCGCGAGCGCTTCCCCGTCCGTTGGTGTTGTGCAAGTCAAGTGGTCGTCTGTGGCGCTGGTAGCTAGTTTGCTTGCGTTGGTTGCCGTTGGAAGCCTGGTCGTCATAGCCACAACGCACGGGTCAGATGCGCTTTCAACTATTGCGCTCGCCTTGGCAATCCTTTCATTCCTGATACAAATCGGACTTTTCGCTGCTGACTCCTGGTACCGCAGTCAGGCAGAGCTTCGTGCTGGCGCAGTCAATACTGAGACACAGTCGCTACTCGCGGAGATGCGTGCCACGTCTCGCGCAACAAACGACCTGGTGAGTCGCCAATTTGATACCGTTCTGAAGCATTTGGTCGAAACAGCGGAACGAACCGTTGGGGCCTTCCAGGGTGAGGATCCAGAAAAGCTTCGGTTGCGACTCGATCGCGAGCTGCGGGCCGTGCTCGCGGGTCGCGCAACCGAGCCGAACAAGCCCAACAAAGAGGACCAAGCGATCATTGACAAATATGAAACGCCACTGACGGAGGATGAGAAGTCCGAAGCAGAGGAGTTGTTCAGCCAACTGCCTATTCCTGCGGTAAATCAAGTCGGGCGCCTGGGTGCGGATGACCGAAACGCCCGCCTTCAAGGGAGCGCGCCAGGGTTCTTCGAATCCCTAATTCGGCACAAAGACGCACTTGAGACTGCAGGCGTAATTACGGACGTGGCCCGCCCCGCCGGATATGACAACAAGTACACCGACGAGAAGTTCTACGTGTTGACTCCTAAGGGTCGACTCCTGGCCAGATACCTACTGTCGTAGTTGGGCGCGTAGCCTAGCTGGCGTCGCCTCGCGCCTCGGGTCCCGCATGGCTCACACGTTATGGACACCTGGCCTGCCCTGAGGGGTGGGGAGGGATCCGAATGGGATTCGGGCCCTCCCCACAGGATGCCGCGGGGACGCCTACACCCGGCGGCGGCGACGTCGATCGATGAAGCTGCAAATCCCTATTCCTAGCCGCATAGTCATAGGGACCGGACAGCGACAAAAATTAGGAAGATCGCGATACAGCTTCCGACAAGCGCAACCAACGCAACGATGCGCGGGGTCATTCTTGAAGCCACCTCCTCGTATCCCCGCGCCTTCTGACGATCCCGCGTTGCGTCAGCTATTGGCCTTCGCGCCAGAATCGCGACCACGCACGTTACGAGAAGGACGATCCCGGTCACCAGGACATCGAGCACCTTTATCTCCTCAAGAGAGCTTCGTTGTCGATTGCACGGCTACTTCGCATCCGGCTCCGGCCCGAAAGTGAGTCCCCCTCCGAAACCTTGGCTGCTTCCACCGTTCACAGCGGTTGCCACTAGCGCCACTCGCAAGCGCACATTCAAGAGTGCTGAACATGCCAACACTGATCCCCACCTCGCCGGAGTCGATATTCGGCGCTTGCTTGTCTTCCCATCTCTAGTCGATATTCGGCGCTTGCTTGTCTTCCCATCTCTAGGAGTAACGGGGGTTAGGAAATGAGCCTGGATATTCCAGTTGCAGCAACTATCAATCCGAAAACAATTCCGATGGCACCGGCGAAGATCATGGAATTCGGCGTCTGGCTTTGTTGGAATCGCACCGCACGACGCCCGAACGCTTCTCGCTGGGCGCTCTTTGACCACCTTACGATTCCGTGCCTGTAGACGATAAAAACGATACCGACGGCCACCATCCCTAGACCCACGACGATGCGGACAACGTCCATTCCAACCCCTTGGAAGGTCCAGCTCGCGCCGAGCAAGCAACCAAGTTTAGCGCCCGGCACCCAGCCACCCTCGCCGGTGGCGCGGGCATCACGAACACCGAATCCGTCATGGCTTTATCGATATGGCGACGAGCTGGCCATAAAACAGGGCACTGAGGACAAGTGTTCCTATCCCCACGAAGGTCATCTGCGCTGGTGTTGCCTTGTCCGCAAACCGATCACCGACACGACCAAACTTCCACCGCAACCGTTCCGCTTCCTTCCTACCTATCTCTTTTCTTCGAACCAACGTGTTAACGCCAATTGACAACGGCGTGGTCCCTGCGATTCCCGTGCCGATAATTGCGTTCAGGTCACTCACCAAACCACGAATAGCTACCGTCTTCGGTTCACCGTTGCACCGGCTATCCAATCTGAAAGCCAGTCTTCGCCGACGCGGAGCGATATCCGTCGAATCCATTAGCTACCGCAACAAGACGACTACCCCGAGAACCAGGATCACGCCCCCGAAGATCAGAATGAACGCTGCCATCAGCCTCATGCTTCGTGCTGTCCACTGCTTCGGCAGCGGAAACATACTGTCCTGCACTCGGTTCAGGACGCTTGCAATGGGTCCAGGCCTCACGAGCGCACCGACGCCAAAGGCAACAAGGAGAATCCCGCTCGCCAGCATAAGGACACCGTCGCCACTCATTTGAAAAACACCCTAGAAGACCTTCGTTGTTGTCGTTTGCCCACCATGACATCCACCCCCAAACCCAACTTCGTACGCAACCGTGGGATTCGAGGACTGCCCAGGAACTCCTGAGATCGTTCCTCCCAATCCGACATCGCCGACTGCGACACCGCATGAAAAGTATCCAGAAATTCCGGCGCCTCCAGTGGAAATCGGGGACCACCCCGGGCCCACACCTGCTGTGATCCCGGCCGCCACACCGACACCCAAAGAAGAGCTGAAGTACAAATGTCCATCTTGGAATGAAACACCTGGGGTCCAGCAGACCGCCGCGCAGAACGACACATACACATTCATCGAGAGGTGACTGGACCAATCCACCACACCCGACCACACATCCTGCAGCCCTTGCCCAAGCGGGGCAAAGAGGCATTGAACTATGCCGTCTGGCGAACTGGCACCCATGCACGAGATGTCCCCTGCGCCGGAGCCCCGAACACTGGTGCCCTTGCCTCCGTTGGGGAGTTTCATGGTGGGGACGATGTAGTTGCTGTCGAGGTGCCGCATTTGGATGCAGTCCTGCGCCGTCGGCCCCTTGGGTTTGGGTTTGCTCGGCGTGTTCTTCTTCTTGGCGGGCACATAAGGTGCGGGTGGTGGCGGCATCTTGACGTTGTTGTACGCCTGCACCGGGGGTGCGCCGCAGCCGAGGGGGAGCGCGTCAGACCTTCCGGTGCGGGGTGCGCACAGGTGCCCGTCGGGGTCGAGGTAGCTGGTGGGGTCGTCGAAGGTGTACTGGTAGCGGGCCAGAGATCTCGGTTGCGTGAGCAGGCCGCGCCAAGTGTCGGGGCTGGACCAGGACCCAGTGGATGGGTCGTAGGTGCGTGCGTAGGTGTGCGCGAGGTTCTGGGTGGGGTCCTGGGCGTGCCCGGTGTAGTTCTCAGGTGCGCTCCAACCAGTGGTGTTGAAGCTCTGGCCGCCTCCGTCGTCGTAGGACGCGAGCTGGGTGATGGACGCGTTCTTTGCTCCCGCGATGGTGGAGCCGAGTCCGTCCAACAGGTCCCAAGTGGCGTCGCCAGTGCCGGTGACGTGTTCGGCCAAGGACCCGGCCGCGTCCCGGATCAACGTGGACGTGCCCTGTTGCTGGTCCTGAGTTTGGGTCAACGCGGCACCGTTGTAGGCGTTGGTCGTTGTACCGGTGCCGTACTTCGTTTGGTCGGTGCTGGCGGCGTTGCGACCGAGTCCGTCATAGCTGTAGGTGGCGGTGCGACCCGGCTGGATGACGGAGGTGGTCTGCCCGGCGGGGTTGTATACGTACCCGGTGCCTACCCCGGCCAGGGACTGGCCAGTGCGTTGACCAGCTCCGTCGTAGGTGTAGGTGGCGGTTCCGGCGGCGACACCACGCCCGGCAGCATTGGTGGTCGAGCTGGTGAGCTGCTCCGCGTTGTTGAACGCCGCCGTTTGGGTGAAGTTCCCGTCCGTGGCGCCCGTGCGACTCCAGCCGACCCGGTTCCCAGCAGCATCGTAGCTGTAGGTGTTCTTCTCCCCCGCTTTGGTGGACGAGGAATCCAGCCGGTCGAGCCTGTCGTACGTGTAGTTCGCCTGGGTGACCGTCGCCTTCACCGCACTCGCCGCCTGGGCCCTGCTGCCGCCGGTACCGGTGGGCGCGGGTGTTGGTGTCGAGCTCGGTGTCGGACTGGAGGGTGTGGACGGTGTCGGGGCTATGGTGCGGGTGGCCTGGGTGAGGTTGCCGTCCTTGTCGTAGGCGTACTGGTAGCCGAGCGAGCCGCCGTCCGCTACCGGGTTGGCCGGGGTGGGAAGAGTGCGACCGTTGAGATATGTGTTGGTGTGTTTGCAGAGGTTGGACTCGCCCGCGGCGGGCGCCGACCGTGCGCCGAGGTACCCGGCCACGGATGTGCACGTGGTCGCGGCAGCGTTCTTCGCGTACGGCACAGGGGTGGGTCTCGCCCCCGCCGGGCTGGGAACCGTGGAGTTGGCGGTGGGGGCGGGGGTCTGGTGCAGCACGGAGACGACACGGTTGTCGGCGTCATACGCGTAGCCGGTGGTCACCCCCGTGGAGCGGGTGACCTGGGTGAGGTTCGCGGCGGCATCCCATCCGTACTTCAGTGACCCCCACGGGGAGGTTTGCGAGGTGAGGTTCCCGGCCTGGTCGTAGGTGTAGGAAAGTTGCTGCCCGGTCGGCAACGTCATTCCAGTCACCTGGGAGGCTTTGTCGTAGGCGGTGGTGAGGTGCCCACCTTGTTGGTTGATCTGGGTGGTGGTGCGGCCGTCTTTGTCGTACTCCCAGCCGGAGACGCCGGTGGGGTCGGTCATCGCGATCAGTTGCTGGTTGGCGTTGTACTCGTAGGACGCGACTGCACCGGCCTGGTTCTGCCGGGTCAGGTCACCGCGTCGGTTATAGCTGTAGGCGGTGGTCTGCCCGTTGCCGTTGGTCCTGGACGCCGGCCGTCCTGCCGCGGTGTAGGCCCAGGCGGTGGTGTTCCCGACCGGGTTCACCTCTTTCGTCGTCTGCCCCGCGGGGTCCACGCTGTATCTGGTGGTGTGTCCGTTCGGGTCGGTGGTGGCGGTGAGGTTCCCGTCCGCGTCGTACCCGTACTTCGAGACCACGTTCACATCCGGGCCGGGTGTGGCACCGGCCTTGTACCCTTCGGTGACCTTGACCAGTTGCGCTGCCGGGTCGTACCCGTACACGGTCTCGTGTCCCATCGGGTCGGTCATCGTGGTCTGCTGGCCCGCCTGGTCCCACCCGTAGGCGGTGATCGCGCCGGTCGGATCGGTGACGGTGGCCTGGTTGCCGTCCTTGTCATAGGTGAACGCAGTCGTGTGGCCGTTCGGATCGATCACCGACGCGGTGCGCCCATCCTCGTCGTAGGTGTACGCAGTGACGTTTCCCGCGGGGTCTGTACTGGTGGCGAGCTGATCCAGCGCCGTATACGCATACGTGGTAGCGCGTCCGAGCGGATCAGTAACAGCACTGATGTTGCCGTCGGGGTTATAGCTGTAACTGGTGGTCTCGGCGAGCGGGGAGGTGGACGTGAGCATCTGACCGGCCGGATCGTAGCTGTAGGTGGTGGTGTTGCCTTGGCGGTCGGTGGCGCTGGCGAGGTTTCCGTCCACGTCATAGCCGAGGTCGGTGTGTTTGCCGAGCCCGTCACTGATCCGGGTCACCCGATCCATGACGTCGTAGGCGTAGGAGGTGGTGACGCCGTCGGGGTCGGCCTGGCGTGTTAGCCGGCCTACCGAGTCATACGTGTAGGTGGTCTTCCCGCCGGTCGGGCCGGTGCTGGAGACGAGTTGCCCGTTGCTGTCGTAAACGTTCGTGGTTTTCGCACCGGACGGGGAGGCGGTGGAGGTGAGGTTGCCGACACCGTCATAGCTGGCGATCCACACGCCCCCGTTGGGGTCGACGGTTTTGACGACCCGGTCGCGGCTGTCGGTGGTGTCAGTGGTGACCGCGCCGAGCGGGTTGGTGATGGAGGCGACGGCGTCTTCGGCGGTGTATCCGTACTTCGTCACCCCGCCCGTCGGCGAGGTCGAGGACGTGAGGTGGAACATGGCGTCCCAGCTGTACTTCGTCACGGCGCCGGCCGGGTCGGTCAGGGAGGCTAGGTGGTCATTCGGTTCCCACCGATACCCGTAGACGCTGCCCGCGGCGTTCGTGGCGGTGACGACCCGGTCCCCGGAATCCCAGATGTAGCTGGTGGTGTGCCCGCCCGGGTCGGTTCGGGTGAGCATCCGACCCGCCGCGTCGTATGTGTAGGAGTTCTTGTTGCCGTCCGGGTCCGTGGATCCGGTGAGATTGCCGGCGACGTCATATGTATAGGCGGTGGCCGCGCCGGACGGTTGGGCGGACTTGATCAGATTGCTTGCAGCGTCGTAGGTGTTGCTGATCTGGGTCCCGTCAGGCTGGTGCACAGCGGCGACCTCACCCGCACTGTTGTAGTCGTACGTCCAGGTCCGGGCTGCCCCGTTTGGGCCGCCGGTGTCGGTCTTCGTCGCGACGAGCCCGGTCGGCGTGTACGTGTACTTGGTGACGATCCCGTCCGGGCCGGTCTGCGTGGTCAGATTCCCGGACGCATCGTACGCATAGGCCGTCGTCGCCCCGTTCTCATCGGTGGAAGAGGTGACATTGTTCTGAGGGTCGAAGTCGAAAGTGGCGGTGGTGCCGTCCGGATGCTGCACCTTCGTGATCCGGAACTCCGCGTCGTAGAAGAAGATGCTCTTGCGGCCGAGGTTGTCCGTGTACGTCGTCTGCCCCGCGACCGAATAGTCGAGGGTGCGTTCGTTGCCCTGCGCGTCCCATTGGTGGATGATCCGCCCGGAGGTGTCGTACTCGTTCTTCAAGTAGGTGGCACCGGTGGCGTCGGTCCCGGTCAGCAGCTGGTGGGCGCTGTCATAGGTGAAGACGTGGGTGCGTCCGTCGGGGAGGGTGATCTGGCTGAGGTTCCCCGCGGCGTCGTAGGTGAGGGTCCAGTGGTCGCCGCCGGGACGAGTGAACCCGACCACCCGACCCTGCGCATCGGACTGCACGGTGATGGTTTGTCCGGCGCTGTCGGTGATGGCTGTGAGCGGAACGAACTGGTTCACGTTCTGGTTCGCCGCCCCGTAGGTCAGGGTCGTGGTGTGCCCGGCGGTGTCCGTGTGGGAGACGAGTTCGCCGATGCCGTCGATGTCGGCGGCGTCGAACACCCAACTCTCCCCCGACACATCGACCAGCTTCAGCTTCCCGGCGCCGGCCTCGGTGAGAGCTTGGTGCAGGGTCGGATCGGAAATGTAGCCGCCGTGCCCGTCCGGGGCGAACACGAAGGAAGCGCCGTCGCCACGCTCCGCGAGGACACTGCCGTCGATGAAGCGTTGCGCCCGTGCCCCCAACCCGAATGACCAGCCCGCACCCACCCGAGACAGGCGCCCGTCCTGCGAGTTGTAGGTGAGGGTCACATCGGTGGCAGAGCCGCCTTGCCCGGGGAGGGTGAACAGCTTCTCGTCTTCGACCAGGTTGCCGGTGGAGAATGAGAACGGTTCCCCGCCGTAGGTTTGGTGGTTCTGGTGACCCAGCTGCCGCCACCTCGCCAACGTCGCCGCCGACGGAGGTGTCGGCCACCCACCCGTCACGGGATCGATGCAGTTGAAGCCCTGCGACTGCAAGTACACTCCGAGCCCGGTCAGCACCCCATCGGCGATGGAGGGTATGCCGTTATCGATCACCGGCCGGTCGTAGTTGTGGTCCATGAACAGCGCTTCCAGATGCGTCAGCGCGCCCGGCACCCCATCGAACTCCGTGCCGGGGAAATTGCCGTTATTGCCCTTGTTCACCGCCGGCCGACTCGTATACGTCGGCAGAACACCCACCAGCGCATCCGAGAGGGCATTGTCGGCTGCGCCGCCGCGGGAGTAGACCTGCGAGCCGCCGTTAGCGGGTGTGCCCCAGGCTGTGCCCTGGTTGGTGTTGAACCCGATCCCCAACGTCAAGGTCGGGTTCTGTGCAGTCGCGATCCCAGCACGAATACTCCGGGAGAGCATCGTGTCCGGGCCGGTGTTCGCAATGGTCACCGTCGCCAAACAGTCCGTCTCCAGGCGCGACTTCACCGCGGTGGCGAGTGCCTGGTTGTACGCCCACTCGGTCACCGGCGGGGCCGGGGTGGATGTATGGCCTTCATCATTATCGGGGTCCAGTACCACCACTGGGCGCGCCGGCAGTGGGAATGGGATACCGATCACCACGAACTGCGACAGATGCGTCGACTCGCCCCGGACCAGACCGGCCTTCTGATCGAAGTACGACGGCAGCGCGGTCCACGCGTCTCCGGCGGTCTCCCGCGTGTAGATCTGCAGCGTCGCCGGGTCGACCCCTGAGGATTTCACCAGACCCATGTCGGGCTTCAAACTCAGCGCAACACCCGGGAGGACGTCTGAGACCACCGGGCCCTTGTCCCCGCCACCACGCGTGTTCAGCGCTTTGGCGGGGAACGCGGTCACCGTCTTCCCGCTGCTGTCGGTCGCGGTGATCTGCACCGGTGCGGACACCACGGTTCCGTGATTCGGCGACTCGGCTATTGCTGCTTTCAATGCTTGTTTCGGCGCGGACGACATCGCCACTTTGAGGTCCCCGTCGACCTTGTTACCGGAGAACGTCGCGGCAGCGCCCAACGAGTCCGCAGACACCGTCGCCGACTTGTCCGGGCTGATCGTTCCTTCGGCAGCAGGCGCCGGCGTCTCGGTCTCCGCCTTCACCTGCGCATCCTGCACGCGAGCTGCCGCCCGCACCTCAGCCAGGGTCGAGGCGGCAATCCTCCGAGCTTGTTCGACCGGGGACGCTTCGGCCGGAGTAACCGTCCCGACCAGCGTCAGGGCGACAGCGGCACCGACAGCGACCAACCCCCGGCCGATGCGACTGCGGCTGCGGCGGGGGCTACGGAATACGTGCCCGCTCACAGGCCCGCGCCAACCGTGGGAACGTCCTGGCCGAGTGCAGCCCGGAACAGTGGTCGGCGTCGCATGAGAATGCTCCCGACCAGCACAAGCCCCAGCGCGCACGCCACGATCAAACCGATCGCGATACTCGAGCCCGTATGTGCCAGCGCATTCTGCGGGTGCACGCAGGCGGCAAGCTCGACAGCATCGGAAATGCCGTCGTGGTCGTAATCCTCCGACCCTGTCGCGCACTCCGCAGTGCCGCAGATCACCACAGACGCCCACTTCGGAACGCCATGGCCATTCACGTCGTCATTGCCCGTCCAGCACGTCGCCGACCCGCACACGATCTGCCGCGCGTAGTCAGGAACACCGTCACCGACGCTGTCCTTCGCCGGTGAGGCGCATGTCACAGACCCGCATGCCATCACCTCGGTCCAATCCGGAACGCCGTCCTTATCCGTGTCTTCCCGGCCGGTCGCGCACGTCGCGGTGCCGCACACCACACGCTCCACCGTGTCCGGGATGCCGTCACCATCCGCATCGCACGAGGACACGTCCCCCTGAGCCGGGCACGGCGCGATAACAGCAACTGCCGCGTGCCAACCGACCAGACCGTCCGAAGCCGGTCGTGCGACCGCACCAGCCGGTGCAGCACCGGACGACAACGAAACGAAACAGGCAACAAGAACAACGAACAACGCACTGAAATAGCGCACGAATCCCCCTGGAGGCTAAAGCCCTTGCAATAGGGAGAGTCCGTCGCCGGCGAATCATGACGACATTTTTCAAAAACAATTCGAGCGCAATCAGTTTTAGGGAGACCGCCGGGGTCGATAATGTAAACCATTATTGACATCATGTAGAGAACGCTTTACACTCGCCCATGTACACAATCTTTGACATGGAGGGCGACCGATGTCGTACGACGAGAAGAACTCCTGGGTCTTCCTGGTGACCGCGGTCCTGGGATACTCCACCTACTGGGTGCTGCTGGCGGCCCTCGGGACCGGGGCGTACGTGCCGGTCCTGTTGTCGACGGTCGGCGGTGCCATCGTGGTCAACATCCTGGCGAGCATCGTCATCTCCACCGCGAATCGACTCGAGGCGGACAAGCGTGACCAGCGCGATCGCGACGTCAAGGCGTTCGGGGACCGTGTCGGCCAGGCGTTCGTCATCATCGGCGCAGTGGCCGCGCTGATCCTCGCCCTCTTCGAGGCGCCGTGGTTCTGGATCGCGAACGCGGTCTATCTGGCCTTCGTCCTCTCGGCCGTGGTGGGCTCCATCGCCCGGCTCGTCGGGTACCGCAAGGGACTGCCCGCATGGTGAAGCCGACGCGTGTGACCAACTCTCTGCGCGCCCTCCGCTTCGCCGCCGGGCAGATGACCCAGGCCGAACTCGCCGAGCGGGTCGGCGTGACACGGCAGACCATCATCGCCATCGAGCAGGGCCGCTACTCGCCTTCGCTCGAGATGGCTTTTCAGCTCGCCCGGGTGTTCGGGGTCCCGCTCGACGATGTCTTCCAGTTCCCCGAGAGCTGAAGGAGCAGACGATGGACACGATGCGAGCGGTGACCCAGGATTCGTACGGGCCACCCAGCGTGCTGCACGTTGAGCGGATCCCGATCCCGGTGCCGGGCGAAGGAGAGGTCCTCATCCGGGTGCGTGCGGCGGGCGTTGACGCGGGGACCTGGCACCTGACGACCGGCCGCCCCCTGCTCCTGCGCGCGATCGGCTTCGGGATGCGCCGGCCGAAAGCACGAGTTCGCGGACTGGCATTCGCCGGGGTGGTCGAGGCGGCGGGCGCCCCCGGTGACCACGGCCTCCGACCCGGCGAGCGCGTTGTCGGGTCGGCGGAGGGTGCGCTGGCCGAGTTTCTGGTCGCGAAGAGCGCCGAACTCGTCCGCATCCCGGACCATGTCGACTTCGAGAAGGCGGCGGCCCTTCCCATCTCAGCGGTGACGGCTCTGCAGGCGGTGCGGGCGAGCGGCGCCGGCCAGGACGACAGCGTGCTCGTAACAGGGGCGGCCGGGGGCGTCGGCCATTTCGCCGTGCAGCTCGCCGCCGCGAGGGGTGCCCGGGTCACCGGGGTGTGCAGCGGTCCGAAGGCCGAGCTGGTTCGGGAGCTCGGAGCACAGGCGGTGATCGACTACACGACGACCGACGTGCTCACACTCGGGCAGACGTACGACGCGATCATCGACACGGCCGGCAACCGCCCCCTGTCGGCGCTGCGCCGCATCCTGACCCCTGCCGGTGCCATCGTCCTCGTCGGAGGCGAGGCGGGAGGACCGCTCCTGGGCGGCATCCAGCGCACCGTGGCCGCCGGGATGCTCGACCGGTTCAGCCGGCAACGGCTCGTCGGGCTGATAGCGCATGAGCGGGTGGAGGACCTTCGCGAGCTGACCGCGATGGTGGGCGACGGGTCGCTGCGTCCCGTGATCGATACGGTCTTCCCTCTCCAGGACGCGGCGGACGCGGTCGAGCATGTCGGCGCGGGGCGTGCGCGCGGCAAGGTCATCGTCGCTCCCTGAAAGGAGCGCCACCCTCGGGCCGGAGGCGGCCGGTCAGGCCTCGCGGGTGATGGAGACGGAGACGAATAGCTCCGACCCGCTGGTGCCGGCGTAGACGCCGCGGAGCGGAGTGACGTCGGTGTAATCGCGGCCGTGGCCGACGCGCACGTGCCGGTCGCCGATCGGGATGCCGTTCGTGGGGTCGTACCCGTGCCACCCGCCGCAGAACCACTCGACCCAGGCGTGCGACTCACCGGTGACGGTCTCGCCGACCGCGGCCTCGGCCTTCGGGTGCAGGTAGCCGGAGACGTACCGCGCGGGGATCCCGACCGCTCGGAGCGCACCCACAGCGACGTGGGCGATGTCCTGGCAGACCCCGCTGCGCGCCTCCCACGCCTCGGCGGCCGTGGTGCGCACGCCGGTCACGCCACTCACGTAGGCCATCTCGGACGACACGGCGGCGACGATCGCGTGCGCCGCGGCGCATGGGCCGAGGACCGCGGGCGCCACGCCGGCGGCGAGCGCGGCGAGCGACGGCGGAGGGGCGGTGAGCGCCGTCTGCCGGAGCTGCTCGACGCACGCAGCGGAGCGTGGGACCAGGGCGGCGAGCATTGCCCAGCCGACAGCCGAAGCGGGGTGCTCCGCTTCGAGCACCTCCACGAGGCTGCTCGCCTTGATCGTCAGCTCGCTGTGCGGCGCGAGCACGTCGAAGGCGAGGACCCTCGTGCCCCAGTAGTCCGTGTACTGGTGGTGCGAGGAGACCGGTTGCACATCGAGGGAGGAGTGGAGCACCAGCTGACGCTCGCCGGTGACGGGCAGCATCCTCGCCTCGTTGTGCGAGGCCGTCACGTCGCCGTCGTACCGGTAGCCGGTCGAGTGCACGATCCTCAAGCGCTTCATGCCCGCTCCCCCGTCCAGCTCGGCGCGACGGTCTCCGGGAAGTAGCGGAGGGCGACCGCCGTGGTCGCCGCGCTCGTCGCCTCCTGGATGGCCGACATGAACGCCGGGAGGTCGTCGAGCACGTCCGCGACCGGCCGGAACTCCAGCTCGCTCCGCACCTGCCCCAGCATCCTGGCCGCCTGGTCCGAGACCCCGACCCGCTCCAGCCGGGGCTCGATCTCGGCCAGGCTGTCGACCGCGCGTGCGACCGAGTAGAGGATCGACCGCGGGAACAGCCTGTCGTGCAGGAGGAACTCGGCCGCGTTCCGCGCGGAGGGCACCCCGCGGTACGTGCGCAGGTACGCCTCGTAGGCGCCGCACGAGCGCAGGAGTGTCGTCCAGCTCGGTCCGCTCGCCTCCGTGAGCGAACGCGTCGCCAGCAGCCGGGCCGTCATGTCGGCGCGCTCCAGACTGCGGCCGAGCGTGAAGAAGTGCCACGCCTCGTCCCGGCTCGCACCGGACTCCATGAGGCCGACGGCGAGGGCGGTCCGCTCCCGCACCCAGCTGAAGAACTCGTGCACCTTGTCGCTGGTCACCCGGCGCGGCATCCGAGCGGCCGTCGTATTCAGGCACTCCCACAGCTCGCTGGAGATGATCTCGCGTGCGCGCCGCGCGTTCTCCCGGGCCGACCCGAGCGAATACACGATGGACGCGGGGGCCGCCCGGTCGACGGCGAGGATGCGGAGCACATCCTCCCGGACGATCGCGGCCTCCGGTGCAGGGCTCCCCATCACGCCGAGCAGAGAGCGGCAGGCTGTGTCCTCGTCGATCCAGGGATCCTCGAGGAGGAGCTGCAGATGGACGTCCAGGATGCGCGCGGTGCCGTCGCTCCGCTCGATGTAGCGGCCGATCCAGAAGAGGGACGAGGCGATGCGGCTCAGCATGCTGCGGCCTCCCCGGACTGTTGTTGTTGTTGCTGCTGCTGGTCGCTGCGCGGCGCGTCCTCCGCCGAATGATCGGGCGCGCGCTGCACGGGCACCGAGGATGCCGGCCGGGCGGCCTGCTCCGCGACGATTCCCGCGACCCCGTGAGCCGCCTCCGAAGCCTGACCGCGACGCCGCTCCGAGGTTCCGTCACCCGGCTCGCCGGCCAGGTTGGTGCCGACCACCCAGGTGTCCTTCGACCCTCCGCCCTGGCTGCTGTTGACGACGAGCTGGCCCTCCGCGAGTGCGACGCGGGTGAGGCCTCCGGGGAGCACCCAGACATCGCGGCCGTCGTTCACCGCGAACGGGCGGAGGTCGACGTGCCGCGGGCGCATCCCGTCGTCGACGAGGGTCGGGATGGTGGACAGCTCGACCAGCGGCTGCGCGATCCACCCGCGCGGGTCGGCGATGAGGCGTGCACGCAGTTCGGCGAGCTCCTTGCGGGAGGCGTCCCGCCCGATCACGAGGCCCTTGCCGCCGGAACCGTCGACCGGTTTCACGACGAGCTCGTCAAGCCGGTCGAGGACCTCGGCGAGCGCCTCCGGCTCCTCCAGCCGCCAGGTGTCCACGTTGGGCAGGATCGGCTCCTCGGCCAGGTAGTAGCGGATGAGGTCCGGCACGTAGGTGTAGACCAGTTTGTCGTCGGCGACGCCGTTGCCGATCGCGTTGGCGATCGTGACGTTGCCGAGGCGCGCGGCGAGCATCAGGCCCGGCGTGCCGAGGACGGAGTCCACACGGAACTGCAGCGGATCGATGAACTCGTCGTCGATGCGGCGGTAGATCACGTCGACACGCTGCGGGCCGGAGGTCGTGCGCATCCAGACGTGTCCGCCGGAGCAGAACAGGTCGCGCCCCTCCACCAGCTCGACGCCCATCAGCCGGGCCAGGAGGGTGTGCTCGAAGTAGGCGGAGTTGTAGACGCCGGGCGTCAGCACCACGACGTTGGGGTTCTCCATGCCCCCGGGCGCGCTCGCCCGGAGCGCTTGCAGCAACCGGTAGGGGTAGTCGCCGACCGGGCGCACCCGCATCGACCTGAACAGCTCGGGCAGGGTCTGCGCCATCATCCGGCGGTTGGAGATGACGTAGCTCACGCCGCTCGGGACGCGGACGTTGTCCTCGAGCACGCGCCACTCCCCGCGCTCGTCGCGGATCAGGTCGATGCCCGAGACCTGGATGCGGACGCCGTTGGCCGTCGTGATCCCGGCCGCCGCCCGGTGGAAGTGTGCGGACGAGGTGATGAGGCCCGCCGGGACCACGCCGTCGTGGACGGCGTTCTGGTCGCCGTACACGTCGCTGAGGAATGCCTCCAGCGCACGGACGCGCTGCTTCACCCCCGCCTCCACGTGGGTCCACTCGTGCTGCTCGATCACGCGGGGCACGGCATCGAGCGGGAACGGCCGCTCCTCGCCGGCGAAATCGAAGGTCACGCCCTGCGCCAGGTAGGAGCTGGCGAGCGCGTCCGTCCGTCCCCGCAGCTCCTCCTGGGTCAGCGAAGCGAGCGCCGCGAAGATCTCCCGATATGCAGGGCGGGCGCCTTGACCCGCAGGGGATGTGCCGGCGAACATCTCGTCGAAGGGAGCCTTGCGGCCCCGCTTCCGGCGGGACGCCGCGGTCGCGTACCCACCGAATAGCTCACCCATGGCCAGAGGCTACCGGCGACGCATTTCGCAGGCGTTTCCGCGGTGTTGCGACGGTCGGCCTCGGCCCTCGAGTCCGGGTGTGTGAACCCATCACTTAACAGGGCCGCCGAACTGTCGCAACGTGAGCCAGATCGCGACGGCAGCCGTGTCGGGCGATGTGTTGGTCACCCGGTGCGGCCGCGTGGCCAGGAAGGACAAGGACTCCCCGGGGCCGAGCTTGATGGAGCCTTGGGAGAACTCGAAGGTGAGCGTTCCGCTCAGCACCCGGCCGGCCTCGTATCCCTCGTGAACGAGCATCGCCCCGTCGATACTCGAGGAGGTCAGCGGCGGGTACGTCGTCTCGTACAGGTCCACACCGTCGATCGGCGCCGGGGTGAGGCTTCGGTAGACCACGCCCTGCCCGAGGATCGTGGCGGTCTCGGCGCCCCTGGTGGAGACGATCACGCCCGGGATGGGCTCAGTGGTCGCACGCGCGTCGAGGTCCACCGGCTCCAGCACGCCGTAGTCGTCGAAGAGAGCGGCAACGGGTATCTCGAGGACGTTGACGATCTCGATGAGACGGTTCACCGAGGGCTGCATCACGCCCGTCTCGATCTGGGACAGCGCACTGGAGGAAATGCCGACGGCTTCGGCGACCGAGCGTAACGAGCGTCCGGCCTCAGTGCGCAATTCCCGCAGGCGCGCGCCGATCATCGCACCCGATGATGATCGATCCGTCATCGGCAACGTCCCCTCACTGGACCGGACACGTCCTTCTCAGGTCCCAGTCTAGGTGCGCGTCGAGCACGGATGCGGTGGCGAGGATCTTCACAGCGACGTAACACCGACGTAATCCCTGACTTAACGACTGGCCATAGTGTCGCCGTCAAGACAGCACCGGGCCGCGACTTCGTCTCGTGGTCACCCCCTTCCGTTCCGCGACCTCTTGGTCCCCAATTTTGGGAGGCACCACTCATGTCACTTCCGGATGCGACGTCAACCGCCGCCCCCTTCACCCAACCTCACGACATCGTCGAAGCTGCGGGGATGCCCGTCGGCGCCGGCAACATGAAACCCGAGTACGACCCGCGTCTGGCCAACGAGGACCTCGCGCCTCTGCGCAAGCAGTCGTGGTCGGCGTACAACATTTTCGCGTTCTGGATGTCCGACGTTCACTCGGTCGGCGGGTACCTCACCGCCGGATCGTTGTTCGCGCTCGGGATCGCCAGCTGGCAAGTTCTCGTCTCCCTGATCATCGGCATCATCATCGTGCAGGTGTTCGCCAACCTCGTCGCAAAGCCCAGCCAGAAGACCGGCGTTCCGTTCCCGGTGGTCAACCGGGCGATCTTCGGCATTCGCGGCGCCAACATCCCGGCGATCATCCGCGGCGTCATCGCGATCGCCTGGTACGGGGTGCAAACGTTCCTGGCGGCGGAATCGCTCAACATCGTGTTCCTCAAGTTCATCCCGGGAAGCGCCGAGCTCCTGCACCAGAGTTTCCTCGGCCTGTGGGCCCTGGGCTGGATCTCGTACGCGATCCTCTGGCTGGCGCAAGCTGCGCTCTTCTGGCGCGGCATGGAGGTCATCCGCCGGTTCATCGATTTCAGCGGGCCTGCCGTGTACGTCGTGATGATCGCGCTGGCGGTCTACCTCGTCTCGAAGGCCGGATGGCAGAACATCAGCCTCAACCTGTCGGTCGGTAAGCCGCTGGACTTCTGGGCTTCCATCCCCGTGATGATCACAGCGATCGCGATCGTCGTGTCCTACTTCTCCGGACCGATGCTCAACTTCGGCGACTTCGCGCGCTACGGCAAGTCCTTCAAGGCGGTCAAACGAGGGAATCTCCTGGGCCTGCCGATCAACTTCCTGTTCTTCTCCATCCTCACGGTGATCACCGCTTCGGCGACTGTTCCGGTCTTCGGCAAGCTCATCACCGATCCGATCGCCACGGTTCAGCACATCGACTCCGTCTTCGCTGTCCTGCTCGGCGGGCTGACCTTCGTGACGGCGACGGTCGGCATCAACATCGTCGCGAACTTCATCTCGCCGGCATTCGACTTCTCGAACGTGGCGCCGCGAAAGATCTCGTGGCGGATGGGCGGCATGATCGCTGCAGTCGGTTCGGTGCTCCTGACGCCGTGGAACTGGTACTCGAACGACACCGCGATCCAGTACACCCTCGGAGTGCTGGGGGCGCTGATCGGACCGCTGTTCGGCATCCTGATCGCGGGCTACTACATCGCAGCGCGTCAACGCATCAAGACCGACGCCATGTTCACGCTGGACACCGCGGGTCCCTATTGGTACAGGAACGGTTACAACCCGAACGCCGTCAAGGCGATCCTGATCGCGGGCATCCCCAACATCCTGATCGCGGTGCTGCCGAGCAGCCTGGCCGCGCTCGGGCTCTTCAACATCACCTGGATCAGCAACTTCACGTGGTTCATCGGCTGCGGCCTCGGATTCCTGCTGTTCGCGCTCTTCGAACGCGCGAATCCGATGGTCCCGACCTTCGACGACGACAGCGACGGCGTCTCCGACGGCACGCTCGGCGGCGCGCTGGCGACAACCACGTCCGAACCGTCCGCCGTCTCCCAGGAGATCCCCGTCCAGGCCGCGGGACGTCCGTGAGAATCACCCTGATCAACCCGAACACCTCCCGGGCGATGACCGCGAAGATCGCGGCCGCCGCCCGGGAGGCGGCCGGGCCCGGTGTGGAGATCTCCGCAGTCTGTCCCACGGAGGGGCCGGCCGCAATCGAGAGCCACGTCGACGAGGTGTTCGCCGCCGCCGCCGTCCTCCGTCTCATCGAGGAGGACCTGAGCTCCGGCGGAAGCGATGGCTACGTGATCGCATGCTTCGGCGATCCGGGCTTGGATGCTGCACGAGAGCTGGTCGATGTACCGGTCGTCGGGATCGCCGAAGCCGCGATGCACCTGGCTTCGATCTCGGGTCGTACGTTCGCTGTGGTCACCACCCTCAGCCGCACACTCGGGCGAGCGCGCGATCTGCTCTCGCGATACGGGATGACGGATGCGTGCGCGTCACTGACCGCATCCGGCATCCCGGTCCTGGCCCTGGAGAGCACCTCCTCCGAGGACTACGAGACGCTGGTCGGCATCTGCCTCCGCGAAGTGCGCGACGGAGCCGACACCATCGTCCTGGGATGCGCAGGGATGGCCGATCTGTGCCACAGCCTGTCCGAACGAGTGGGCGTGCCGGTGGTCGACGGCGTCAGCGGCGCGACCGGCCTGGTCGCTGCCATGTCGCGGATCGGTGTGGGCACCAGCAAGCGCGACGAGTACGCCGCCCCTCCCCGTCGCTTCGCCGACGGGACGGTTCCAGGCACCTGAACCGGGAGCTCAGCTCCCGCCTGATCCGGTTTCACCGTTCATTCGCCGTAGTAGGGCGAGCTCAGGTCGACGCTCGCAGCTCGTACGACCTCGCCGTCGAAGAGACGAGTGGTCGCCGCCACTCCAGCGCTGCGGGCCGATGTGCGGTCGCCGCTGTCACCGTGGAGCCGGCCGACGCTGACTCCGGACTCCGAGAAGTCGCCGCCTCGGCGTTCTCGTCCTGGACAAGCCGACTCGCCGAGAGCCTCGCCCTAGGGGCCTCTCCCCCGCACAAGCCGCCGACCTGGCGAGTCTCCTCATCAACCTGCTCGAAGGGGCACACGTGCTCTGCCGCGCAGCAGGAAGCATCGCACCGTTCGACAGCGCCGCCCGGGCGATGCTCGCCCTCGTACCGAAAAGCGGCGCCGAAGTCCTAGCCGAATAGCTCCCTCGTTCGGCCGGCCATACCTGGCAACCGAACATGCGATGTACTCGCAGATGGGCCGCCCGTCCGCTGACCGCTAAGACCGCCCTAACACCAGGCCGAGACGTCTCGCCACTGCACGCATTGCCGGGTCGTTGGAATCGATGTCGTCGGCAGCCGCGATCTCAACACCGGGAGGACTGGCCTCGTGGTATGGCAGCCACACAGCACGGCACCAGGCTCCGCCGTGCTTGCTGCCGAAGTGGACACCGCGGGGGTTCGTCCCGTCATCCAGCTCGGCGTCACGCATCAGTTCCGCGAGCATCGTGGTCACAAGGCGGTTCTCGCTCCGCAACACTGCCGTGGTGAGCATCGGGATGCCTTGGTTCGCCAGGAAGCGCGCCACTTGGCCATCCGCCGGCCCTTGCAGTGCCGCGATCGTATCGGGGTGCTCCAAGTCGACGAGCCACCCGCCGTCGACGATGCGAGTCCGATACATCCGGCGGAGGTGAAACCACGTCGGCGGCAGGGCTCCCACTCCGCGGAAGTCAGACTCATCCCACTCGTCCGCGATGGCTTCTACGGTCTCCTCAAGGCTGAGGCCGAGGGCGGCAGCGACGGGTGCCAGCGGGTCATCAGTGCCGTTGCCGCGGCGGAGCGGAGCGAGCACTTCGGCGTAGGCGCACTCCGCGGTCCCCGCCAGGTAATAGGTTCGCCCGAGCGTGTCGAAGCGGCCCCACTCCTGTCGATGCACGTCCGCGGATCGCCAGGGTGCCGACGGCTGCGCATACGTGCGCTTCGCGAGATGAAAACCTTCCGCGTCGTCGACCCGGATCAGCCGCAGCCCGGTTCTCGTGCAACTGCGGCCGTCTGTCAGACTCACTCGTCAACGTCGTCGTCGATGAACGCCTGCGCTGCGCGCCTCACTTCGGCGTGATGGTCCTCCCGGATCGCCATCACCGGCGTCCTCTCGCCGAGCAGCGGGTTTCCACCGATGAACCAGCGTCGTGCTACGTCGCGACCCTCCTCGGCCTCCAGAGCGATCCAGATCTGGTGCGCGAACTGCAGGCGGTTCCAAGCTGCGTCCCGTGGTTCCGGACCGTCAGGGCGCGCCCAGTCGTACGGCTGCTTCCGGTTCTTCGCCCCCGCCAGTGCCGCGACCAACGTCGACCCGAGCGCCTCGTTGAGTTGACGCACGATCTCGTGGGGGTCGCTCCGGTTGGTGCTGCGGTGCAGCGTTACCGGCGTGTGGACGATCATGAATCGAGTCTATGCGTCATAGACATTCGAATGTCAAAAAAGTAACTGAAAAGTAACCATGATGTCGGTTCTTAGCAGCCAGCTTCATTGCGCGGCGTAGGTGGGGATGAGGGCGCTGTCGATCCAGTAGTTGTCTTCGGTTCGGGCGGCTTGGCCCGTGAAACCGGAGTCAGGGATCATCAGGTATGCGTTGCCCTGAGGGGTGTCGTCCCACGTGACATCGACGTCCTTCCAGGCGCCCCCGAGTTTGACCTTGTTCCAGGCGTGGCCGATGCCGTTCGCCGTGACCGTTCCGGTGACGACAACGGTCTGGATTCCGGCCTGCTGCGCCAGGGCCTCGAAGGCTCGCGCATAGCTGGAGCAGACGCCCTTGCCGTCGAGGAGGACTCCTGTCGCGTCTTGTGAGTACTGGAAGTCGGCGCTGACCTTTCCGCTGCTCTTGAGGGCGTCGAACGCGGGTTCGTCGTAGCCGGCGTTGTCGACCAGCCAATTGTTCAGATCCGTGACTTTTGCCGTGTCGGGTTCGTTCGCGACGCTCGAGGCCACCTGCTGGATCTTGGTTCGCAGCTGGTCTTGCAGTGTCTTGGTCTTGGCGGCGTCGTAGGCGTACTGGACCTGGAACACGCTTCCAGAAACATACGACCAGCCTTCGTAGCCGACGACGTACGGGTTCTGATAGACGGCCTCCCAGATGGCGTTGTCGATGGAGGGTGCGCCGGGCTTGTCGATGAACGCACCGACATTGATGACGGTCTTGTGCGCGATCAGGTTCGCAGCGATGAACTTGGTAAGCGGGTTGGTCGCGTAGAGCGGGAGGTCGGTGGCCGGGGCGACTGTCGACGGGTGCTCGAGGTCGTAGGCGGAGCCGACGACAGCGTCGATGTCGTAGTTGAAGGTCGCTGTCCCGGCCGGAGGCAGAGTTCGCAGCATCTGCGCGTTGTAGGCGGCCGCAGCCTGGCTGAACGCCGCCAGGTCGCCGTTGTAGACGACGGCGAAGGGCTGGATCAGGTCGGTGCCTTGGCCCTTGAGCTGGAAGTCGTAGAAGTAGTGGTCCCAGGTGTCACTCGGGTCCAGGCGAATGCTGTCCAGGACGATCTGCGGAGCGGTCTGGCGGGTGACTCCATCCACCG
The DNA here is from genome assembly GCA_051962155.1 of Leifsonia sp. GTDB lineage: Bacteria > Actinomycetota > Actinomycetes > Actinomycetales > Microbacteriaceae > Leifsonia. The sequence goes on along the minus strand of JBQCCO010000137.1, from coordinate 24,929 downwards.
AGGCGTACGGAAAGACGGTGGGGAGTTCATCGATCGACCTCGCCTGGTTCTGCGCGGGAAACACCTTGGCAGCCGCTTCGCTGGCGAACTGGTAAGGCACGTTCCCGAGAAGGCCTCGAGTGTCGTAACTGCGCCAGCCCGAGAATCTGGTCCCGTCGGTGGCGATGACCCCGAATTGGTATGCGTGGGCGTGCTCGTCGACGCCGAAGCCGCTCTTGGTGTCGTCCACCACGGTGCTCGCGGCCTGGAAACCGACGTTCTGCTGATAGACCGACGCCTGGTCCTTGTACTCGACGTCGTTCGTCCACGACGTCTTCGGGGTTCGACCGAGCAACTCGAGCCGTCCGCCTTCCGAAGGGTCATCGGAGGCCGACTCGGTGACGATCAAGTAGTTCGTGGCGCCTGCCACAGGTTTCCACCGCAACCTGATCTTGCCGTCCGGCCCGACGGTGGTATTCACCGCCGGCTGCGGCAGTTGGCCGGCCACCGTGAAGTGGGTGACGATCGGCTTCGTGAGCGGGCTTCCTGAGGAGGAGACGTGGCGGACGATGTAGTAGTCGTGGTGCAGCCGCCACCCCTTGCCGTCGCTGATCCGGACCTGCGGCCCCTCGTCCAGTGAATCCCTTCCCGTGAGTTGGGTGGCCGATTCCTGCTCGACCGGGCGGATCACCACCTCGTCGGAGTTCTCGAACTGTTCGATGCTGACGTCCGCGGGGACTGTGAGTCCCGGGTTCGTGTACACGCCGATTGCGGTGAACGGGTCCGCGGCGGAGCTCTTTCCTCTCTCCGCACGGGTGAGCTGGGCGATCTTCTCCCGGAAGTTGAAATGCATCGGCAGGGTGAACGTGCGATCGGCCGGGACGTCATCCAACGTCTTCGTGTATGCATACGGCGAGCCTGCAGCCGGTGCGGCAGGCAGCTGAGCCAAGTCCGCGCCCCCGCCGGTGCCGCTGGCGATAGCACCTCCGAGCTGGATGGCTCCCACGGCCACGAGCACGACTACGACCACGCCGGCTGCGATGGCCAGCCAGAGACCGGTCCGCCGCCTGGCCCGTGCGGGGCTCACGGGCTGCTGCGGGACAGACTGCGGTGCGGTGCCGCCCTGTGGTGGCGCGGCCGGCTTCCCTGCTGCGGGATACGTGTGTCCGGTCCAGGTCGCACCATCCCACCAACGCAGCAGTGAAGGATCCCGCGCATCGGTGTACCACCCCGGCGGCGGAGCCTGAAATCCCCGCCCGTCGCTACGTCCGTCCGTGCTCATAAGCCCCTAAGCCCCCACCATCGGCTCACAGAATCATCCGCACCCAGAATATATAGGGAAAGCTGCGGCCATTCTCGCCAAGCTCACGATGGGGTTTTCCCCGTGCCCGATCACGGTCGCGTCGCCCAGGCGGGGACCGGGCGATGCCGCCGCCGGCGCACCGTCACGGACGAGCCCTCAGAGGTCATCGCCGCCAGATGCGCGGTGAACGCCGCGACCCACCGCTCCACATCGTCCTCCGTCGGACGGCGACGCACACTGGCCATCGTCGACGCAACCACCAATGCCTCACGATGCGCCCGACGTCGCGCCGCAAGATAGTCCACCGAAGTCATCACGTCTAAGAGATGGCTTCCGGGCCGGATCATGACGCCAAATGCCGACAATTTCTTGTGGACCGGCGCCCGGGGTTCAGTCCCGTTCCGCGCGAAGGCTGAAGCGCCCGAGTTCGATGGTCGCGCTCGCCTCGATGCGATGGCGATCGCCGGCGGCGACCGTCGACACAGTGCCGTCGTCGGTAACGACGACCACGCCGTTCGTGGAATGCAGGTCGACGACGACGAGGTCGGCGCCGTCGACGAAGAGCACGGCGTGCGTCTTCGACACGGACCGCTCGGGATCGTCGAGGGGCAGCTCTTCGGCAGCCTGCCACTCACCGGTCGCCTGAGGTTTGCGGCCCAGAACGATGCTCGGCGGCACCGTCAACTGCGAACCGTCCGCGAGGATCAGCCGCCACCTTCCCACCTCAGGGGACGCGCCGCTGTCGGCGGGCACGTCGACGACGGGAGTCTCGGCCGTCACCGGGGCCGGTGCGGCCGTCACCGGAGCCGGCGACGCCGGAGCCGGTGCCGCCTGCCCTGGAGTTGTCGGCACGAAGACGGGAAGGCTCGGCCGCGGTGGGGCCGTCCGACGGGTGTCCGGCACGGTCTCGGGCGCCGCAGGGATCAGCCCGGGCGGCGGGACGATGAAACCTGGCTTGTCCACGGCTCAACTATAGGTTGGCGCCCGAAACCACGGGAACGGGATCGGGTGCGGAGCGTTTCGCGGCCACTCGCCGCGACGGCTCCCGCGTGCCCCGGTGGAACCGGAACGCGGCGAGCCGGCGTCGCAACCGGCCCGCACGCGAGGCGACCTCGCCGACGATCGAATCCGAGTGCTCCCACGCTTCGGCGACCTGCTCGTCGGCGACTGCGGACCCGGAGAACACGGCCGCGTCGACGAGGCGCGCGACCCCGTCCACCTGGCCCGGCGGACAGTCGAGGCCCTGCGCTCGGATCTGCCGCTCGACCTCCGTCGCCGCCTGCCGGCGGGTCGACCGGGCAGGCGTGTGGAACCCGAGCTCTGCGAGGCGATCGACGAGCTCGCTCCACGCACCCGCTGCCCGGCGATCCGGAGGCCCGGCGGTCTTCCGCCGTCGACGGCGGCGGCGTTTGAGCCAGGCCACCACCGCGAGCGGGATGACATACAGCAGAACGGGCACGCCGATCACCCAGCCGAGCAGGTACACCCATCCAGGCAACGAGAACTGCTTCTTGTCGGTGGGATCGTCGTTCTTGGTCTTCACCGGGGTGAGCAGCGCATCCGACTGCGAATTCGAGTTCGGCGGCTGCCGCACCTGCGGCTGCGGCTCCAGTTCCGGCTTGGTCGTCTGGTCCTGGGGAGCGTCGGTCTTGGTGGGCGTGGGGAAGAACGGCACCCAGCCGACCCCGTCGAACGCCACCTCAGCCCACGCGGTGACGTCGCCACCGACGACCGTGGTCTGGCCGCCGGTCACCTTGGGCTTGAATCCCATCACCACACGGCTCGGGTAGCCGAGGTGTCGCGCCATCAGGGCGAACGCCGACGCGTACTGCTCCTCGTCGCCCACCATCGGCCTCCGGGAGAAGAGTTCGGCCATCCGGTCGGCGCCCTCGCCGGCACGGGAGGGCACCGGATCGGAGGCGCGGCCGTGGCTGAGGTAGCCGAGCGTCTTGAGCGAACGTTCGATGTTACGCAGCTTCTGGATCGCGGTGGTCGCGGAGCCCGCGTACTCCTGCGCCTTCGCGGCCACCACATCCGGGATGTTCGTCACCGGCGGCATCTGGATGCGCGCGGGCGGGACCTTCTGCAGAGCCTTCTCGCTGGGGATCCTCTGCGACGTCACGTCGAGCGCGTAACTGAGGCCTCGCCGGACACCGGTGGTCACAGCGGATGTGCCCGTCATCGCGTTCACGCGCACCATCGTGGTCGGGTCGGCACCGTCGTGGGCGGTGAAGGCGAGCCGGTCGACGTACCCGGGCGCAGGCAGCCAGACGTCGTCGTAGCCGTCGATGCTCACCCGGACGGTCGAATGGGCGCCCGGAGTGAAGATGTAGGGTGCGGGGATGTGCTGGCCCAGCAGCTCGAAGCTCCCCGATCCCGCGGTCTGGTCGCGCGGTCCGGTGACGTTCCAGACGACGCCGTCGTAGCTGTCCATGTTCGCCAGCCGGATGAGTTGTCCGTCCTGCAGCCCGGTCACCGAGAACAGGTCCGTCTTCTCGAGCTTCTTCGTATAGGTACGGAATCCGGCCAGCGGGCTGGGGTATTCGAGGGGCTGGAACGGTGGCGTGACCTCCTGCCGCAGAACGTAGCGCGAGGCGGCCGCCGGCGTCATGATGCCACCCAGCACAGCGCCGACGGCCACCGCGCTGAGGACGATCGCGGCCGAGGCGACGACCTTGCGTCGCCGGGCGCTCGGGTCGACCGCCGCCACTCCCTCGCCGGCGCGGCCGCGTCGCCGCCACCCCAGCCAGAGCAGCGCGATCGCAGCGAACGCCACCCCGCGGACTCCGGCGAAGAACGCGTCCTCGGTCCCGATCAGGATCGCAGCGAGGAACAGCGCGAGCGGCCCGGCGAGCAGCGCGCCGGCTCGCAGGGCTGTGCGGGGGCGCCGAGGAAGCCAGCGCAGAGCCAAAGAGATCGTGACGAGGGCGACGACCCACGACGCGACGAAGGGGACCACCCCGACGTACGGAGGCTGCTGGACCGGCGCGCGCAGGGTGATCGCGTCCGACCACCCGAAGACCGCACCGACAACCAACGAGGTCAGGCTGTCGGCCGACGGCAGGACGACGCCGATCCCTTGAGCAGGAACGGCCAATGGCGTTCCCAGAAGGAAGTACGCGGCGATGGCGACGGCCACGGTCTGCAGCACGCTCCACCGGCGAACGGCGCCGATGACGGCGACACCGCCTCCGATCAGCAGCCCGCCGACCGCGGCGACCAGAAACCAGTACTGCCCGAACGCCGGCTCGAATCCGGAAACGGCCAGGAGGCAGAGCACCGCGATGACGACGAGATCGCCCCAGGACGACGCCGGCAGGACGCCAGGCATCTGCGGGATCTTCCGCGCCTCCGCGCTCATCGGCCCACCCGATCCAGGAGCCCGGCGATGTCGCCCAGCCGGCCGACGGTCATGACCATGACGTCGCCCACCTTCGCCAGACGGGGATCGGCGCCGTCCTCCACCCGCACGGCGAGCGTCGTCGTATCCGGCCCGTACAGCGTGGAGACGGACCGGATCGCACCGAGCTCGGCCAGCGAGCCGACGACCAGGATCACCAGGCTCGGCGTCCCGATACGGCGGCCGGCACTGCGTGCGAACTCCCGGAGCGTGGGATGGATCGTCTTACTGGGCTCGATCCGGCAGCAGTCGTCGAGAAGTGCGGTGGGGGTGCGGGTGCGAGGGGTGCCTCCGTCCCAGGCCACGTCGATATCGGTCTGCTCGCGGATGACCTGCACGCCGATCGACGCCATGACAGAGACGCCCAATTCGAACTCGTCCTCGCCGGCATAGTGGGCGGACTCCGTGCTCTGCAGCAGCAGCAGCTGCGAGCGCCGGGTCTCCTGGAACTGCCGCACCATCAGCTGGCCGGTTCGCGCCGAGGTGCGCCAATGGACGTTGCGGATGTCGTCGCCGGACTCGTAGGGCCGGAGCGCGTGGAACGCGAGATCGCTGTCGGTGATCGTCGCGGTGGTCTGGCCTTCCAGATCGCGGACGAGACCGCGGGCGGTCGCGGCGAGCCGAGCGGTCTTCGGATGCACGAACAGGTCGACGCGATCGGTCCAGGCCACGCTCCGCCGCAGCAAGCCGAGCTGGTCGCCACGTACGGAGATCGCCGGCCCCGCGACGATCAGCGCCCGCCGGTTCGTCGGAATGGCGAAGAGCTCTTCGTGCTCGGCCGATGGTGTCAGCCGCGGGATCAGGAACTCGGCGACACCCGAGCCGACCGGGAGCTCCATCCGGGTCGGCCAGAGAGGCCGCGCTCCCGAGTTGGTCACGGCCAGCCTGCCCATCGCCCGCGCGCCGGCGACGACCCGGCGCGGCTCCAGCTCCACCGTCACCGCATAGGTGGCGCGGCCGATCACGAATCCGGCGGCGATCACCAACGCGGCGAGCAGGGTCGCTCCCACGAAGCCGAACTCGGCCCAGCCCAGCAGAGACCACAGAGCGAGCGAGGCCAGAGCCGAACCGGCGACCAGCCACCCGAGCGCGGTGATCGGCCGGACCACCGGTGCGATGAACCGTCCGGTCCCCGATCCCGCTCTCCGCGCCGCGGCCCAGAGCCTGCCCGCCAGGGCGGCCCCCGAGCGGCGCGACTCGGCGAGCACGAACCGCAGCGGGGAGCTCTTCACAGACGAGGCGGCCGGCATCGTCACGCGGCCCGGTATGCGGGCGGATCCACCTCGGCGATCGACCGCACGACGATGTCCTCCGCCGTCACCCCGGCGAACTCCGACTCCGGGTCGACGATGACCCGGTGGGCGAGCACGGGTACGGCGAGCTCCCGGATATCGTCGGGCGTCACATAGGTGCGGCCTGCGGCGAGCGCCCACGTCTTCGCGGCGCGCGCCAGAGCGAGGGCGCCGCGGATGCTGACGCCGAGGGCGGAGTCCTTGTCGGCCCGGGTGGCCGTCACGATCTCGCTCAGGTATCCCATGACAGCCGGGTCGACGTACACCTCGGACGCCAGCTGCGACATGGTGACGATCGACTCCGAGGCGATGATGGGCTGGATGGACGAGGCACGGGCGCGATTCGAGGAGTCGAGCAGCAGGCTGACCGTCGTCGCATGGTCGGGATACCCGAGCGCCGTCTTGATCAGAAAGCGGTCGAGCTGCGCCTCCGGCAATGCGTACGTGCCCGCCTGTTCGATCGGGTTCTGCGTCGCGATGACCAGGAAGGGCGCACCGACGGTGTGGCCGACGCCGTCGATCGTGACCACCCCCTCCTCCATCACCTCGAGCAGCGCGCTCTGGGTCTTGGGGCTGGCCCGGTTGATCTCGTCCGCGAGCACCACCGACGCGAAGATCGGCCCGCGGTGGAACTCGAAGCGTCCGTTGCTCTGGTCGTAGATCGAGACGCCGGTGACATCGGAGGGCAGCAGGTCGGGCGTGAACTGGATGCGTGACTGGGTGCCGTCGACCGTGTTGGCGAGGGCTTTGGCGAGCACCGTCTTACCGGTGCCCGGCACATCCTCCAGGAGCACGTGCCCGTTCGAGAGCATGGCGGCCACGACGAGACGGATCGCCTCCTCCTTGCCGAGGATCGCCCTGTCGATGTTGGCGACGAGCTGCCGGAACGCGTCGGCGAACCAGTCGGCCTGCTCTTGAGTCACTGCCATGTTGTCTCTCCCGATGCTGACGTACGTGGGCTAGTAGTGGTTGCTGGTGACCGGCAACGCATCCCAGTTGTTCGTGGTGCCGGTGAAGGTCTTGGGGCCGCTGAACCGCATCTGGATGGTGTCCCCGTTGCGCTTTCCGAGCCAGGCGTCCAGGCAGACCGTTCCCGAGTTGCTGATCGACACGGTCCGGCTGGTGCCGTTCGCCCAGGTGGACGACCCGTTGAGGAGTCCGGTGACGGTGTACGTTCCGGCGGGGGCGTTGTCGTAGCTCCCGCACAGGTAGTGCATCCCCTGGACCGGCGCACCCTTGACCACCGCGGCGGACGGCGCCGGCGGAGGCGGATCGGTGATGGTGCGACTGGCGGAGTTCGCTTGCGGCCCCGTTTGGCCGCTGCCGCGGTTGACCGCGCGAACCCAGAAACTGTAGGTTCCCGCTCCGCGCTGGCCGGTCGTCACGCTGGTTCTGCCGCCGACGTTCGTCCAGGGTGAGCCATCGAACGTGTACTCGTAGTCCACCGCTCCACCGCCGGTCGCCTGTCCGGTCAGCGCGTCCCAGCTCAGGGTGAACGTGGACGGGGCGTAGGTGCTGTTGTTCGCGATCGTGAGGCCGGTGGGTCTGGCCGGGGTCCCGTACGGGGTGACGGTGTTGCTGACCGGGGATTCCGCGCTCCAACCGTCGGCGTTCTCGGCCTGCACCACGAACGAATAGCCGGTGCCGTTGGTCAGCCCTGAGAGCTGGTGCTTTCCCGCACTCGTGAAGGTCCACGGGCCTCCACCGCCGCTCTTGGCCGTGACCTTGTACTGCGTGATCGCCTTCCCATTGTTCGCCGGCGGGGAGAACGACACCTTGACCGACGAGTCGGACGTGTCCGATTGGAGCGCCCCCGGCGCCGCCATCGTGGCCGGCACATCGTGGATCGTCACCTGGTACTGGCCGATCGTGCTCGCGGTACGGTTCGGGTCCTTCGTGGCGTCCTGCAGGTGGTACACCACGTTGACCGACCCGATCGATGCGCCGGAGGTGGCCGTCACGGTGATCGAGTTCGCCGTGTGGCCGACGGTGACGCCGGCCGGTGCGCTCGATGCCTTCGCATCGGTGATGACGAGGGGCGTTCCCGGGAACGGGTTGACCCAGTACTGGTCTCCCGAGGCGCCGGCGAGCGTGTAGCTCATGCCACGTTTGAGGTCGGAGGTCTGCGGAGGGTTCTTCTGGGTCGCCAGCGGCCGGCTCGAACTGACGACCTTCACGTTGACGGAGCCCGGGATCGAGAGCGCGCCCGAGTTGACGGTGAAGCGGATGACGGTCGAGGTACCCGGCTGCGCGCCGAGCGGTGCCGCGACGGACAGCGTCGATCCACTCGGTGTGGCGGTGATGGCCGAGGTCGAGCCGCTGAAGCCGGAGTAGGTGAGCCTGTTCAGAACGGCCGGGTTGGGGTGGTAGCTCGATGCCCGGAGGTCGACCGCCACCGGCGCCTCTCCCGGTTGCACCGTCACGTTCGGCGGAGTGAACGTAGGCGGCACGTCCGTCTGGTCGGGATCGCCGACGGTGATCGGCAGTACGAGCGCGGTCACCCTGTCCTTGCTCTGTCCGGGATCGCGGCCGTCGTTCACCTCGAACGTGACCGACGCCGGTCCCCGGTAACCCGCTTTCGGGGCGAACTGGATGGTGTGGCTGTCGACGTACCCGGGGACGGAGGCGTTCGTCGCGCTGACTCCGGCGGTCCCGGTGATCTTGATCGGCCGCCCCGACGGCACGTCCACGATGTCGGAGAGATTCCAGGACTTCGTCGCGCCCGTCGCGACGATCTGCTCCGGCAGGCCGTTCTTGAGGTGCGGCGGCGCCGAGGCGTCGCCCTTCGGCGGGACCACGATGAAGGCCTCGCCCGCCAAGCCCGTCGAAGGGTCGGTGAGCGTGTAGGAGATCGCCATCCGCGCGCTTCCCGGCCGCACCGTGACCGTCCCGTCGGATCCGACCGTCGCCGCGTCGGCGTGCGGGCCGGCGAGCCCGATCTTCAGGTCCGTCGCGACGCCCGATGGATTCACCGCGCCATCGAGTACCGCGACCTTCACCTCCGACTTTCCCGCGACGGCGAACGGCTCGACGACTTGGTCGACCGCGGTGGGATAGACCGGCTTGGCGTCGGGGGTCACGATGACCTGGATGTACGCGGTCGCGACGCCGCCCTGGCCGTTGCCGATCTGGTAGCGCACGAGGTACGCGCCCTGCCGGCTGGGAGCGTCGACGAGCACGAGCTGCCCGGCGACCCGCGCTTTCAGGGGGGCCTCGACGCTCACCAGCTTCTTCGCCAGAGCGATGGTGTAGCCGTTCGGATCGGAGTCGTTCGCGAGGACCGGGACCGAGGCGACCTTTCCGGGCTTCACCTCGACGGTGTCGTTGACCGCGATCGGCGGCTGGACCGCATCCGGCCGCTTGACGACGCCGATGCGGACCGTGCCGGTCGCCGTCTTGCCATAGGTGTCGACGACTTTGTACGTGAACGAATCGGTTCCGGCCGAACCCGGATAGGCGTCGTAGGTGAAGGAGGTGCTGCTCGTCGCCGAGATGCGCCCGAGCGTCGGCTGCGTGGCGATGCCGACCAGGCTCACCGAATCGCCGTCGGGGTCGATTCCGTCCAGCGGGACGTCGATGGTCACGAAGGACCCGGCGAAGGCGCGCCCGGTGAGTGCTTGCGGCTCCGGAGCCCGGTCGTTCGCGCCGCCCCTCGCGAGCACGACGAACGTGACCGTCGCGGTCGAGGTCTGTTTGAACTTGTCGGTGATGCCGTAGGTGACCGAGTACTGGCCGGGCTGGTCGGGTGCCTGGTAGCGCACGTTCTTGCCGCTGACGAATGCGGCGGCTCCGTTGCCCATGTCGGCCGACTTGACCAGCGCCGGATCGAGCGTGAACGGCTCCTTGTCGGGCGAGTAGTCGTTCGCGAGCACGGGCACCGTCGCGATGTCGCCGGCGCGGACGGTGGCCACGTCGTCGACGGCGATCGGCGGCTGGTGGACCACGAGAGGCGGGATGGGCACGACCGTGATCCCCGCCGAGGCCGTGTGGTAGCCGTCGGAGACGGTGTAGCTGAGTTGCGCCTGCGCCGGGAGAACGGTGGGCGACGTGATCCGCACGATCGAGTTCGCCAGGACTTCGATGTTGAGACCGCTGGCCGGGTCGGCCGGCTTCACCGACTGCAGTACCAGCACTCGGCCGACCGGCGACACGTCGTTGTCGAGCACGGGAACGTCCACCGGTTCGCCGGGCCGCAGATAGGCCACATCCTTCACCGCGATGGGCGGCGCGTCGCCCGCGGCGCCGGACGAGACGTCGACCCGGATGTGGCCCTTGGTGGACTTCGCACCGGCGCCGAGCGTGTAGGTGGCGTAGTACGTCCCCTCGGTGGCGGCGACGAGACCGACGGTCTGCCGTGTGGCATCGGCTGTGGCCGTGAGTCCGGATCCCGCGTCCGTGGCGATGCCCACCAGGGTGAGCGGATCGCCGGAGGGCGACACGTCGTTGGCGAGGGGTTTGATCGTGACCGGCTGGCCGACGAAGGTCGTCGCCGAGTCCGGCACGGCGATCGGATCGAGGCTGCCGGACGGTTTGACGGTCACCAGGAGGCTTCCCGTCGCGCTCGCCCGGCCGTCCGAGACGGTGAAGGTGACCTCTTTCGAGCCCGTCTGGCCCGTGGTGCTCAGGAACGTGATCGTTCCGTCCGGGCTGAACTGCACGCTGTCGCCGGAGGTCGAAGCGGCCCCCACCAGGTAGATGTCGTCGCCGTCGGGGTCGATCCAGTCGTTCAGGACGTTGTACGAGATCGACTGCCCGAGCTCGACCTGCGTGTTGCTGGTGCGGGTCGAGACGGGCGCTACATTCAGGTCGATCGGGCGGATCGTGGCGTCCACCTGCGCGGAGGCGGTTCCCCCGCGGCCGTCGCTGATCGAGTACCGGAAGGAGATCGTTCCGTTGCTGCCGTCGGCCGGAGTGAACTGGATGGAGCGGTCGCCCTCGACGAGGTCGAGCCGGCCTTGGGCAGGAGGCAGCGTCGGGATATCGGTGATCGTCAGGATGTCGCCATCCGGATCGGAGTCGTTCGCGAGCACGGGAAGCAGCGTGGTGCGCCCCGGCCGCACGCCGAATTGGTCGTTGACCGCGACCGGCGGCCGGTTGTTCGCGGAACGCTGCGCGAGGGTGTCGGCGTAGGACTGCTGCACCGGCTTCTCCTGGCCGACCGTTCCCTGGACCGTGGTGTCATTGGGTTTCACCTGGGCCCAGTTCTGCACCAGGCGCATGTCGGAGGACACGACCCACGCGTTGCCGTTGCGCAGGTTGTTGAGGGCGATGACTCCGTGGTTCACGCGGAATTCGAGCGCGTCGCCTTTCACCGACTGGTCGATCTGCACCGAGACCGGCTTCCGCCCGTCGCAGGCATACAAGTACCGGCCGGTCGAGGACCACGCCCCGTACGAACAGTTGCCCAGCCGGACCGGCGCCGACACGTCGGACGAAGAATCCTGCGCACCCTTCGCCCCGCTCGCCTGCTCCGTGACGTCGCCGCCCGCCAGCGGGACCGTCATCAGACCGGCCGCACCGGCGACCACGACCGACGAGCCCCCGTCGCTCGGCTGCTGGAGGCGCACCCCCTTGGCCGGAAGCGCAACCCTCGAGCCGTCCGCCTTCACGACGTCGTTCGCCTTGGTGTCCAGCACGACCGGCTGATCTCCGACCGCGGTGAGCTGAAACGCCTCCGGAGCAGGGAACGACGACTTCGCCGGGGCCGCGCCCGGGTGGTCGACCGTGTAGAGCGCCTTCTTCTCCGGCGAGACGGCGAACGTCTTGCCCGTTTTGCTCACCGCGATCCTCGCGCCCGTGCCGAGCGCCGCTGTCGGCTTGGTCTTCGTCTTGTCGAAGTCGAGGCGGCCGCCCGCATCCAGAACCCAGAGTCTTCCGTCGGGCGAGAGGACGCTGAGGGTGTTCGCACCGTAACCGAACTGCGAGTTCTCCGGCACTTGGATCTTGTCGACCAGCGACACGAAGGCCGGGTCGATGCGATTCACCGTGCCCTGGGCCGGGTCGGTCAGAAAATAGGCCCCGCCGTCCTGCAGCACGTCGAGCTTCGGCGACGAGCCCGCCACGGCCGCGTCCAGTTCGTCGATCTGATGGTTGAGGCGACCACCGAGCAGCTTCTCGCCGTTGGTCACCCAGACGTCACGTGTGTCGAGGTTGACGGCGCTGACCGGAAACCCCTTGTGCAGCACAGCGATCGTCAGGGGGATTCCGGCGATCAACGCGATGGCAGCGATGGAGGCGATGGTCTTGCGGCCCTGCACCCAGGACGAAACCCCACCCACGTCTCAGAACCCCCGCTGAACCTGAACAGGCGAATACCGCCACGAACTCCCCCACGCTAACATGCGAGTTCTTTGGGGTCACGCTTCCGTGGAGGCCGCGGGCGCCGCATCCAGCAGGGGAAGGTCCTCCGCAGAGACCAGATGGGTGGCCACCGCATACTCGACCAGGCGACCGCGTCGATTGGTTGCGAGCTTCCCGCGACCACCGCGCAGCCCGGCCACGCCGATCTTGTCCAGCTTGTCGCAGACGTTGTCGAGCTTGCGATTGAACGTCGTCATGCTCCAGCCCAGTCGCGCCGCGGCCTCAGCCGACGTCGGAATGGCCCCGCGTCCGGGCACCGACTGCGTGAGGACGTGCTCTGCGAGAGCGACGATGAGCTGACGTTGACTGGTCGTGAGACTCACGGGGAGGATCGTGGTCGACCCGGCCGACGCGTTCAGCGGAAGCGAGGTGTTGAAGAAGTCCTCCTCGCTCCGGATCGTGAAGTCGTAGGTCGTGGAGCCCGCGCTGAAGATCACGTACATGGTCTGGAAGACGATGGGGAGCTTCGCTCCGGGGGCGAGCCACGCCTGCACCGTCCCGGTCGCGTCGGTCACCGTCGCGGTCAGCAGCGTGCCGACGTTCGCCAGCCACCACATCCCGAAGTCGCTGTAGATGCTGAGGAACCTGCGGTGCAGGTAGGGGTTGTCGTCGATCGTCAGGTCGGATTCGCGTCCGATGCCGAACTCGCGCTCCCCGTCGACGGTGTGGAGCTCGCCGCAGAAGTCGATGGTCAGGGGCCTCACGAGGAACACGCCCTCAGCGGGTTGGCGGACGTTCGTCCGTCGCGGATCACGGTCACGTCGATGCACACCCGGGCTCCGGGTGTGAGACCGGTGACCGTCGCCTGCGGCCGGGCGGTGACGGCCGGTGGGTCCGTGGTGCCCTCTTGCACCCACTGGTACTGGTCACCGGGCTTCGGTTTCGGGTTCTTCCACACGAAGGCCACGCTCGTTCCGTCGGGCGATGCCTTCGCGGAGACCAGCTCGGCGTCGGGCACGACCGATACGTCGATGCTGCCGCCGCCGGAGTCGCCTCCACCCGTGGATGCGGTCGGGGCCACCGCCGGCGTCGGCAGCACCGTGGAGATGAGCGCGCCGGCACCCACGACGACGGCAAGGACGACGACGCCCGCGACGCCGAGAAGCACGGGCCGACGCGAACGCGCCGCCGCGGAAGCCGGAGCCGTCCGCGAAGCAGGTTCAGCGGGCGCTTGGACCGCAGTGACGGCCTCCGGGCGTGCGACCGTCCGTTCCTCGTGCGGGGTGGCGTGAAAGACCACTGGCGCCGGGGCCCGCCGCTGGGTGACGTCGAGTTCTTTCGGGGGCAGCGGGGGCACCACGATGCGATCCGGCTGCGGCTTCTGCGCCTCCACCGTGACGACCGAGCGCGCGCGGGTCTCATCCTCCGGCTCGTCGCCGGTGCGAGGCTGCGCCGCGACCGCGAGGTGGGGCACATCGATGGCCGTCGGGGCATATCCCAGTTCCAGTTCGACGCGCTGCAGCGCCCGAGCGAAGTCGACGGCCGAACCGAACCTGCTCCCGGGATACGTCGCCATCCCCTTCTGCAGGACCGCGACGAGGGTCGGGGGCACGTCGGCCCGATCCAGCCGCGTGATCGCGCCCCGTTCGATGCGTCCGATGAGGTCGAGGCTTCCGTTCGACCGCCCCGGGATCTCGAACGGTGTGCGCCCGGCGAGGAGGGTGTAGATGGTCGCCGCGAGGGAGAACACATCGGAACGGACATCCGGCCGCGGCTCGTCCTCGAACATCTCCGGCGGCGACCACGGAACGCTCAGGCCGACCGCCCTGCTGCCGCTGCTCTCCACCTCGCGCGCCTCGCGCTGGTGCTCCCGGAGCGAGGTCGTGTGCACCGGCAACTCCTCCTCGAGTGCCGAGGAGATCCCGAAGTCGGTGAGGGCGGGCCAGCCGTAGTCGTTGGTCAGCACGTTCGCGGGCTTGATGTCGCGGTGCAGGATGCCAACGCTGTGAGCGGTGGCGATGGCACTGGACAGGCGCACGCCGGTGCGCAGGGCATCCTCGACGCTGAAGACTTCCCGCTTGTAGCGGTCCGCCAGTGAGGGGCCGGAGCAGTACTCCATCACGAAGTACGGTCGGTCGTCGGCCGCCACATCCGCGTGATGGATCGTCACGATGAACGGGTGCGTCGACAGCTGCGCCATCACGTTGGCCTCGGTCACGAACCGCGCGCGCGTGGACTCGTCGAGGTTCTCCGCCAGCAGCACTTTCACCGCGACCTTGCGCCGCGGAAGCTGCTGATCGTAGAGGAACACGTCGGAGAAACCGCCCGAGCCGAGGAGCCGCACGAAGCGATAGCCGGGCAGTTCAGGGGCGACGGACGGGGAGCGCTTCACGACTCACTGCCCACCGTCATGACGACGCCGTCACCCAGGTCGATCGCCGAACCGACGATCAGCGCGGTCGGTTCGCCCCGTCGCAGCTTCTGCGGCTGCGCACCGGGGTTGACGACCACCGTGCCGTTCCGAGAGTGCAGGTCGGTGACGACGACGGTGTCTCCCTCGACCGCGACCAGCACGTGGCTGCGCGAGATGTCCTGCTCGGCACTCGGGACGACCACCAGACGAGGATGCGCCGACCGGGAGGCCGAATCGGCGCTCGGCGCCCGGCCCACCACGATCGGGACGGCGAGGTCCTCGCGCCGGCCGTCGGCCAGCTCCACGAAATAGCGGGGCGAGGCCTTCATCGACGGCCGGGGGTCGGCGGCCGGCGGCGAGCCGCTGCGACGTCCGCTGAGCTCGCTCGACATGATGGTGAGGCCGTCGTGGTCACCCGGTTCTGCCGGCTCGACCGGCTCGACCGGCTCGGCCGGTTCGGCGTCGTCGTGGCTCTCCGCGCCGCGCAACAACGTCACGTCGGGGGTGTCGAGGACGGCGGGGTCGGCGATCGTCGCTTCGGCAAGCGGCGCGGGTGCCTCCGCTACGACGGCCGGGACCGCGGGGACGACCGGCACGGCTGGACTCTGCGAGCGCACTCGCGGCGCCACCACCACCGTGGCATCCTCGAGCGACGCCTCCACCGTGCCGGCTTCGACCGCCCAGGCCGCTCCCTCGACCAGTGGGAGGGTGCCGACGCCGTCCGCGACGGCACCGATGACTGAGACTCGGAACGAGGTCACTCCGGCGATCGTCGTCTCGAGCCAGGTCGAGACCTGTTCGGCACGCAGCTCGCGCAGCCCCTCACCGGTCGTCACCCGCAAGAGGACGGGCCCACGGAGCACGCACCGCACAGTCGACCCGGCATCCCGGTCGACCAACGCGAAGGCCGGTGTCCCCGCCAGCCCCTGAGCGGTCAGCCTCTCGATCGTGCGCTCGAAGGCGTCGGCGCCGCGCAGCGTGTCCAGCAGGCCGGTCACCGTCTCGGTGGTCGCGGAATCGCCCACTTCAGCGAGCAGGACCCGGTCCTGAACCGCCACGACCACCCATCCCCCGGCGGTCGACTGTCTCACTTCGACCACAACGCTCTTTTCCTATCTCCGTGGTCTGGTGTCCTCAAGGAAAGCGTCCTCCCCCGGACGATCGGCTGTCTCGAGCGATGCTTGCTCCGCATCGCCCGACACCGATTCAACCACGATCGCCGTCACGTTGTCCCGGGCGCCCGCCAGAACCGCAGCCTCGACGAGCACGTCGGCGAGCGCACCGACCGGCGAATCGGCGAGGATTCGGGCGATCTGCTCATCCGGAAGCTCCTTCGTCACGCCGTCCGAGCAGATGAGGAAGGACTGACGGCCGATGACCGGCACCAGCAGCGTGTCGACCTCGACCGAGTCGGCCGCGCCCAGCGCTCGCGTGATCACATTGCGCTCGGGATGGTGTGCCGCTTCGGCGGGTGAGATCATCCCCGAGTCCACGAGGTCCTGCACCGCCGAGTGATCGTGACTGAGCTGACGCAGGGCGCGTCCGTCCCACGAATACACCCGCGAGTCGCCCACGTTGACGACGAGCCAGCCCGATTCGCCCGTGCTGGGGATCCGCACGGCCACGACACCGCTCAAGGTGGTTCCGGCGACCGCCTCTCCGGAGGCGCCCACCTGCGAGAGGGCGCGAACCTCGCGATTGGCGGCCCTGATCGCATCGAGCACGTCATCGGGAGTGGGCGTCGAGGACGCCGGGAGCAGCCGCGCCATCGTGGCCGCCGCGGTCTGGCTCGCCGCATCGCCGCGCGCGTGTCCGCCCATGCCGTCCGCGACGAGGTAGAGCGGGTGGCGCGCCACCAGACTGTCTTCGTTGACCCGGCGCACCGTCCCCACATCGGTGCGGGCGCTGACATCGATCACCGCATTCATCCGTCCGCTCCCGGCCCGCTACCGCTGCGCGGTCGTGCTCGCGCGGACGCGACGGGATGCGTAACGACTGTTCAGCACGACGAGAACGACGATCGCCACCAGGCAGATCACGACCATCGCGGACGCCGGCAGGTCGCCGCGGAGCGTCACCAGGGCGCCGAGCTGCTCGAGCATCCGCAACCGGGTGCCGAACGCACCGCCCGTGACCTCCGGCGCCACCGCGTACATCGAGACGCCGAAGCCGGCGACCGCGAACAGCAGCAGACCGCCGGTCACCAGCTCGCCACGCGAGATGGCTGCAGCGGGCCTGCCCGGTGCGGGTGCGCGCTCGGGCAGCGCTCCGGCGATGATCCACATCACCGGGAGGACGACCAGACCGAACAGCGCGAACCCTCCCAGGAGGCAGGCCGCCAGGCTCAATCCCGACAGCAAGAAGATCACCTGATAGATCGACATCGACGGGTCGAACGCCGCCGCCGGAGTGGACGGCGGCGTGACGATCAGCAGACCGATGGCGAACAGGATCGGCACACCCCAGAAAACGACACCCGACCCCGAGCCCGATTGCGAGAACGATCGGAGTGACGCGCGCTCCCGGAACGTCCCCGATGCACGCACGAACGTGAACATCACCGCCTGCAACAGCGACCCGACGATGCTCGCGCCGAAGAAGATCCAGGCGAAGGCGGTGAAGTCCTGCGGCTGCGCCACCACGTAGGTCAGCCAGCTCCACACGCCGACGGCCACCGTCAGAGCGAGGATGAGCAGCTCGGCCGGTCCTGTCCTGTCCACGAACAGGAGAAGGCGGGAGCGCGTCGGCGCCGGTGGCTGTTTCTTCGTCCGATTCGGAGAACTCACGGGGCACAGCCTAACGAGCACCGATCGCAATGCACGAAGTGGGCGAACCGACCATCCGGTTCACCCACTCCGATCGCGCGGTGCGCGAAGCGATCAGCTGTGCGCGTTCTGCGCATCCCAGTCCTCGGCGGACTGCGCCATGTTGCGCAGAGCACCCGTCATCTGGGTGATGCCGTCGACCGCCTGGCCCATGCTGGAGTTGAGCTTGCTGTAGCCCTCTCCGAAGGCGGGCGACGCCTTCTGCGTGACGAAGTTGCTGCCGAGCAGGCTGTTGACCTCTCCCTGGAGACGAGCCAGGAGAGCCTTGATCTCCCCCTGGCCGCCATCGAGCTTGCTCGCCGTGCCACGCATGGACTCCGGTGTCAGGCTGATGTCGTTCATCGTGATGCGACCTTTCTTCTTGCTTCGAGGCTTCCCCAGTGCGGGTCTGCATGTCCAACTGTGACCAAGCTATCGAAGGCCCTCGCACGGGTCGATGGGGAGGACTCCCCACCCGCACCGGCCGCGATTCTCAGCCGGGCGCATCCCCGAACCGGAACGTCTCCAGCAGCGCCGTGAAGTCGTCGGCGGCCGCCGTCCCGCGTCCGAGGTCGTTCGTGTACCCGTCGATGCGGACGAGGATGTCTTCGTATCGCCCGACGGCGCTCAGGTGCATCAGCAGCCGGTCGCGCTGCTCGTCCTTGGTGAAGCTCAGCACCCGTGCCACCGAGCCGAAGACGTCCGACTCGAGCGTGTCCACGATGGGTGGCCGCGCCGGCTCGGATTCGTACGCGCCCGCGAGCTCGGTCAGCGAGACGTCTTCGAGCCCGTCGCCGGGAGCGACATAGACGTTGACGAGCAGGGGCATCGTGCCGATGGCCGGGCGGTGCCAGAGCAGCTCGAAGAGCCCGAGCCGTGGAGCGACCGGAAGCGCGCTCGCGATGGCGAACAGACCCGCCTCGACCTCGTCGGCGTCGTCCCGCCCGACGGAATACGCCTCCGCGAGCCCGCGTGCCCAGTCGGCCTGCGTCGCATACGGCCCCACGGGGTACTCCAGGGGTACCTCGGCCCACACCTCGGGGTCCTGGTCGATCGTGATCGTCTTCACGCTACCTCCAGATCAGCGACTGCATCATCGCGTCGAAGATGAGAATCAGAATCTCGCGGTACTCGTCGGGAACGTCGTCCGAGCGCAGGATGCTGAAGGTGAACATCAGCCCGGTCGGCTTCTTCGCCCCCGGCACCGCGAACAGGTAGTGCACGTTGCTCGTCTCGATACCCGCCAGGTCGCCGGTGCCGCTGGTGGGCGTCTCCCAGCGGTATGCCGTGCCCACCGGTACCTCGACAGCGTCGGGCTCCTTCCCCCGGGTGATCGCGCGCAACGCGGTCTCCAGCCCGTGGTCGCCCAGACTCACCACGTTCGACGTGAGAGAAGCGGGGACGAGCGTGCCGTCGGGGCGGCGCTCCGGCAGGAAGATGTCGACGCCGCCGCGCTCCTGCAGGTCGCGCATGCTCTTGTGGATCGCGCCGCGCAGCTGAGCCATCAGCTCGCGGTTGCCGGTGGGCTCCAGGACCTGGCGCACGTGTGCGTAGAGCTCCTCGGCGATTCCGCGTCGGACGGGATGCTGCTTCCACCCCGGCGGCAGCACGATCTCGTACGACTCGGCTGCTCCCTCAGCGACCTGGTCCACGCGTCAATCCTAGGTGCGGGCCTGCGGGCCTGGTCGGAGCGCTCATGAGTACGGATTCGGGACCGGTGCTGCCGGAACGGCCAGCGACGGCGTCAGGATGCGCGATTTCAGGTCGGAAGCCGACGGATCGTGGCTGAAGAGGTTGACGACCTGATTGACGGTCCAGTCGCCTCCCGTCGCCACACCGTGTCCCTGCCAGCCCGCGCCGGCCGCGAGCAGAACGGAGGCGTTCGTCCCTGTCGCGAGGCTCGGCTTGCCGCCGATGGACTCGAGCGCTGTCTCGATGGCCTCGCGCGCAGGGCCGTTGCGACCCGGGAGGTTCTCGAGCACGTCCGCCATCTGCGCGAAGTGAGCCGATCCGCCCGCCTGCATGGACTTCCAGGCGTTGTACCAGGGCGCGTTCTCGCTCGACGCATCCACGATCCGGTTGGCGTTGTCGGCCCAGCTCTGCCAGAGCCGGCCGCTCCTGCTCAGTGCGTTTCTCGAGACGGCGGCGTCCAAGAGGGCCGGGAGGCGGGAGACATCGCGGAACTTCTGCACGACGTTCGCGTTCTCGAGGATGCCCTTGCCGACGTTGCCGAACCGATCGGCGATCGACAGCCCGCGGCCGAAGAACTTGCCGAACGGGATCAGGCCGATCGCGTCGAACGCCACGTCGGCCCAGGTCCCCTTGCCGGTGGCGGCCAGCGCGGTGTGAGCGATCAGGTTGACAAGTGTGATCGCGGTCGCGATCGCCAGGAACGCGAGGGCGAGCGGTCCGGTGAGGAAGATGGCGACGATGGTGAGCACCAACGCCACCCAGCCGAGGATGCTCGTGAGGGCCGAGAGGAAGCTCGCGAAGTCGTCCCACCAGCTGTCCTTCGCCGGGTTCTTGTCGATGGCCGAGCGGATGCGTCCCCGCGCCGTCTCGGCGGCCGTGTCGAGGTCGTCTTTGGCGGTGTCCCACTGCTTCGCGTAGCCGAGCAGGGTCGCCTGCTTGCCGGCGAGGTCGTTGGTCGCCGTCGTCAGCTCGTTGGCCGCATTCTGGACCTTCGTGGTGTGCGCGGCGGTCTGCTCCGGGGTCATCGGCGCCGTGTCCGTCGAAGCGGTGGCGGACACCTGCGCGTTCGCCGTGACGGCCGCACTGTGGGCGTGCTCGGCGGCGTTCACGTGCGGGAGGATGGCGACCGCGTTGTCGTACGCCGTCTTGGCGTTCGTGACGCTCGTCGCCAGTTGCTTGCGGTAGTCGTCGAGCGCCCAGCCGGTGTTGTTGTAGATCTCCTTCGCTTTGGCGAGAGCGTCTTTGGCCTGGCCCGCGGCATCCCGGATCTGGTCGACCTTCTGGCTCTGCGAGGTCTTGCTCGAGTGCACGCGGTCGAGCATCCCGGTCAACTTCTCGATGGTGGATGCGACGTTCTTCATGCGCGTCACTTCGCCCGCAAGCGTGTCGGGGTCGCCACTGAGGGGATGCATCTCGCGTCCCTTGGGCGTCTGCAGGCTGGCCATCAGTTGGCTCCTCCGGACGTGCTCGAAGCCGGCGCGCCCTGGCTCGAGAGCTTGTTGGCGGTGTCCGTGTCCCATTGGGTCCAGTCGTCGATGACCTTCTGGGTGCCGTCGGCCATCTTCTTGGCCGCGTCGAGGATGTCTTTGCGGTTGTCGTCCCAGGAACTCTGAAAACTGTTCACGGCGCCTTTGAGGTCGGGCTCCGGGTCTCCGATGAGGCCTTCGATGTTCTTGGCGATGTCGGTGATGTTCGACATCTCCTCGTAGACGAAGTCGAGACCGGACTTGATGTCCTTGAGCTCTTCGAGGTCGATGATGATCGTGCGGTAACCCATGAGCGGAATCCACCCCTTTCCTGACGAGTTGTAACCTACCGGCGCTGGGTGCCGGGGCCCTATGGGGAGGACTCCCCACCGTGCGACGCAGGCGCGGCTGAGGCGGTCATTCCGCCAGCGGCACCTGCACCTTCTGAACCTGGGCGCCGTTCACGTAGAACCCACGGCCGACAGGCGATTCGTTGCGCGCGATCCTCGGGAACGGCACCTTGAAGACGGCATCGCCGTCGAAGGTGTCCGGCATGAGGACGATGCCGCGGCGAGCGGCCTTCACCTCGCCGATCAGCCCCCAGCCCGCGGAGAGGGTCGAGACGTCTCCGTCGGTGAGCAGCAGATGGTCGCTGCGGTTGACGAGCTTCACCAGCTCGGTCATGGGCGCGTCCGCGATGCCGCCCTGGAAGTCGGCGACATTGTCGATCACGATCACCAGATGGTTGGTGACCTCCTCGTCCACGACGAGCTTCGCGAGCTCGCCGGCCAGTTCCGCCGCGGAATCCGGGTTCGTCGCGCTCTCCAGCCACGGAAGCGCGTCCTTGATCGGCGACCGTTTCGTGCCCATGAAGAAGAGCCGGGCGTCCGGCCGCCATCGCTGAGTCGACTGCGCCAGGGCGACGAGCGTGTTCGACTTGCCGCTCGACGGTGGACCCGCGACGAGGAACGAGCCGTACGGCTCGAAACCGGTGGGCTGGAGGGTCGCATCCTGGACCCCCAGCACCGGCCGGTCGGCGACCGCGGCCGGCAGCTCGGCGAACCGGAGCTCGCGCGGGAGCTGTCCGACCTTCGGCGCCGGCGCACGTCCGAACGCCGCGAGCTGCGCGGCGACGCGCTCGACCGCCTTGGACTGCTCCGCCACGTTCGGGGAACCTCCGGCGACCGCGATCTGCGCTTCGTAGCCGTCGACGATCGCCCGCCCGGGAGGGGAGCCCGCATCCAGGACGTCTTTGGGCACATCGAACATGAAGTACGAGTTCTCGTCCGCCAAGCGCAGCACGACACGGCGTTGGATGTTCGAGGACACAGCGGTGGGCACCGCGGTGGCGCGATCGGCGGTGAAGACGACGTGCATGCCGAGGGGCCGGCCCTCGGTCAGCAGCTGGAGGAACATGTTGTAGTAGGCCGACCGCCCGAGACCTGTGTCGTATTCGTCTTTGAAGGCCGGGAACCCGTCGAGGAGCAGCAGTACCCGGGGTTCGTCCGGCCGTCCCGCCAGCCGCCGGTACTCGACGATGTCGCCGGCGTTCACCTCGCTGTAGCGTCGGGACCGCGCATCGAGCATGTCCTTCACCGTGCGCAGCAGCCGGGTCACCCGCTCGTGGTCGTCTCCGCTGACCACCGAGCCGACGTGCGGGAGCGCCTCGAGCATCCGGAGCGTACCGGTGCCGAAGTCCAGCCCGTAGACGTGGACCGGGCCGCCGGCGGGGGTGAGGCCCGCGGCGACGCCGAGCGTGCGCAGCACAACGCTCTTCCCCGCGCCGGAGGTGCCGAAAACCGCCATGTGGCCGTCGCGGTCGGGGAAGAAGGACGCCGGTGTCTGCAACTGCTGCTCCGGCCGGTCGATCATGGCCATCATCAGTTCGGTGTCCGTCGACTGCGGAAGAGCGAGCAGATCGACGATCGCCGGCAGCTCGTCGAGCCACGGCCGGCGAGGCGCGGGGATCTCGGCCGTCCCGGCGGCGGCGATCAGGTTCTCGACCAGGCGGACCTGATCGTTGGGTCCCAGGTCCGTCACCTGCAGGTTCGGATCGGCGATCTGCTCCGGCTCCCACTGCACCTCGGCGCCGAACCGCAACTCGGAGATCTTCACGACCGTCGGGTCCGGCTCGCCGCTCGTCCAGCCGCCGGCGTAGCCCGACTGGAACGGGATGAGCCGCCCGGGCCCCGTCTTCGCAATGCCGCGACCCGGGATGGACGGATCGAACGACGCGGCCACCGTGTCGCCGACCACATCCACGCTGTCATTCTCGTCGGCCACCCGCAGTGCAACGCGCAGGTTCGTGTTCGCACGCAGATTGTCCTTGATCACACCGGCGGGCCGCTGCGTCGCCATGATCAGGTGGATGCCGAGGGAGCGACCGCGCTGAGCGATGTCGACCACCCCGTCCACGAACTCCGGCACCTCTCCGACGAGCGCGGCGAACTCGTCGATCACCAGGATGAGCGCAGGAGGGCACTCCGGGTCGCCCCGCTTCTCCAGCTCGATCAGGTCTTTCGCTTTCTTGCGGTTGAGCAGGTGCTCGCGATGGCGCAGCTCCGCCCGGAGGCTGGTCAGCGCGCGCCGCACCAGGTGCGGACTGAGGTCGGTGACCAGTCCGACGCAATGCGGGAGGCGCACGCACTCGGCGAAGGCCGAGCCGCCCTTGTAGTCCACGAACAGGAAGGTGACCCGGTCCGGGCTGTACTCGGCCGCCATCCCGAGCACCCACGCCTGCAGGAACTCCGACTTGCCCGAGCCGGTCGTGCCGCCGACCAGCGCGTGCGGACCCTGTGTCCGGAGGTCGAGATGCATGGCGTCCGGCGACCCCTGTCCGACGATCGCGCGCAGCGTTCCTGCGCGTTTCCGCGCGACCGCCGGCGCGCCGCTGCGGTCGTGGATGGAGTTGTTCTGTGTCCAGCGTTCGACCGCGGCATGAGGATCCGCGGCGAGGTCCGCGTCGACGAGGGTGAGCATCGACACACTCCTCGGCAGATCGCTCGAGTCGGCGACCACCGCGCTCGCGTCCACCACGGGAGCCAGCCGGCGAGCCAGGATGCGCGCGTATTCGGCCGACACGCCCTCGACGCGGACCTCGGGCACCGTCATCCCGAGCCGGACGAATCCGACCGAGGCCGCGTCCAGGCCGGCGGAGACGTCGACGAAGGTCCGGCAGGCCGCGGGGAGCGCTTCAACGGTGTGCGCCATCCAGATCGGGTAGACGTTGGCGTCCGCCGCGTACTCGAGAACCTGGGCGAGCCGTGCCCGGTCGACGGGCGCCTCGTTGTCGATCACGACGACGAGGGACGCGACGAGCGGATTGATCGAACCGGTGGTGTTCCCCGATCCGACAGCGGAGCCGCGGTGCACTGCGGCCGCCCCTTCGTCGTGGGCGCCGCGCGCGCTGTCCGCCCTGCGCTTGACGTCGATCCGGGTCTCGATCAGCTCCTCGAGCGCGTTCAGGATCGAGGTGGCGGTGGAGGTGCTGTCCGCGAGATGCACGCCGGCGAGCGAGCTCTGCGGCGACGAGGTGTGCGGCAGCCACTTGAGCCACTCGAACTCGGCGGTCGAGCGCGCACCGAGGATCGCGGCGATCGTCAGTTCTGCGGGTG
This sequence comes from Leifsonia sp., assembly GCA_051962155.1. GTDB lineage: Bacteria > Actinomycetota > Actinomycetes > Actinomycetales > Microbacteriaceae > Leifsonia. The sequence continues at coordinate 666 of JBQCCO010000137.1, read as the reverse complement.
AGTGCAGGCCGGCGTACTGCACGATCAGTGCGCGCACGGTATCCGCCACGCTGGTGCCCGGTCCGCACACACCGAGTGCACCCGCGAGTTGCAGGTTCTCGACCAGCGGCACGTCGGAGACGAGCTCGGCGCGCGCCTTCAGCTCTTCGACGGCGCGCGTGTACGCCGGCAGCCCCTTGCCGAAGTCGTCCGACGTGACGGTGTTGCGGCTCGGCATCGTGCCGAGGCCCAGTCGCACGTCGAGGAAGTTCCAGTGCTCCGGCCGCCGGGTCCAGAGCATCGGACCGAGCTGCAGGGCGTCGGCATAGATCTCGGCCACCGAGGGGCTCTCGCGCCGGCGGGCCTCCTGCTCGCGCGGGACCTCCGCCAGGACGCGGGCTTCGAGGTCCTCCAGCTGCAGTTCGAACTTCTCGGTGGAGATCTTGAGCTTGCGTTTGACACCGCTGGACTGGGCGACGTAGCTGCCGAGCATCATCATCGGTGCGAGCGCGATGAACGCCAGGGAGAGGGGGTTGCGCGTGACGGCGAACATCACCGCACCCATCACCGCGGGGGCGACCATCATCACCCACGGGAAGACCTGAGGCTCCGACTCCCCGGGGATCTCGGGCGAGGGGTACTTCTGCCCGGGGTAACGACCCTCCACCCTCGGTGATCGGTTGAATC
>JBQCCO010000136.1:0-2047 GCA_051962155.1 Leifsonia sp. | reverse complement strand
CCGAAGTCGAGCAGTGCGTCCGCGAGCTCACCCAGGAGCTCGGGCGCTCCCCGAGCGTCCCCGAGCTGGCGGCCCGGGCGACGCTCAGCGACGAGGACGTCCTCGAGGCTCTGCGGTGCTCGGCGGCGTACCGGACGATGTCGCTGGACATGCCCGTCTCCGAGGACACCACGCTCGGCGGCCTGCTCGGCGGCGAGGACAAGGCCTACGACGACGTCGAGCTGCGCGAGTCGCTGACGGGGATGTTCGCCCGGCTGCCCGAGCGGGAGCGGCGCATCCTCCAGCTGAGGTTCTTCGGCAACATGACCCAGAGCCAGATCGCCGACCGGATGGGTGTCTCCCAGATGCACATCTCCCGCCTGCTCGGCCGGACGCTCGCCCGGCTGCGCGACGAGTTCATCGAGTCGAGCTCGGTCTGACCCGGAGCCGGTCACCGGTCGAGGAGCGGACCGTCCACACGGGAGCGCCGGTGTAGTTCTCGTCACACTCGTGGGCCGTACGGCGCGCCAGCACGGCGGCCCGGCGCAGCCGTCGTGCCACGCCGCTGATCCGTGGCCTAGGGTCGTGAGCACGCGGTCGACGGCGATCGCGGATGGGAGCGCGCCACGTGGTGGACGTCGACGCCGCCCTCGACAGGGCAGGGGTGACCAACGATCAAGTCCGCGCGTACGTGCGGCAGTGGGCAGCACATACGCAACCGGCCGACATCGAGGTGGTCAGCGCCTCGGACGACGGCCGGCTGATCGAGGAGTCGCTGGCGGCGGGCGAGATCTTCCCCGCCGGACGGGGCCGCTACTACTCGCGGAGCTACGCGAAGGACACGGCGCGCTCGGAGGAGCGCACGATCGTCGCGACGAGCGACCCGGCCGACCGCGGCGTGTACGACAACTGGCGCCCGGCGGCGGAGATGAAGCCGCTGCTCGAGGAGCGGATGCAGGGCGCGTCGGCCGGCAAGACGATGTACGTGGTGCCCTATCTGATGGTACCGCCGGGGTCGCCGCTGGAGCGGTACGCGGCCGGGGTCGAGCTCACCGACTCCCGCACCGTGGTGCTGCACATGATCAGGATGGCGCGGGTCGGCACGAAGTACGTCAACGACCTCGACGATCCGGACAGCTTCGTGCGCGGCGTCCACGTCACCGGTGATCTGGAGAAGCTCGGCCAGGGCACCGAGGACGACCAACGCTACTTCGTGACCGTCGCCGACGAGCGCACGATCCTGCACTTCGGCTCGTCCTACGGCGGCAACGCGCTGCTCGGCAAGATCGCGCACGGGCTGCGGCAGGCCGCGTACGACGGCTGGAAGTCCGGCGAGTTCCTGGCCGAGCAGTTCATGCTCATCGGCATCGTCGACAAGCAGACCGGCCGCACGTACCACATCTGCGGCGGCTTCCCCAGCGCGTCGGGCAAGACCAACCTCGCGATGATGACGCCGCCGGCGGGACTGAAGGACCGGTACGAGGTCCGGTTCTACGGCGACGACATCGCCTGGCTCCGGGTCGACCCGGAGGACGGGCGGATCTACGCGATCAACCCCGAGTACGGCGTCTTCGGCGTCGCCCGGGACACCAATGACGAAACCAACCCGGTCGGGATCGCCTCGGTGGCGCCGGGGACCGGCACGCTGTTCACCAACGTTGCCTACAAAGAGGACACCGAGGGAGTCTGGTGGGAGGGCCGCACCCCCACTCCGCCCGACCCGGAGGGCTGGCGCGACTGGACCGGCGCCCTGATCACCGAGCGGAGCGCCGACGAGCAGGACGAACCGTGGGCCCACCCGAACAGCCGGTTCACCACGCAGCTGGGCAACGTTCCCACCCTCGCCGAGGACTTCGACGACCCGCGCGGCGTCCCGATCGACGCGATCATCTTCGGCGGCCGGACGAGTGACCGGGAGCCGCTGATCCGTGCCATCACGGACGTCGCCGAGGGCGTCTACGACGGCCTGACGCTGGGAGCGGAGGCGACCTTCGCGGCCGAGGGCGTGGACGGCCAGCTGCGCTACGACCCGATGTCGATGCGGCCGTTCCTCTCCTATCCGGAGGGG
>JBQCCO010000135.1:0-3611 GCA_051962155.1 Leifsonia sp. | reverse complement strand
GTCGTCGTCGCCCGGCAGGCGGGCCTCGGAAGCTCCGCGCGTGCCCACATCGCGGCGACCGGCATCAGGCTGCTCGCCCTGCAGGGTCCGGCAGGACCGGGCGACCCGTGGTCGGCCACGCTGGCGGTCACCGAGCAGCAGGCGCTCTCGCTGATCGGCGCCCAGAGCGCCGGCCGCGAGATCCGCCTGCTGCCGCAGGCGTGAGTCAGCCGACCGTCGGCTTGCCCAACCTGATCCGGTTGCCCGAGGGATCCCGGAACTCGGAGTCGATTCCGTAAGGCCGCTCGGACGGTGCCTCGGTGAACTCGACGCCCTTTTCCTTGAGCTCCTCGTACGCAGCCTGGACATCGTCCGCGTTCAGGAAGATTCCGCTCGCGAAGCCCTTGGCCATCAGGTCCTCGACCTCCTTCCGGGTCTCGTCGTCCATCACCGGCGGACCCGGAACGGTGAGCAGCGCGATCGAGAAGTCGTCCTGACCCGGCGGGCCGACGGCGAGCCAGCGAAAGTCACCGAGCTCCGGCAGCGAGATATCCGCTCGGACCTCGAAGCCCACCTTGTTCGTCCAGAAGTCGAGGGCCTCTTCCTGATCATGGACCCACAGCTGGGCGTTCGCCACCCTGATCGTCGCCATTGCGTCTCCTTCGTTCGCGTTGGGTTCGGGGCAAGCTAGCCGTGGGTCACTCCGCTGTCTTCTCGAAACGTGCTGACTGGGGGCGGGTGTAGGCCCGCAGCACGCAGCTCGGCACGCGGGCGGCGAGGGCCGCGGGCGGCTGCTTTGCCCGGTACGCCGTGGGCGTCTCGCCGAAGGCGCGCTTGAAGCTGGTGGTGAACGACCCGACGCTGCTCAGCCCGACCGAGACGCAGATCTCGCCGACGGTCCAGTCCGTCATCCGGAGCAGGGAGGCCGCGCGCTCGAGCCGCCTGGTCAGCAGGTAGTGGTGGGGCGATTCGCCGAAGGTGCTGCGGAACTCGCGACTGAAGTGCGCTTTGGAGAGGCCGGCGGCGCGAGCCATATCGGCGACCGCCACCCGCTCGGAATAGCGCGCGTCGGCAAGGTCCTTGCCGCGGAGCAGATGTCGCGCGGGAGGTGCGAAGGCCATGGCACGAGTAGGGACTCGCTCAAGCCGCCTGACTCATCGCGGCCCGGAAAGCCTCCTCGGCCTCGGCGCCGTGGACGGCGAAGATCACGCGCTCCAGTCCCGTGTCGCCCTCGAGATGCCGACGAACCTCCTCGACCTCGATCCACGCGGCCTCTGAGAGCGGGAAGCCGCCGACCCCCGTGCCGAAGGCGACCAGGGCAAGGCTGGACGCGCCGAGCTCGTCGGCCTTGGCGAGGGTGCTCGCCGTCGCCCGTCGGATGATCTCGGCCGAGGTCGGACCGCCGAGCTCCATCGTTGCGGCGTGGATGACCCAGCGGCACGGGAGCTCACCAGCCGTCGTCTCGACGGCCTCCCCGAGGCCAATCGGCGCCCGTTCGTCGCTCTGCCCGTGTTCACCTCGCGGATGTTCCGGCACGGCGGCATCTACCTCAACGCGAACGCGGGCATCGACGAGCCCTCTGAACTGCGCGGCAAGCGCGTTGCGTCGCCGGAGTTTCAGCTCACCGCAGGAGTGTGGATCAGAGGAATTCTCGAAGAACACTACGGTGTGCCATTCGATTCGGTGACCTACTACACCGGCGGGCAGGAGTCGCCAGGACGGATCGAGAAGGGCAAGGTCGACACTGGCCTCGACATCCGCCCGATACCCGCGGGCGCCACGCTGGCGCGGATGCTGGCTGACGGGGAGATCGACGCGCTCTACACCCCGCGAGTGCCGAGCCCGTACCGCGACGGCGACAAACGAGTCAAGCGCCTGTTCGAGGATGTGGTGGCCGTGGAGAAGGAGTACTTCGCGGCGACCCGGATCTTCCCGATCATGCATGTCGTGGTGATCCGCGCCGAGGTCTACGAGCGACACCGCTGGATCGCCCAGTCGCTGTACAAGGCGTGCTTGCGGGCGCGTGACCTGGCCTACGAGCGCATCTACGATTCGTCGGCGTTGCGGTTCATGGAGCCGTGGTTGATCCAGCACCTCGAAGAGTCTAGGGAACTACTCGGACGGGATTACTGGTCGTACGGGCTCGCTGAGAACGAGAACGTGCTCGATGTGTTTCTGGCGTATCACCACGCACAGGGGCTGTCCCGCACGCGCTATACCCCCTCAGACCTGTTCGCACCTGAGGTGACTGAAGCGTTTGTCATCTGACGCTCTTGACTCTCTTGGACTGCCGAAGGCGAGAGACACGCGCGAGAGACGGGGCTTCACAGGACGGCGTCCAGCATGGTAGAAATCACACCAATGGTCTGAGTGTCAGTCCATTCACATTTCCAGATCATGAGGAGTGAGCCGTGAGAATCCGTTCGGCTAGCTATGTGGTGATGGCTTTGGTGTTGCTCCTGACCGCGGCCTGTGGTGGAAGTCCGACGGCAACCAACACCGGTGCAGCGGCATCGGGAGCCACCGCGGCACAGCAGGTCTATGACCAGATCAACGGTCTGAAGGGAACGGACCGTACCAACACGCTGCTCGACCTCGCCAAGAAGGACGGCACGCTGTCTCTGTACACGTCGAACACCGACATGGACGATGTCGTGAAGGCGTTCGAGGCCAAGTACGGGCTGAAAGTCGAGACTTACCGGGCGAATTCGGAGACCGTCCTGCAGCGCGTTCTCCAGGAAGCCAGCGCCCACTTCCAGGGCGCCGACCTCATCGAGACCAACGCCGGCGAACTCAACGACATTCAGCAACAACAGCTCTTCTACCCGTACCAGGGCGAACTGCGCGACGAGGTCCGCCCCGAGGGGCGCAAAGACGGCTGGACCGCCGACCGCTTCAACGCGTTCGTGATCGGCTGGAACACCGGCAAGGTGCCTGCGGGCGCCCAGCCGAAATCACTGAAGGACCTGGCCGCCCCGCAGTGGAAGGGTCGCGTCGGACTGGAGATCGGCGACGTCGATTGGTTCGCTGCGATGTACAACTACTACAAGTCTGCGGGCCAGTCCGACGACGAGGTGATGGCCTTCTTCCGCCAGCTGGCCACGAATTCCAAGATCACCAAGGGCCACACGGTGATGGGCGAGCTGTTGTCCGCCGGCGAATTCGACGTCGCGGCATCGATCTACTCGCACACCGTGGACAACGCAGCCGAGAAGGGCGCGCCCGTGTCATGGCGCATCAACGGCAAGCCGGTCGAGCCCGTCGTGCTGCGACCCAACGGCGCGGGCCTGATGAAGTCGGCCAAACATCCGGCCGCGGCCATGCTGTTCTTCGACTTTCTGCTGACCGACGGCCAGAAGGCGATCGCCGGGGCGAACCGGATCGGGGCGATTCCGACCGCGCAAGGTCCGTTGGCCGGTGTGCAGACGGTGGCGGTGCCCGAGCAGGAACTGTTGAACAACGCGCAGAAATGGAACGACACGTACAAGAGCGTGACCGACGCGGGTGGCCAGACGTAGCGACGCCGAGTCGAAAAGGTAAGAGCTAGCAGGCAACAGAGAGGCAGGCATGACGACGCACACCACGACGAAGGTCTCGCATTACCACGTGCAGAAGAAGCGTCGGGCTGACTT
>JBQCCO010000134.1:0-14340 GCA_051962155.1 Leifsonia sp. | reverse complement strand
CGCGACCCTGAACGAGAACGCCCGCTTCGAGGTCGAGCTGACCATCGAGCGCGGCCGCGGCTACGTCTCGGCGCAGCAGAACCGCAACGAGTACAGCGAGGCCGGGCAGATCCCGATCGACTCGATCTACTCGCCCGTGCTGAAGGTCACCTACCGCGTGGAGGCCACGCGTGCCGGTGAGCGCACCGACTTCGACCGCCTCGTGGTCGACGTCGAGACCAAGCCCGCGATCAGCCCGCGTGACGCCATCGCCTCTGCCGGCCGCACCCTGGTCGAGCTGTTCGGCCTGGCGCGCGAGCTCAACAGCGCCGCCGAGGGCATCGAGATCGGCCCGGCTCCCGTCGACGCCGTCCTCAGCTCCGAGCTGTCGATGCCGATCGAGGACCTCGACCTGTCGGTCCGCTCGTACAACTGCCTCAAGCGCGAGGGAATCAACACCGTGAGCGAGCTCGTCTCGCTGTCCGAGACCCAGCTCATGAACATCCGCAACTTCGGTCAGAAGTCGGTGGATGAGGTCAAGGACAAGCTGACGGAGATGGGCCTGTCGCTGAAGGACTCGGTCCCCGGGTTCGACGGCGCCCACTTCTACAGCGGCTACGACGAGGACGAGTCCACCACCATCTGAGGCTCGTCTTCCTCGACCCGCCAACCGACCTTTTCAACACTGGAGATAACCGATCATGCCCAAGCCCACCAAGGGCCCCCGCCTCGGGGGCGGCCCGGCGCACGAGCGCCTCATGCTCGCCAACCTGGCCGCTGCGCTCTTCACCCACAAGAGCATCAAGACCACCGAGACGAAGGCCAAGCGCCTGCGTCCCGTGGCCGAGCGCCTGATCACGTTCGCGAAGCGCGGTGACCTGCACGCCCGCCGTCGCGTCCTGGCCGTGATTCAGGACAAGACCGTGGTCCACGAGCTCTTCACCCAGATCGCACCGCTGGTCGCCGAGCGTGAGGGCGGCTACACCCGCATCACGAAGCTCGGCTTCCGCAAGGGCGACAACGCGCCCATGGCGCAGATCGAGCTCGTGCTCGAGCCGGTCAGCCCCAAGGTGAAGTCCACCAAGACCTCCGCCGCCCCGAAGGCTGCGCCGGTCGAGGAGACCCCGGTCGAAGAGGCTCCGGCCGAGGAGACCCCGGCCGAGGAGACCAGCGCCGAGACCGCCGCTGCCGAGGCAGAGGTCGCCGAGGACGCGACCGCCGACGCCGACGCCGCCGGTGTGACCGACGCAGAGACCGAGGCCGAGAAGGCGTAACGCCTCTTCTCTCGTACCTTCGAATGCCCCGCATCCTTGTGATGCGGGGCATTCGTCGTCTCGGGGTGTCTTCTAAGGTGAAAGGCATGACCTCGACCGACGACATCCCCATGCCGCCGCTGAGCGCCCGCATCCCGACACCGAACGTGCACAGGCCGCAGCATCCCCTGATCGCCGAATGGCGGCCGGCGACAGCGGACGACGCGGCCGCTGTGCACGAGGTCTACCGGGCGATGGATGAGCGTGATCATCCCAACTATGCGACCACCCGCGAAGACGTCGACGTGGAGCTCGGCTACAGCTTCGTGGACCTGGAGACGGACACCCTGCTGGCTGTGACGGCCGAGGGCCGGGTGGCCGCGGTGGGGATCGTGCTGGAGCCGCCGCGGCAGGAGTCGCTCGTGCGCGAGTTCATGAACGGCGGGGTGCTTCCAGAGTTCCGGGGCCGGGGAATCGGGCGTGAGCTGCTCGCCTGGCAGCGGACGCGCGGCGAGCAGAAGCTCATCGCGGCCGACAAGCCGCTTCCTGGCTGGCTCGTCGGCTACGCCGACCGTCGTGCGTCCGACCGGGAGCGGTTGCTGCTCGCCGGTGGCTTCGAGGTGGCGCGCTACTTCCACACGATGGAGCGCGACCTGCACGAGCCCATCCCGGAGGTGTCGCCCACCGTGGAGGTGCGGATCGTGCCGTACACGGCCGATCGCGCGGACGCGGTGCATGCGGCCCGCGATGCTGCCTTCCGCGATCACTGGGGCAGCCAGCCCCTGAGCGATGAGCAGTTCGCGGGGCTCGTCTCCGGAACCTTCGCCCCCGACCTCTCGTTCGTGGCGCTTGCCGGTGACGAGGTCGCGGGAGTTTTGCTCACCGACGTGAACGAGGACGACTGGGCGCACCAGGGCTACTCCGGTGCCTACGTCTCGACGGTGGCTGTGACAAGACCGTTCCGCGGCCGTCGCATCGCCCCGAGCCTGCTCCGCGCGGTGCTGGAGGGATGCGCTGCTCGCGGCTGGGACAAGGTGGTGCTGGATGTCGACGCCGAGAACCCCACCGGAGCCCTGGGGCTGTACACGGGCATGGGGTTCGTGTCCACGCAGACCGAGACGGGACTGATCCGTGCTTACTGAGGGCAAGCGTCGGTACCGCCTCGACATCGCGTACCAGGGCACCGACTTCAGCGGCTGGGGCCGCCAGCCGGGCCTGCGCACGGTGCAGGGGACGCTGGAGGATGCGCTCGCGACGATCTTCCGCCGCGCCGGTGAGCCTCCGCAGTTGACCGTCGCCGGAAGGACCGACGCGGGCGTGCACGCCGTAGGGCAAGTCGCCCACGTCGATCTCACCCCGGAGCAGGAGACCCTGCTGCGGAAGCCGCACGGCAAGCGGCCGCCCCTCTCGCCCGAGGAGGCCCTCGGCCGGCGGCTGAACGGCATCCTGGGTCCGGTCTCCGATGTCGTGGTGCTCGCAGCCTCCCTCGCGCCGGAGGGATTCGACGCGCGGTTCTCGGCGCTGTGGCGGCGATACGAGTACCGCGTGGCCGACCGGGCGGCGCTTCGCGACCCCCTTCAGCGCCACCGCACGGCATGGGTCTCATCCGACCTGGACGCGACCGCCATGGACATGGCCGCTCACGGCCTGCTCGGCCTGCACGACTTCGCCAGCTATTGCAAGGCGCGGGAGGGTGCCACGACCATCCGCACCCTGCAGTCCTTCGCCTGGCGCCGAGAGCCGGACGGCGTGCTCGTGGCGGACCTGACCGCGGACGCCTTCTGCCACAGCATGGTCCGTGCGCTGGTCGGCGCCTGCGTCGAGGTGGGGGAGGGTGAGCTCGATCCGGGCGACCTGGTGTCGTTGCGAGACGAGAAGCGCCGGACCAACGCCTTCAAGGTCATGCCGGCCCGGGGGCTGACCCTGCTGGAGGTCGGATACCCCGAAGGCCCCGAGCTCGCGTTGCGCGCAGAGCGCACCCGCGCGCTGCGCGAGCTGTAGCCGGGTTCCGTCAGCGCGCGATTTCCGCCGGTTTGACCGGTAGTGCGGGGGTCACGTAGTATTGACCTTTGGTGTCCGCGCCTTCTGCGGCGCGACATACGAACGTGAGCCCTCCACCGGCATGGTTCCGTCCTTTCGGGATGCGAACCTCCATCGGAGCGGGATTCACGAACACCTCCGTTCGAGACAGAAAGCAGCCACTACTGTGACGCGCACCTATTCCCCGAAGGCCGACGAGATCCAGCGCGACTGGGTCATCATCGACGCGACCGACGTCGTGCTCGGTCGCCTCGCCAGCCACACCGCAGCCCTCCTGCGCGGCAAGCACAAGCCCACCTTCGCCCCGCACATGGACGGTGGCGACTTCGTCATCATCGTCAACGCCGAGAAGGTCGCCCTGACCGGTCAGAAGGCCCTGCAGAAGAAGGCATACCGCCACTCCGGTTACCCGGGCGGCCTCAAGGCCACCACCTACGCCGAGCTCCTCGAGAAGAACCCGGTGCGTGCCGTCGAGAAGGCCGTGCGCGGGATGCTGCCGAAGAACTCCATCGGTCGCGCCCAGCTCCGCAAGCTGAAGGTCTACACCGGAAGCGAGCACCCGCACGCCGCCCAGCAGCCGAAGCCGTACACGCTCGGCCAGGTCGCCCAGTAGCGGGCGCCGAAGACCTTCACGACTTCACGAGACAAAGGATTATCACCACCGTGGCGAAGATCGCAGACAGCATCGAAACGGCTCAGGCCGACAATGTCGAGTCCTACTCGACCGAGACCCCGGCCTCGGAGGCCCCGGCCGCCCCGCGCGCCGTCCTCTCCGTTCCCGGCGCGGCCGTCGGCCGCCGCAAGGAGGCCATCGCGCGCGTGCGCCTGGTCCCCGGTTCCGGCAGCATCACGGTCAACGGCCGTGAGTTCGCCGCCTACTTCCCGAACAAGCTGCACCAGCAGCTCATCAACGACCCGTTCAAGGTGCTCGACCTGATCGGCTCCTACGACGTCGTCGCCCGCATCACCGGCGGTGGCCCCTCGGGTCAGGCGGGCGCCCTGCGCCTCGCCATCGCGCGCGCTCTCAACGAGATCGACCGCGAGAACAACCGCCCGACCCTGAAGAAGGCCGGCTTCCTCACGCGCGACGCACGCGTCACCGAGCGCAAGAAGGACGGTCTCAAGAAAGCCCGCAAGGCGTCGCAGTTCTCCAAGCGCTGACGCACGCGAGCGTCTAGGCTTCGGTCCATGCCACGCCTCTTCGGAACCGACGGCGTTCGCGGCCTCGCGAACGGACGTCTCACCGCCGACCTGGCGCTCGGCCTTGCGCAGTCCGCTGCTGCGGTACTGACGCAAGGCCGAAGCGCCGAGGCGCGGCGCGCTGCGGGCAAGCGCCCGAGCGCCATCGTCGCCCGTGACCCCCGCGTCTCGGGCGAGTTCCTCTCCGCCGCCGTCTCGGCCGGGCTCGCCAGCTCCGGCATCGACGTGTACGACGCGGGAGTCATCCCCACACCCGCTGCCGCCTTCCTGATCGCCGACTTCGACGCCGACTTCGGCGTGATGGTGTCCGCGTCGCACAACCCGGCGCCCGACAACGGGATCAAGATCTTCGCCCGCGGCGGCACCAAGCTCCCCGACATCGTCGAGGACCGCATCGAGCAGCACCTCGACCTCGAGAAGCTGACGCCGACCGGCGCCGACGTCGGCCGCATCCGCCGGTTCGCCGACGCCGAGGACCGCTACGTGGTCCACCTGCTGGCCAGCCTCCCGCACCGGCTCGACGGCATCCACGTCGTGCTCGACTGCGCGCACGGCGCCGCCGCCGGCATCTCGCCCGAGGTCTTCACCGACGCGGGCGCACGCGTGACCGTCATCGGCGACTCGCCGGACGGCATGAACATCAACGACGGTGTCGGATCGACCCACCTCGACAACCTCGCCAAGGCCGTCCTCGCCGCGGGCGCGGACGTCGGCATCGCGCACGACGGCGACGCCGACCGGTGCCTGGCGATCGACGCGGACGGCAATGTGGTCGACGGCGACCAGATCATGGCCATCCTCGCGGTCGGGATGAAGGAGCGCGGCAAGCTGCGTGAGAACACCCTCGTCGCGACCGTGATGAGCAACCTCGGCCTGAAGCTCGCCATGCGCGACAACGGGATCCGGGTCGTGGAGACGGCCGTCGGGGACCGCTACGTGCTGGAGGAGATGAACGAGAACGAGTACTCGCTCGGAGGCGAGCAGTCCGGTCACGTCATCATGCGCGACTTCGCGACGACCGGCGACGGCATCCTCACCGGGCTGCACCTCCTCAGCGAGATGGCCCGGCAGGGCAAGACCCTCGCCGAGCTGGCCCGCGTGATGACCGTGTACCCGCAGGTGATGGTCAACGTCAAGAACGTCGACCACCACGCCGTGCACACCGACGAGGGCCTTCAGACCGCCGTGAAGACGGCGGAGAGCGCGCTCGGCGACACGGGACGCGTGCTGTTGCGGCCCTCCGGAACCGAGCCGCTGGTTCGGGTGATGGTGGAGGCGGCTGACCAGGTCACGGCCGAGCGCCTCGCCAACGAGCTGGCCGACGTCGTGCGGGAGCGCCTGGCGCTCTGAGAGTTGCCGGCGCGTCGCAGGCAACGGCTGCGGCTACGCCCGCTGCCGCGCCGCGGGTCGCGGTCAGCGCGACTCGTGCTCCCGTCGCGCGGCGATGAAGTCGGCGACCGAGTACGCGCGCGAGCGGTCGGGCAGCATCTCCGTGCCGTAGAGTCCAGCCATCAGTTCGCCCGGGTCCTTGTCGAGCGCTGTTGCGATGCGCACGATGGTGTGGAGTTCCGAGTTGGCCTCGCCGCGCTCCACGCGTCCGTAGTTGGTCACGTGCATGTCGGCCAGGTTGGCGATGTCCTCCTGGCTCATGCCGAGGGCGATACGCGCCTCCCGCACCCGCTGTCCGAGGAGTTCGGCGGCACGAGAGCGAGAAGTAGGCACACCTCATGCCTACGCGACGCGCTCATCGCTGGCCAGAGCTTGACAACCTCCGCCACCTGAGCGTCGGGCTTAAAAGCCCTCTCAGAGCTTGCGCAGCAGGACCGAGCTGACCGCGTGATCCACGTCCTTGCGCAGCACGAGCTTCGCTCGCGAGCGGGTCGGGCGGATGTTCTGGAGCAGGTTCGGCTCGTTGATCGCGGTCCAGATGGATCCGGCCCGCGCCCGCGCCTCCTCTTCGGTCAGTTGCGCATACCGGTGGAAGTACGACTTCGGGTTCGTGAAGGCCCCGCGCTGGAGCTTCAGGAACCGCTCCTCGTACCAGTGCGCGATGTCGCGCGTGCGCGCATCCACGTAGACGCTGAAGTCGAACAGGTCGCTGACAGCCAGCCGGTTGCCCCCGCCCGCCGGCTGCAGGACGTTGAGGCCCTCCACGATGAGGACGTCGGGACGCCGCACCACGATCTCGGCATCCGGGACGATGTCGTAGCTCAGGTGCGAGTAGAAGGGAGCGCGGACCTCCGCGGCGCCGCTCTTCACGGCGGTGACGAAACGCAGCAGCGCCTTGCGGTCGTAGGACTCGGGGAAGCCTTTGCGCTCCATCAGGCCCTGGCGCTCCAGCTCGGCGTTCGGCAGCAGGAAGCCGTCCGTCGTGACCAGCTCGACGCGCGGGGTGTCGTCCCAGCGCGACAGCAGCTCACGGAGCAGGCGTGCGATGGTCGACTTGCCGACCGCCACGGATCCCGCGACGCCGATGACGAAGGGCGTGCTGGCCGCACGTTCGCCCAGGAACTCGTTCGTCACGCGGTGGAGCTGCTTGGTGCCGCCGACGTACAGGTTGAGGAGCCGGCTGAGCGGCAGATAGACCTCTTCGACCTCGCGCATGTCGAGCGGGTCGCCCAGGCCGCGCAGCTGCACGACCTCGGTCTCCTGCAGCGGCAGGCGCGTGTTCTGCGCGAGCTCCGCCCAGTCGCTCCTGCTCAGCTCGACGAAGGGGGAGGAGTCGCCGCCGTTCTCAGCCATAGGCCCCCAAGTCTAGGGGGGAGCATTCAGCGGGTCCTCACTCCGGCCCACGATAGACTCGGGTGCATGTGTGGAATCGTGGGGTACGTCGGTACCGACAAGAGCCTCGAGGTGCTGATGGGCGGGCTGAAGCGCCTGGAGTATCGCGGATACGACTCGGCCGGCATCGCCGTCATCGGCCCGGATGGAGCCCTCGGCACCGCTAAGAAGGCGGGCAAGCTGTCGGTGCTGACCGACGAGCTGCAGGAGCACCCCATCCCGAACGGCCAGACCGGCATCGGCCACACCCGTTGGGCGACCCACGGCGGCCCGACCGACGTCAACGCGCACCCGCACCTGGGCGACGACGGTCGCCTCGCCGTGATCCACAACGGCATCATCGAGAACTTCTCCACGTTGAAGGACGAGCTGCTCGCCGACGGCTTCGCGTTCGAATCGGAGACCGACACCGAGGTCGCCGCCGTCCTGCTCGGCCGCGAGTACCGCCGCACCGGCGACCTGCCGGAGGCGTTCCAGGCGGTCGTCTCGCGTCTCGAGGGTGCGTTCACGCTGCTCGCGATGCACCAGGACCAGCCGCACGTCGTCGTCGGCGCGCGCCGCAACTCTCCGCTCGTCATCGGGCTGGGCGACGGCGAGAACTTCCTCGGCTCCGACGTCGCGGCGTTCGTGGAGCACACCCGCCGGGCGATGGCGATCGGCCAGGACCAGATCGTCACCATCACGCCGGACAACGTCACCGTCACCGACTTCGCCGGCGCGCCGGTCGAGGTCGAGCCGTTCGAGGTGGCGTGGGATGCCTCGGCCGCCGAGAAGGGCGGCTGGTCGTCCTTCATGGCCAAGGAGATCTCCGAAGAGCCGGACGCCGTAGCCAACACCCTGCGCGGGCGCATCGTGGACGACGCCGTCCACATCCCGGAGCTGGATGCGCTGGGCGACGAGTACTTCGCCGGCATCGACCGCATCACGATCATCGCGTGCGGCACCGCCGCGTACGCGGGCATCGTCGGCAGCTACGCGATCGAGAAGTGGGCCCGCGTCCCGGTGAACGTGGAGCTCAGCCACGAGTTCCGCTACCGCGAGCCGGTGCTGACGGAGGGCACGCTGGTCATCTCGATCAGCCAGTCCGGCGAGACGATGGACACGCTGATGGCGGTCAAGTACGCCCGCGAGGCCGGCGCGAAGGCGATCTCGGTCTGCAACACGCAGGGTGCGACCATTCCGCGCGAGTCGGATGCAGCCCTCTACACGCACGCCGGGCCGGAGGTGGCGGTCGCGTCGACCAAGGCGTTCGTCGCGCAGATCACGGCGCTGTACCTGTTCGGCCTGCACCTGGCGCGGATCCGCGGCACCATCGACAGCTCCCGGCAGCGCGATGCGATCGCCGAGCTGCTCGCCGTGCCCGACAAGATCGCGACCGTGCTCGAGTCGCACGGCGAGATCGCCCAGCTCGCCAAGTGGATGTCAGACACCCGCTCTGTGCTCTTCCTCGGCCGCCACGTCGGTTATCCGATCGCGCTGGAGGGTGCGCTGAAGCTCAAGGAGCTCGCGTACATCCACGCGGAGGGCTTCGCGGCCGGCGAGCTCAAGCACGGTCCGATCGCGCTGATCGAGCCCGGTCAGCCGGTCTTCGTGGTGGTGCCGAGCCCCCGGTGGTCGGACGAGCTGCACAAGAAGGTCGTCTCGAACATCCAGGAGATCCGTGCCCGGGGAGCCCGCGTCATCGCGATCGCCGAGGCCGGGGACGCCGCGGTGCTGCCGTTCGCCGACGAGGTCATCCGCATCCCGCTCGCCGCGCCGCTCTTCGAGCCGCTGCTGGCCGTCGTCCCGCTGCAGATCTTCGCGATGGAGCTCTCGGCGGCGAAGGGCCTGGACGTGGACCAGCCGCGCAACCTGGCCAAGTCCGTCACCGTGGAGTGAGGCCGTGATCGCCGGCATCGGAGTCGATGTGGTCGATCTCGCGCGCTTCGAGCGGTCGATCGCGCGCACGCCGAAGCTGCGCGAACGGCTCTTCACCGAGGCGGAGCGGCCGCTGCCCGTGCACTCCCTGGCGGCGCGTTTCGCCGCGAAGGAGGCGCTGATCAAGGCGCTCGGCGGCTCGGAGGGTGTTCGCTGGCATGACCTGGAGATCGTGCCCGACGAGGAGAGGAACCCCGGTTTCGTGCTGCACAACGTCGTGGAGGCGCAGGTGCGTGAGCGGGGTATCGTCCGCATCCACGTGTCGATGTCGCACGATGCCGGAGTCGCGACGGCATTCGTCGTGACGGAGACCGCGCCGTGACCGCCTTCCGCGAGCGGGTGGTCGATCTGGATGCGGTGACCGCGAACGTCGTCCGCTTGCGCGAGCTGGTCGGCACGCCGCACGTCATGGTGGTCGTCAAGGCCGACGCGTACGGGCATGGGGCGGTGGAGTGCGCGCGGGCGGCGCTCGCCGGAGGCGCCGACTGGCTCGGCGTAGCGGACATCGCCGAAGGGCTCGCACTCCGGGAGGCCGGGATAGCGGCCCCGGTGCTCGCCTGGCTGCACGATCCCGACGAGGACTTCGCCGCGGCGTTCGGTGCGGGGATCTATCTGGGAATCTGGTGGGGTGCGCAATGGGTGGGGGCGGCCGGGGGGGCGGCCGGCGAGCGGCCGGTCTTCCTCCAGCTGAAAGTGGAGACGGGACTGAGCCGCAACGGCATCGCCGAGTCGGACTGGGAGGCGGTGTTCGCCCGGGCGCGGGAGCTGGAGACCGCCGGCCGCGTCGTCGTCCGCGGCATCTTCTCCCATGTGTCGAACGCCTCGCCGGAGGACGACCGTGCTGCCGTGGCCGTCTTCGAGCGGGCGCTGGAGCGCGCAGGAAGCGCCGGGCTCGCACCAGAGCTGCGGCACCTGGCGGCGAGTGCGGCAGCGCTCTCGCTTCCGGAGGCGCGGTACGACCTGGTGCGGCTGGGCATAGCCGCGTACGGGTTGTCGCCCTTCGGCCGGTCCGCGGCTTCCGCCGCTGAGCTGGGACTGCGTCCCGCGATGACGCTCCGCGGCCGCGTCGCCGCCGTGCGCCGCGTGCCCGCGGGCACAGGCGTCTCCTACGACTACACGTACCGCACCGAGAAGGAGACGACGCTGGTGCTCGTCCCGCTCGGCTATGCGGAGGGAATCCCGCGGCACGCCTCCAACGCGGCGCCGGTGTCGATCGGCGGGCGGACCTTCCGGGTCAGCGGGCGTGTGGCCATGGACCAGTTCGTGGTCGACGTCGGTGATCTCGAGGTGGCCGTGGGCGACGAGGTCGTGCTGTTCGGCGACCCCGCGACCGGCGTCCCGAGTGCGGACGACTGGGCCGAGGCGGCCGGCACCATCAACTACGAGATCGTCACGCGGCTCGGCGGCCGGCTCGAACGGACCTTCCTCGGGGGAGGCCGGTGATGGACGCGCCGGGTACGCACGGCGGGCCGGCAGCGCCGGGTACGCTGCCGCTTCCGCTCGCCCGCCGCGTCGCGACGGCCGCCGGAATGCACGCCCTCGGCCGGGAGCTGGCGACAGTCCTGCGGGCGGGCGACCTCGTCGTCCTCACCGGTCCGCTCGGTGCGGGGAAGACGACCCTGACCCGCGGGATCGGCGACGGCCTGGACGTGCGCGGCCCGGTGACGAGCCCGACCTTCGTGCTCGCGCGGACGCATCCCAGCCTCTCCGGCGGCACGCCTCTGGTGCACGTGGACGCGTACAGGCTCTCGAGTGCGCTGGAGCTCGACGACCTCGACATCGACTTCGCGCGCTCGGTCGTCGTGGTCGAGTGGGGCAGCGGGATGCTCGAGGGCGTCGCGGAGTCGTGGCTCGAGGTCGAGATCGAACGGCCGACCGGCGCCGAGCAGCGGGTCGCTGAGGCCGGCGGCCGGGGCGCTGGCGAGCCCGACGAGTCCGACGACCTCGACGATCTGGATGAGCCGCGCACCGTCCGGATCAACGGCTTCGGTCCGCGGTGGGCGGCCTCCCCGGGTCGGGCCGCTGTCGATCCCGCTTAGGCTGGAAGCATGCTCCTCGCCATCGACACGTCCGCCGGCACCAGCGTGGCGGTCGTCGACCGGGAGGGCGGCGTCCTCTCCGAGCTCATCGAGACCGACACCATGCGCCACGCCGAAGTGATCGGGTCCCTGATCGAGGAGGCCTTGACGGTCGCCGGCGTCGAAGTGCGCGCACTCTCCGGTGTGGTCGCGGGGATGGGACCCGGCCCGTTCACCGGTCTCCGCGTCGGCATCGCCGCCGCGAAGGCGTTCGCGTTCGGTGCGGGCAAGCCACTCGTGCCGGTCGTCAGCCATGACGCCGTGGCCTACGAGAGGTATGCCGCAGGCGTCACAGGCCCGCTGCTGGTGGTGACCGACGCCCGCCGTCGCGAGCGCTACTGGACCGCCTACTCGGGCACGGACGCGTTCGGGCTGCCCGTACGTCTCGACGGACCAGGACTCGGGAAACCCGACGAACTCCCGCATCCCGAGATCCCGCGCTTCGAGGCGGCGGTGGTTCCGGCCGGCCGGCTCGGGATGCTCGCCGAGCTCCGGTACGCCAACGGACTGCCGATGGATGCGGATGACGCCCTCTATCTGCGCTCGCCGGATGTGACGCTGTCGGCCGGACCCAAGCGGGTGACGGCATGAGCGCATCCAGCCAGCCGGAGTACCGGCTTCGGCGGGCAGTGGTCGACGACGTGCCGGCCATCATGGAGCTGGAGCGATCGACCTTCGTCACCGACGCGTGGTCCGAGCGGTCGATGCGATCCGAGGTGACCGGCGAGCACGGATACTACCTCGTCGCCTTCCAGCCGTCGGCGCCCGAGCGGATCGACGGCTATGCGGGCCTGCTCGCACCGCGCGGGGGAGGCGAGGGCGACATCCAGACCATCGCGGTGGCTCCCCATGCGCGCCGTCGCGGCCTCGGGCGGAGGCTCATGCTGGCTCTGCTCGCCGAGGCGCGGGACCGCGGAGCGCGCGAGGTGTTCCTCGAGGTCCGGGCCGACAATCCGGGAGCCCAGGCGCTGTACCGGGAACTGGGGTTCGAGGAGATCGGCGTGCGCCCGAAGTACTACCAGCCGGACGGCGTGGATGCGGTGGTCATGCGTCTCGGCGACCCGGCCACATCCATCCCCACCCCGGAGACGACCGCATGACCCACCCCGCCACGACGGACGACGGCCCCCTGGTGCTCGGGATCGAGACCTCCTGCGACGAGACCGGCGTCGGCATCGTCCGCGGCACGACCCTGCTCGCCAACACGATCGCCTCGTCGATGGAGGAGCACGCCCGGTATGGCGGCGTCGTTCCGGAGGTCGCGGCGCGGGCGCCTCTGGAAGCGCTCGAACCGACATTGCGGACCGCAGTGGCGGACGCCGGAATCGAGCTGGCGGACGTGGATGCGATTGCGGTCACCAGCGGACCCGGCTTGTCCGGAGCGCTCATGGTCGGCGTCGGTGCGGCGAAGGCGCTCGCCGTGTCGCTGGGCAAGCCGCTCTACGCGGTGAACCACCTCGTCGGGCATGTCGGCGCCGACCTGCTGGATGCGGCCGGCGGCCCCGGGCATCCTGTCGAACTGCCCACGATCGCGCTCCTGGTGTCCGGCGGCCACACCTCGCTGCTGCTCGTCCGCGACCTCGTCTCGGATGTCCGCCTGCTCGGCGAGACCATCGACGACGCCGCGGGGGAGGCGTTCGACAAGGTCGCGCGGGTGCTCGGCCTGCCCTATCCCGGGGGTCCTCAGATCGATCGCGTGGCGGCGGACGGCGACCCTCGAGCCATCCGGTTCCCCCGCGGCCTGACGCGGCCGAAAGACCTCGAGCAGCACCGCTACGACTTCTCCTTCTCGGGCCTCAAGACGGCCGTTGCCCGCTGGGTCGAACAGCGGCAGGACGCCGGCGAGGAGGTGCCGACGGCGGATGTCGCCGCATCCTTCCGCGAAGCGGTCGTCGACGTCCTCATCACGAAGGCGCTGGCCGCCTGCCGTGACCACGACGTGCCCCGGCTGCTGCTGGGCGGTGGGGTGGTCGCCAACGCACGGGTCCGGCAGCTCGCCGTCGCGCGCGCGGCAGAGGCGGGCGTCGCTCTGCGCATCCCTGCTCTCTCGCTGTGCACCGACAACGGGGCGATGATCGCCGCACTGGGCGCGCAGTTGATTTTGGCCGGCCACGGACCCAGTGACCTGACGTTCTCGGCGGATTCGACTCTCCCCGTTACCGAGATTCAGGTCACCCGCTGAGACGCTGCGTTGACACCCCCGCCGGGTGACTGCCACGATGGAGGCGATACAGCGTTCTCTCAGGAAGTCTCTTCCCGCGGGAGTCGCCGACCGCCAGCTTCCAGCATGAAGGAGATGGGTCCCATGACCGATCCGAACGCTCCCACCGACCCGGTGGACCCCAACGCAGAGAACGGCTCGGTCCCACCGCCTCCTCCCGTGCCGCCGGCGGGCGACACCGGCGCTGTTCCGCCGCCCGCGCCGGACTACGGCCAGCAGCCTCCGGCGCCCGACTACGGTCAGCAGCCTCCTGCACCGGGATACGGCCAGCAGCCGCCCGCGCCGGGATACGGCCAGCCGTACGGGCAGCAGCCGGGCCAGCCCTATGGCCAGCAGCCCTACGGTCAGCAGCCGGGGCAGCCCTACGGTCAGCCCGCCTACGGTCAGCCCGCGCCGGGCTACCAGCAGCCGTACGGTCAGCCGGCGGCCAAGTCGCCCATCCTGAGCATCCTGTCCCTGGTCGGCGGCATCGTCGGCATCGTGATCAACCTCGCGTGGGGCATCGGCGTCCTCTTCGGAATCGCCGCCGTCGTGCTCGGGTTCATCGGCCGCAACAAGGAGCCGCAGGCTCGCGGCTTCTGGCTGACCGGAATCATCCTCGGATTCGTCGCGATCGTGATCGCGATCATCTACTGGATCTTCCTCGTGATCGTCTTCGCGAGCCTGGCGCACTACTCCTCGACGTACTGAGCCTGACGGACTGACGCGGTTCGCGGAGCGGCCTCAGAGCCGTTCGGCGAGCAGCGCGGTGTGCCGCCCCGCGCCCCCGGGGAGGATAAGGGGCGCCGGGCGGTCGCCCTTAAAAACCAAAACCCCGCGCAACACCGCCCGGGAGACAAACACCCCCCCCTTATTTATAAACCACCTGACG
>JBQCCO010000133.1:0-2833 GCA_051962155.1 Leifsonia sp. | reverse complement strand
TAATGTAGTGGCGCACGGGAGGGGTTTAGGTTTTTCTGTTTGGGTTGGGCGCCTGGGTTCATTTCCCCTTCGTTGGGGGGGGGGTGGGTTCCACACCCCCCCCGGTTCGGGCGCGATGGCCGAAAGCACGGACGCTTCGACCGCCTCCCAGCGTCCCGCGCGCAAGCCCTTCTCGGCGGCCGACAGCAGCACCATCCCGGCACCGTCCACCACACGCAGCGAGAGCATCCTGGCGAGCGCGTAGAACGCTTCGGCATCGGCGACCACAGCGGCCGGTTCAGACCTCACCACACCGTCGAGAAGATCGAGGGCTGGACAGCCGTCGCCGGCGAAGACGATGCCGGCCGGCGACAGCTCAGGACTCGCCCAGCCGCCCGCATGCAATGCGGCCAGACCTGCGGCCACCCCGAGGAGGACCGTCGCGGCCTCCCCTCCGCGAAGGCCTCTGCGCCGCTGGAGGAGCTGCGCGAGGTCTCCCCCATCCGCATGAGCGAGGACCACTGCATCCACCTCGCGCCCGCGGATCCTCCTGGTGCCCACCTCGGACAGCACTGCGGTCACATGCTCGCTCCCTGCCGCTCGCCGGGCGAGCACATCCCGTGGCGGCCACACCACAGGGTCCGCCTCCCGCACCCGGAGCACGCCCCGCCCGGGAAGCGCCCCTCCCGATACGACGATCCGCGCTTCGCCCGACCGATCCTCCGGGGCACCGCTGGGGGTCGCGCTCGCCTCCCACCCCTCGGATTCGGCGAGCACCCGCGCGACGCGCAGGAGTTCCGCTGGGGTGGCGGTGGAGGGACGGGAGGACAGGCAAGACGGCATCACGTATTCATCCCACCGGACCAGCGTGCGCGACCGAGCCGGACGGGAAGACCGGTGGAGAACTCGCCCGCCGGCCGACGTGTGAGCAGCGACCGCGTCGCGCGCATAGACTGACCCGGTGACCACGTATGACGTCACGGGGCTAAGCGCCAACTCCGTGCCGTATCTCGAGGCCCTTCAGCAGCAGCGTGCCGTGCACGCCGCTGTCGTCGCAGGCCAGGCGCCCGATACCGTCATCCTCCTCGAGCACCCGCCGGTGTACACCGCGGGCAAGCGGACCTCCCCGGACGAACGTCCGACCGACGGCACGCCCGTCGTCGACTCCGACCGCGGTGGCAAGATCACCTGGCACGGGCCGGGGCAGCTCGTGGGATACCCGATCGTCCGCCTCCACGAACCCATCGACGTCGTCGGCTACGTCCGCTCGCTCGAGCGCGTCCTGATCGATGTGCTCGCCCGGCTGGGCGTGACGGGAGTGCAGGTCGAAGGCCGGTCCGGCGTGTGGATGCTCCCCGAGCACAACCCCGGAGCCGAGCAGGATGAGAAGATCGCCGCCATCGGCCTCCGCGTCGCCGAGGGCGTGACGATGCACGGGTTCGCGCTGAATTGCTCGAACAGCCTCGACGCCTACGACCACATCGTGGCGTGCGGCATCCGGGACGCCGGGGTCACGACGATCTCGCGCGTCCTCGGCCGGACGGTGACTCCACAGGACGTGGCTCCCCTCGTGATGGAGGCCTTCGACCTGGAGTTCACGGCAGCGGAGGCCGTCGCGTGAGCGCCGCACCCGAGGGGCGCCGCATGCTGCGCCTGGAGGTCCGCAACGCCGAGACGCCGATCGAGCGCAAGCCCGCGTGGATCAAGACCAAGGCGAAGATGGGGCCGGAATACCGGCAGCTGCAGAGCCTGGTGAAGTCCGAGGACCTCCACACCGTGTGCCAGGAGGCCGGCTGTCCCAACATCTACGAATGCTGGGAGGACCGCGAGGCGACGTTCCTGATCGGCGGCTCGCAGTGCACCCGCCGCTGCGACTTCTGCCAGATCGACACGGGGAAGCCGGCCGACTTCGACCGCGACGAGCCGCGGCGCGTCGGCGAGTCCGTGGAGCGGATGGGGCTGCGGTACGCCACCGTCACCGGCGTCGCCCGTGACGACCTGGAGGACGAAGGCTCCTGGCTCTATGCGGAGACGATCCGCGAGATCCACCGGCAGTCGCCCGGCACCGGCGTCGAGATCCTGGTGCCCGACTTCTCGGGCAACCCGCAGCACCTCGCCGAGGTGTTCTCGGCCAAGCCCGAGGTGTTCGCGCACAACGTCGAGACGGTCCCCCGGATCTTCAAGCGCATCCGGCCGGCCTTCCGGTACGAGCGGTCATTGGATGTGCTCACCCAGGGCCGCGCGGCCGGGCTGATCACCAAGTCCAATCTGATCCTCGGGATGGGCGAGGAGCGTCACGAGGTCAGCACCGCGCTGCGCGACCTGCACGATGCGGGGACGGACATCATCACGATCACGCAGTACCTGCGGCCGAGCCCGCGCCACCTCCCCGTGGCGCGCTGGGTGCATCCCGACGAATTCGTCGAGCTCAAGGAGGAAGCGGAGGAGATCGGCTTCCTGGGTGTCCTGGCGGGTCCGCTGGTGCGGTCGTCGTACCGGGCCGGACGTCTGTGGGCGCAGTCGATGCAGGCGAAGGGACGGCCCGTCCCGGACGAACTTCGCCACCTCGCGGACGCGTCGCTCGGGTTCGCACAGGCGGTCTCGTGAGGGCAGTCCGGCTGTAGACGCACGCCGCGCCGACCCGGCGCCCACGCCGCGCACACCCGTCGCGAACGAGCGGTGGGCGAGGCGTGGACGAGCGCCGAGTGGGTCGTCTGGAACGCTGCGGAGCCGGTATCCTTGGACCTATGGCAAAGGACAAGTCCACCAAGGAGCCCGGCCGTCTGAAGCAGATGTGGCAGGTGTTCCAGATGACCCGCCGGTACGACGACCGAGCGGTGCTCTACATCGCCCT
>JBQCCO010000132.1:0-18934 GCA_051962155.1 Leifsonia sp. | reverse complement strand
ATGTTCGGCGACCGGGTGATGGAGGCGTTCCAGCGGACGAAAGCGCTGTTCGACCCCGGCAACCACTTCAATCCCGGCAAGGTCGTGCATCCCCTCCCGCCGACCGAGAACTTACGGCTGGGCCCGACCTTCCGGCCGAAGGTGGAGGTGACCCTCCACTTCTCGTACCCGGAAGACGGCGGCCGGTTCGACAAAGCCGTGCTCCGCTGCGTCGGCGTCGGCAATTGCCGCAGCCACTCCGGTGGCGTCATGTGCCCGTCCTTCCGCGCCACCGGGGAAGAGGAGCACTCCACGCGCGGACGGTCGCGGCTGCTGTTCGAGATGCTCAGCGGCCGGTTCCGTCCGGGGCCCATCGAGGACGGCTGGCGTTCGCCCGAGGTCCTCGACGCGCTCGACCTGTGCCTGGCGTGCAAAGGATGCCGTTCCGACTGCCCGGTCGACGTCGACATGGCCACGTACAAGGCCGAGTTCCTCTCGCACCACTACGAAGGGCGCCTGCGGCCGGCCGCCCACTACACGATGGGATGGCTCCCGCTTCTCGCCCGAGTCGTCCGGGTGGCGCCCGGCCTGGTCAACTGGCTGGCGCGCCTCCCCGGTGTCTCCCGGTTGGGCAAGCGACTCGGCGGTGTCGAGCCGGACCGGCCGGTGCCGCGCTTCGCGCCCGAGAGGTTCACCGACTGGTTCGCGGCGCGCCCGGCAGCGCCTCCCGCTCCGCTCGGAGACGTGATGATCTGGCCGGACACGTTCACCGACAACTTCCATCCCTCGATCGGCCGGGCCGCCGTCGCCGTGCTGGAGGACGCCGGATACCGGGTCGTGCTGCCGCCCGGACACCTCTGCTGCGGATTGACGTGGATCTCGACCGGGCAACTGGGGGTCGCCGAGCGGATGCTCCGGCGCACCTCCTCGACTTTGGCCGACGCCCTGGGTGACGACACGCCTCTCGTCGGCCTGGAGCCGAGCTGCCTCGCCGTGTTCCGCTCGGACGCTCCGGAGCTCCTCCCCGACGATCCGGCCGTCGCCCTCGTCGCCGAGCGCGCGACGTCCTTCGCCGAGCTGCTCGAGCGCACCCCGGACTGGTCGCCGCCGCACATCGGCGGCTCCGCCGTGGTGCAGCCGCACTGCCACCAGCACGCGATCGGCGGCTTCGCGGCCGACCAGCGCATCCTGAGCGACGCCGGCATCCACACCACGACCGTGGAGGGATGCTGCGGGCTCGCCGGCAACTTCGGTTTCGAGGCCGGCCACCTCGACGTCTCGATCGCGGCCGCGGAGCACGACCTCCTCCCCGCGATCCGGGAGGCCGGGCCCGGCTCCCGCGTCGTCGCGGACGGATTCAGCTGCCGCACGCAGGTGGAGCAGCTCTCCGACGCCGCCCGCCCCCTGCACCTGGCCGAGGTGCTCGCCATCGAGCTGCAGTCGCGACGAGGACGACCGAGCGGCGTCGACCGGCCGGGCAGGACCGCTGAGCGCATCCCGGCGGGCGTCGTCGAGCGCGCGCTCGCGTCCGAGCGGGTGCGTCAGCGCTCTTGAGGGGTAGACGCACCGACGCTAGCGGAGGAGATCGGGTGCCGGATCTCCTCCGATTGGCAGTAAGGGAGGAGATTCGAACGGGATCCGTTCGGATCTCCTCCGCCGGCGCGGTCCCGGTGAGGAGCGGGGGGCGCTAGGAGTGGCGGGGTTTTCTCGGGGGGCGGGCGTCGTACTGCGGAGAGTCGCGGCGGGGGGCGGCCCGGCGGTCCGGGCGCAGCTCGATCAGCTTGCCGCTGATCCGCGTGCCGGTGAGGCGGGAGAGGGTGTCGCCGGGGAGGTCGGCGGGCAGCTCGACGATGGAGAAGTCGGGCATGATCCGGATGTGCCCGAAGTCGTCGCGGCTGAGGCCGCCCTCGTTCGCGAGGGCGCCGACGATCTGTCGCGGTTCCACCTTCTGCCGCTTGCCCACCTCGATCCGGTACGGCGCCATCGGTTTGTCGCTCCGCTCGCGGCGCGGACGCTCGCCCCGAGGACCGCGGTCGTCGCGGCCGCCGGCGCGATCGCCCCTGTCGCCTCGTCCCGAGCGGTCGTCGGCACGGGAGTCGCGCTCCACGCGCTGGCTGAGGGCATCGTCCGCGCTGAGCAGGAGCGGCTCGTCGCCCTGGGCGACGACGGCGAGCGCCGCCGCGACGTCCGCCTCGGGCACGTCGTGATGCTCGACGTAGTGCCCGATGATCTCGCGGAAACGGGAGACCCGCTCCTCCTGATGGAGCGCCTCCGTGATCGCGTCGTCGAATCGGGCGAGCCGCGTGGTGTTGATGTCGTCGACGCTCGGAAGCTGCATCTGGGCGAGCGGCTGGCGGGTGGCCTTCTCGATCGCGGACAGCAGCCGGCGTTCCCGCGGCGTGACGAAGCTGATCGCGGCGCCGCTGCGGCCCGCGCGTCCCGTGCGGCCGATCCGGTGGACATACGACTCGGTGTCGACGGGGATGTCGAAGTTGACCACGTGGCTGATCCGCTCCACGTCGAGGCCGCGCGCCGCCACATCCGTCGCCACCAGGATGTCGAGCTTTCCCGACTTGAGCTGGTCGACCGTGCGCTCCCGCTGGGCCTGCGCGATGTCGCCGTTGATCGCGGCCGCGGAGTAACCGCGTGCCCGCAGCCGCTCGGCCAGCGTCTCGGTCTCGTTCTTGGTGCGGACGAAGACGATCATGCCCTCGAAGTTCTCGACCTCGAGGATGCGCGTGAGCGCATCCACCTTCTGCGGGTACGAGACGACTAGGTAGCGCTGCGTGGTGTTGGCCGACGTGGTGGTCTTGGTCTTGACCGTGACCTCTTCGGGGTCGTGCAGGTACTTCTTCGAGATGCGGCGGATCTGCGCCGGCATCGTCGCCGAGAACAGGGCGACCTGCTTGTCGTCCGGGGTGTCGGCGAGGATGGTCTCCACGTCTTCCGCGAAGCCCATCTTGAGCAGCTCGTCGGCCTCGTCGAGCACGAGGTACTGGAGCTGGGACAGGTCGAGCGTCCCCTTCTCGAGGTGGTCCATGATGCGGCCGGGTGTACCGACGACGATGTGGACGCCCCGGCGCAGCGCCGACAACTGGACGCCGTATCCCTGTCCGCCGTAGACGGGCAGCAGGTGGACGCCCTTCAGGTGGGCGGCGTAGCTCTCGAACGCCTCCGCGACCTGCAGCGCCAGCTCGCGGGTGGGCGCGAGCACGAGCGCCTGCGGGCTCTTCTGCGACAGATCGAGCCGCGACAGGATGGGCAACGCGAACGCAGCCGTCTTGCCCGTGCCGGTCTGTGCGAGGCCGACGACGTCCCTCCCGTCCAGCAGCAAGGGGATGGTCGCGGCCTGGATGGCGGACGGCGTCTCGTAGCCGACATCCTTCAACGCCTTGAGGACGGCAGGATCGAGCCCCAGATCGGAGAAGGTCGTCGGGGTCGGCTCGGCGTCTGCCTCGCTGGGCGGGGAATCGGTCGGGGTCATCATCCAACGGTAGTCCCTGCAGGGCGCGTGCAGTGAGCGTTCAGCCTGCAGCAGTGGGAGACTACTGAGATGTCGTTACCCGCCAGAACCGCCGCGGCCATTCGGGATGAGAGGCTGCGCAAGGATGACGGCCGTCGCAGCCAGCTGATCGACGAGCTCGAAGGGATCTTCCTCGCGGAAGGTTTCAGCGGCCTGACGATCGACGACCTCTGCAAGCGGCTGCACTGCTCGAAGACGACCCTGTACACCGTGGCCAGCAGCCGTGAGCAGATCATCCAGAAGGTCACCCGGCACTTCTTCGAGCGATCGACGGCCGGCATCGAGCTGCAGATCGCGGACACCCCCGACCCGGCCGAGCGCATCGTGCGGTACCTGGCGGGCATCGGAACCGAGATGAGAAGGAACTCGCGCTCCTTCTACGTGGACATGGTCTCGTACGAGCCGACGGCCGAGATCTACCGGCTCAACACCCGTGCCGCCGCGCGCAAGGTGCAGGGCATGATCGAGGAGGGTGTGGGGGCCGGCGTATTCCGCCCCGCCGACGCGGCGCTCGCCGGCCAAGCGATCTCGCTCCTGATCGACGGCGTGCAGTCCGGCGAGCTCTTGGACGCGACAGGTCTCACGGCGGGCGAGGCCTTCACCGAGCTGGGCGAGCTCCTGATCCACGGCCTCACCGCGCGGGCGGACTAGCCGCGAGCGGAGCCGTCCGGCCGGGATCGGCGGAGCCGGTATCCGGGAAGGACGGTCAGCGGATCGAGGACCCGATCGAGATCCCGCCGTCGACGTCGAGCACCACCCCCGAGATGTAGCCCGCCCCTTCCGAGGCGAGGAATGCCGCGGCTTCCGCGATGTCCGACGGATCGCCGGTGTGCTTCATCGGGACCTTGCCGATGAGAAGGTCCCGTGCGGCATCGTTCATCGAGGCCAGCATCGGGGTCTCGATGAGACCGGGCGCGATGGCGTTGGCGGTGATCCCGTCGCGTGCACCCTCCAAGGCCATCGTGCGGGTCAGTCCGACGATGCCGGCCTTCGCCGCGACGTAGTTGGACTGCCCGAAGTTGCCGCGCCACGACATCGACGAGAACGAGAGGATGCGGCCGTAACCGCGCGCACGCATCCCGGCGAACGCGGCGCGGGAGCACAGGAAGGCGCCCTTGAGGCTCACACCGATCACGGCATCTCAATCGGCGTCCGTGATCTTCTCGATCCGGTTGTCCCGGATGATGCCGGCGTTGTTGACGAGCACGTCGACGGCCCCGTGGTCCTGCTCCACCTCGGCGATCCACGCGTTCACCTGCGCGGAGTCCGTCACATCCACGACGGCCCGGGACACCCGTGCGCCGTACCGCTGACCGAGGGCCTCGGCGGCGGTCTGCAGGGCCTGTTCATTCACGTCGATGAGCGCCAGGGCGGCGCCTTCCGCTGCGAAGCGGTCGGCCATCGCGAGGCCGAGCCCTTGGGCGGCGCCGGTGATCGCCACCGTCCTGCCATCGAACCGGTCCACGACCGGGGACTTCTGTGTCTTCACTTCTCGACCTTCTGTGCGGTGACGTGCTGCCGGGGGTTTCCGCCTCGTCGGGCGAGGAAGGTGGCGAGCGCTGCGGCGACATCGTTCTGCTCCCAGTTCGACTTGAACGCATCGAGCTCCAGCTTGAGTGCGACCGGATCCTCGAGATCCACGATGGCGGAGAGCAGGTTCTTCACGTTCTGCTGCGCGAGGGAGTCGCGGGAGGCGAGCTGACCCGCGACCTCTGCGGCTCGTCGATGAAGCTCGGCCTCCGGGACGACGTCGTGCAGCCAGCCGGTCCGCCGCAGTTCCTCAGCCGTCAGCGATTGCCCGCTGAGGTGCATCCAGCGGGCCGTGCTCTTGCCGACCGCGCGCTCCAGGCGGACGCTCGAGCCGGCTCCGGGGAGCAGCTTGTTGTTCACGTGGCCGTCGCCGATCAGCGTTCCCTCGGCGGCGATCACGACATCGCACACGAGCGCGATCTCGAGTCCGCCCGCGATGGCGTGACCGTGCAGTGCGGCGATCCACGGTTTGGGGCTGGTCTCGATCCGGCTGACCACATCCGACAGCCGGGTCAGGAAGGCGACGACCGCATCCTCGTCGCCGAGCTCCAGGAATTGGCGGAAGTCACCGCCCGCGGAGAAGCTGCGCCCCTCCCCCGCGAGCACGACCACGCTCGTCTCGGGGTCGGCGGCGATGTCGTCGACCTGGGCGTCGATGGCGGATGTGAGCCGGTCGTTCAGCGCGTTCCGCTGGTCGGGTCTGTTGAGGAACAGCCAGCGCACCGGTCCTCGCTGCTCTACTCGGAGGGGAGGGATGCTCACGCGTTTCCTGCTTTCTCCAGCTCGGATCGTCGCTGCTCGCGCAGAACGAAGCGCTGGATCTTTCCGCTGGGTGTCTTGGGGAGTTCTGGCACGAAGTGGATGGCGCGCGGATAGGCGTGCGCCGCATAGTTGGTCTTCACGAACGACTGCAGTTCCTCTGCGAGCGCGTCGGACGCGTCGGAGCCCGCACTGAGAACGATGTACGCCTCGAGCACCTCACCCCGGTCTGCGTCGGGTGCGGCGATCGCCGCGCTCTCGGCCACGGCGGGATGCTCGCTGAGCATGGACTCGATCTCGAACGGCCCGATCCGATAGCCGGCCATGATGATCACGTCGTCGTCGCGGGATGCGAAATAGAACGCTCCCGCCGCATCCCGGTGGCCGAGGTCGCCGAGGAGGTAGTAGCGCCCGTCGGCGGTGAACCGCGACGCGGTCTTCGATGGATCCTGGTAGCTCCGGAAGGTCATCGCAGGACTGTTCAGCACGTCGATCGCCACGCGGCCGAGCTCTCCGGCGGGGAGCTCCGTCGCATCGTCCTCGCCGACCACGGTGCCCGCCCACCCGGGGAGCGCATATCCCATCGATCCGGGGATGACGTCCCGGGCGATGTCCGGGTGGTGCGCGTTGGCGAACACCATCCCCACCTCCGTCTGTCCGAAGTGGTCGTGGACCTGCAGGCCGAGTTCTGCGGTCGCCCAGACGTTGACCTCGGGCGTCAGCGGTTCTCCTGCGCTGGAGAGGCGTCGCAGGCGTGCCCGCGACGGAAGCGTCGGAAACGCGTTGCGAAGCGCCCGGTAGACGGTCGGCGCCGCCGTGAGGTTGGTCACGCCGTGGTCCTCGATCAGCCTCCACGCGGTGACGGGATGGAAGGGGCCGCTCTGCAGGATCACGCCGGAGCCGTGGGCGAGCGGGCTGACGATCCCGGCATAGAGTCCGTACGCCCAGCCGGGGTCGGCCGCGCACCAGTACACGTCGTCGTCGGTGACGCCGAGCCCGTAGACGAAGTAGCTGTGCCACGCGGCTGCTTGGAGAAGCGGATGGATGACGCCCTTCGGCGAGCCGGTCGTCCCCGACGTGAAGATATGTACGAGCGCGCCGTCGGGGCCCTGCGCGTGGGCCTCGAACGCGTCCTCCGAGGCACGGGCCAGAACGTCGGCGTAGTCCAGGTCTCCCGGCCGCCCGTCTCCGTCGACCACGACCACCGTCACCGGTCTGTCGGCGGACTCCGGGAGCTTGGAACGCTGTGCGGCGTCGGTGACGACGAGGCGGACATCCGCGGTGCGCATCCGGAACTCGACGGCCTTCCCGGCGAACGCGGTGAAGAGCGGGACGTACACAGCGCCGAGCCGCCATACCGCCAGGATCGTCGTGATCAGTTCCGGACCCTTGTGGATCAGCGTCGCCACCCGGGTGCCCGGCCCCACCCCGAGCTCGCGGAACGCGTTCGCGAGCCGGGTGGAGTCCGCTCGCAGCCGGCCGAAGGTCACGGAGACGACCGACTCGCCGTCGATGAGGGTGTACGCGATGGTCGACGGATCGTGGCGATCGCAGAAGAGCCAGGCGGCACTGGCGTCGGACGCCAGGTAGGGCGATTGGATGTCGATGAAGAGCTCGGGATTCACGGCGGTGATCTTCCTTGATCAAGTGAGTACGATTTGGGGTACGCTCGTATTCTAATCAGCATTTACGCGATTGTCGAGTAGCGGTTCCCCGGCTCGTCCCGTCGCGGACCTTCGAGGCGTGTTCGATACACGCAGTCTGGACCCATTCATGAAGAGCGAAGAAGTCGTCATCGTCGCCGCTGCCCGCACTCCCCAGGGGCGCCTCAGCGGCCAGCTCGCAGGGCTGGCCGCGACCGAACTCGGCTCGGCGGCCATCAGAGGCGCGCTGGCGCAGGGGATGGTCCCTCCGGAGGCGGTCGACGCCGTCATCGTCGGGCATGTGCTGCAGGCGGGGACCGGCCAGAATCCCGCGAAACAGGCAGCACTCGGCGCGGGGATCGCCTGGGACGTGCCGGCGACCTCCGTGAACAAGGTCTGCCTGTCCGGGCTCACCGCGGTGATCGATGCCAAACGGATGATCATGGCCGGCGACGCCGAGGTGGTCGTGGCGGCCGGGATGGAGTCGATGACCCGGGCCCCGCATCTCCTGCCGGGCGCGCGCGCCGGGTGGAAGGTCGGCGGATTCGAGGCGCTGGACCATCTCGAGTTCGACGGCCTCCGGGATGCCTACGACGGATCGAGCATGGGCCTCGCCACCGAACAGGCGAACCCCCGCTTTCAGGTGACGCGCGAGGAGCAGGATGCCGTGGCACTGCGATCCCACCTCCGGGCCGCGGCAGCCCAGGACGGGGGCGTCTTCGATGACGAGATCGTGCCGCTGGAAGCGCCGGCGCGACGCGGCGCGCCCGTGACGCTCACCCGCGACGAAGGCGTGCGGCCCGACTCCACGATGGCGGCGCTCGCCGGTCTGCGGCCCGCATTCACGGAAGACGGCACGATCACCGCGGGCAACTCCTCCCCCATCTCGGACGGCGCATCGGCGGTCATCCTGACGACCCGCGCCCGGGCGGACGCGGAAGGCTGGGTCGTCATGGCCGTCGTCGGACAGTCCGGACAGGTCGCCGGCCCCGACAGCTCCCTCCAGGAGCAACCCGCACGAGCGCTCGAGCTCGCCTGCCGCAAGCAGGGGATCCGTCCCGCCGATCTGGATGTGGTGGAACTCAACGAGGCGTTCGCCGCCGTCATCGTGCAGTCCCAGCGACGGTTGGGCCTCAGCGATGACGTGGTGAACATCCACGGCGGCGGCATCGCCCTCGGTCACCCGCTCGGCGCCTCCGGCAACAGGCTGACGGTCCATCTCGCGCACGAGCTTTTCCGACGCGGTACCGGAACGGCGGGCATCGCCCTGTGCGGTGGCGGCGGTCAGGGCGAGGCTCTCATCCTGTCCGCGCCGTGAGGCCGGCCGGGGCCGCCCCTCCGCGCGGTCCCGTCCCCGGCGAGCGTTGATTGACGAGAACCATCATGCAGTACTAGGGTACCGGCTATCGTACCTCAAAGGAGAGAGAAGATGCCGATCAGTCCCCTGCATTTCCCGACCGATGCCCAGCTCGCATCGACCACCTCGCTGCTCGATGTACCGGCCCCGCGGGAGGTGAGCGAATGGTTGCGCTACGACCGGCCCGCCGAGTACGAGTCGCTCGGCACCCGCGTGGAGGTCCCGACCCGGGACGGAACCGTGCTGGTCGGGATGCTCTATCGCCCGGCTCGGAACGGGGAGCCCGTCGAGGGGGCGTTCCCGAGTCTCGTGGTCCAGTTCAGCCCCTACGATTTCTTCGCTTTCGGTACTTCGCAGCAGAACTACCTGGCTGAGCGCGGCTTCGTCGTGCTGACCTGCTCGGTCCGCGGGAGCATGGAGTCCGGAGGCGAGTGGACCTCATGGTTCCCGGGGGTGGAAGCGCGGGACAACTACGACCTGATCGAATGGCTCGCCGCTCAGCCCTTCTCGGACGGCCACGTCGGCCAGGTAGGCGCGAGCTACGGCTCGATCACCGCGTATCGGGTGGCCGCCCTCCGGCCGCCGCACCTCGACGCGATCCTTCCGATCGTGTCACCGACGAACATCCACTCCGAGTGGATCCGGCCCGGCGGCGTCCCGACGGAGGTGGGCCACTGGTGGGCATGCCTGGGTCCGGTCGTGACGAAGGAGGGACACGCCAGCACCCTCAGCTCCTTCGAGGAGCATCCCTACTACGACGAGTTCTGGCAGCAGATCGCGACGACGAACAAGCTCCCGGATGTGGAAGTCCCGGCTCTGCATGTCGGCGGCTACTACGACATCTTCAAACACGGCGGATTCGACGCCCTGGAGCAGCGACCGGACAAGACCTGGCTGCTCTACGGCCCGTGGACGCACCTCCTGCCGATGAAGGTGCCGGGCGCCGCAGCCGGCCCGATGGACGGTGACCCGGGCGACTCGATCTCGTACGCGACCGTGCTGCAATGGTTCGACTACTGGCTCGCCCGGCGGCCGGGAGCGGCCCTCCCGCCCTCGCGGGTCATCAGCTACGAGGACCGCTCCCGACGCGGCACCGGCTCCTGGACCGGCTCCGAGCAGTGGCCGCCCACACACGCCGCGACCACACGCTTGTACCCGACCCCGAACGGCGAACTCACGCCCGACCTCCCCGCCACCGGCGAGACGGTGTACTTCGTGAACACCTATGACGGCCCCTCCGCCTGTGTGCTCGGCTGCCTCCCGACGGACGCCGACCAAGCCCAGACGATGTCCGAGTTCGACACCACGAACGGCCACGGGCGCTACACGCTCGGACGCACCACCTTCACCACCCCTGCCTTCACCGACGACGTCACCGTCTCCGGCCCGGTCGAACTGCACCTCCGCGCCTCCCTCTCAGCGGAGGACACCTACTTCGTCAGCAAACTCGAAGTCGTCACCGTGGAAGGACAAGTCCTCCCGCTGGAGACCGGATACCTCCGGGCACAGCTGCGCTCCAGCCTCGAACGCCCCGAGACGATCACCCCCGGAGAGGCCCTCGACTACACGATCCGCCTGGGACACATCCACTTCCGGTTCGACACCGGGCAGCGGCTCCGCATCTCCCTCAGCGGAGGCGACATCCCGCGCGTGCTCCCTACCAACCCCTCCGGGCTCGTCACCGTTCAGCACGGCGAAGGCACCTACGTCGACCTGCCGCTGACCGGATTCTGAAACGACTCCTCTGCGTACGTGAGCCCGTGTCCGAACCGGAAGGCGGGCGACTCGGTGTCGAACGGGACGTCCTCACGGCTGTTTCGCACCGCATCCATCGAGGAGGGCAGGTCGAAAGGCAGCCTGCCCTCCGGCCGTGAGCGACCGGTGAGCACGTCGAGCCGCGCGGCATCCGAAGCCCCATAGTCGGCGACGATGGCGGCCGCGTGTTCGACGAGCTCGCCGAGCACGGCCGCGCGGTCGA
The DNA here is from genome assembly GCA_051962155.1 of Leifsonia sp. GTDB lineage: Bacteria > Actinomycetota > Actinomycetes > Actinomycetales > Microbacteriaceae > Leifsonia. The sequence continues at coordinate 8,165 of JBQCCO010000132.1, read as the reverse complement.
GGGTGAGCTGAATGACGGTCGGGACGGTCGTGCAGATACGGGTGAGGCGTGCCAGTTCGTCCGGATCGAACGCGAGCGACCCGGCGTGGAAGAACGCCTCGAAGCCGACCCCGCGCGTCTCGAAGGGAGATACGAGGTGGATGACCGCGAGGTCGGCATCCTCCGGGCTGTCGACCCGCGTCCATCCGGTCTCGCCGGCGATATCCAGATTCTCGGCGTAGACCCGGCGCGGGCCCCGGACGGGAAGCGTCGGAACTCCCTCCACCTCCGAATTGGTCAGCACCGTCATCGCGGCCCGCTGGGCGCGCTCGCCTTCCGCGCGGAAGGCGGCATTGCCGGCGATGGCGACGGCCTGCTCCTCGTCCGCGAACGGGTGCTCGAACAGTCCCAGTTCGAACTTCTGCGTGAGCAGCCGCAGGACGGACTCGTCGAGCCGGGACTCGTCGACCCGGCCGAGGCGCACCGCTGCGATGAGCTCCTCGGTGCACGACTCGCCGCCGAACTGGTCGACGCCTGCGTCGAGCAGCCGGCTGAGTCGTTCCTGTCGGCTCACCGATTCGAGGCCCCACGCTCGCGCGGGCAGCTCACTGCCGAGGATCACCGCGTCCGTCAGCAGCCCGAAGTCGGTGCAGACGACGCCGTCGAAGCCGAGCTGCCGACGGAGCAGGTCGGTGATGATGGCCTTGTTGAACGCGAAGCCGACCTCCTCGTACTCGGTGCCCACGGGCATCCCGTAGTACGGCATGATCTCCGCGACGCCGGCGTCGATCGCCGCGAGGAAGGGCTTGAGGTGGTACCGGAAGTTGCCGCCCGGGTAGACCTGTTCCTTGCCGTACGTGAAATGCGGATCTTCACCGTCCTTCTGCGGACCGCCGCCCGGGAAATGCTTGGCCATGGCCGATACCGAGGTGGGGCCGAGCCGCTCGCCTTGCAGACCTCGGACGTACGCGGCGGCCAGTTCGCTGGTCAGATCGGCATCCTCACCGAACGTCGCTCCGACGCGCGACCAGCGGGGCTCCGTGGCGACGTCGATCTGCGGATGCACCGCCGAGCGGAGGCCCACCGAGACGTACTCCTGGCGCACGATGTCGGCGAACCGCGCGACGAGCTCCGGGGACCGCAGGGCTGCGAGGCCGATGCTCTCCGGCCACAGCGAGAACATGTTCGAGCGCGAGGACGCTGCCGGGTTGTCGACGAAGCCGTGGCGGGGGTCCGTGGAGAACGTGATCGGGATTCCCAGCGTCGACCGCAGGGCGAGCTCCTGCGCGGAGTTGAGCCACCGCGCGAATTCGCGCGCATCGTCCGCGTCGCCCAGCACGTAGAGGTAGCTGATCCGGTGGTTGATCACGAGCGATGCGAGTGAGGGCACCCCGAAGGTCCTCCCCGGCGCATCCAGCGGCCCGACCGTGACGGTCGATTGGAACATCATCCCGGCCTTGTCCTCGAGCGTCATGCGGGCGACGAGATCGGCCGCGCGGGCAGCCGGGGCAAGCGTTGCGTCCTGGTAGGGGAACATGCTGTCAGTGGGGATCATGATGTCTCCTTTACGAGTGTCGGTAGTGGCGTCAACCGACAGCGCGCTCCTTCGGGATTCCGCGGTTCTCGTGGTCGTCGAGGACGTCCTGCCAATGGATGACGCCATGCGAGGCCGCCCAGTCGCGGTAGGCGGACTCGAGTTCCGCGACGATCGCCGGGGAGGCCGCGGCGAGGTCGTCGGACTCGATCCTGTCGGCCTCGATGTCGTAGAGCTCCCAGGGGCTCCCCCACTCGCGGACGAGCTTCCACCGGCCCCGCCGGACCGCCGCGTTGCCCATGTGCTCCCAGAACGGCGTCCGGTCGGCGCCTTCGCTGTCAGGCTGACGCCACACGGAGAGGAGGCTCTCGCCTTCCGTGTCCGACGGGTCTCCGAGGATGTCGAGCACCGTCGGGACGATATCGGTCACGTGCCCGACCGCATGGCTGATGGCTCCGCCTGCGTCGACTCCGCCGGCCGGCCACGAGGCGATGAAGGGGGTGGAGATGCCGCCCTCGTGGACCCACCGCTTCCACAGCCGGAAGGGCGTGTTGGACAGCGTTGCCCAGTTCTGTCCATAGCTTTGGAACGTGTTCTCGCTGCCCGGGATCACGTCGGGATCGTTGCCGCGCACGATGGGCTCACCGGCGCGGGTGGTGTGCGGAGAGCTCTCCTCCGGGAGGAAGTCGGTGCCCAGCGGCAGCTCCTCCGCGCACCCTCCGTTGTCGGAGAAGAAGAGGACGAGCGTGTCGTCGTCCACACCGCTCTCGGCGAGTGCGTCCAGTATCCGGCCGACTCCCCGATCGAGTGATTCGACCTGGGCGGCATAGACCGCCATCTTCTCGATCTCCCGGTCCGAGCGGCTCTCGTCCCATTCGGGCAGCGGCTGCGCGGGCGGGAGCGTGTCCACGTGGCGAAGTACGCCGGTTTCCCGGAGGCGCGCGAGCCGCGCATCCCGAAGCACCTCCCATCCCACCGAGAATCGTTCCCGGTACTTGGCGATGTCCTCCTCCCGGGCATGGAGAGGCCAGTGCGGGGCGGTGTACGCGAGGTACAGGAAGAAGGGATTCCCAGCCGACGCCTGCCGCTTGATGAAATCGGCGCCGCCCTCGGTGATGTCCTCGGTGAAATAGAAGTCGTCGGGGAGGTCGTCCAGCGCGATGCGTTCCTCGCCCTGGACGAGCGGCGGGTTGAAGTAGCTGCAGACGCCCTGCAGGATCCCGCGGAACTCGTCGAATCCGCGACGCGTCGGCCAGGTCTCGCTCGGCACGATGTCCTCGCTCGCGAGGTGCCATTTGCCGAACAGCCCTGTGGAGTAGCCGTGCTCCGACAACCGCTCGGCGAGGGTGGGCACCTCCGTGGACAGCGAGCCGGGGTAGCCGTTGGGCCGGTTGTCCGTCGTCAGCACCCCGATCCCGACGGAATGGGGGTGGTGCCCGGTCAGAAGGGCCGCCCGCGACGGGCTGCACCGCGGAGTGACATAGTACGAGCTCATCCGCACTCCGCGGCCGGCGAGACGTTCGATGGCGGGGGTGTCGATCTCCCCGCCGAACGGAGCGACGTCGGAGAAACCGAGGTCGTCGGCGAGGATGATGACGATGTTCGGGGTGGGCACTTACGTCTCCTTCGGCTATTTGCTGAGGTAGGCGGACGAGAAGTTCGCGTAGCCGAGGACGCTCGCCTTGGCCTGGCGGAGGGCAGGGATGGTGACGACGCTTCCGGTGGCATAGACCAGGGGCACGTTGAACGCCTGCTGGGTGATGTACTGGCTGATCGCCTTCGTCGCGGGTGCCACGGCGCTGCCCTGAGCGTGTGTGAGGGAGGTGCGGAGCGCGGTGTACTCCGGAGTTGCCTCGTGAGACGGGTTGCCGGGACGCAGTGACGGGATCAGGTTGACCAGTGTCGCGGGACCGTATCCGAGCCCGTGGAGCGGCATGAACATCGGGCCGAGCTTCCCGGCGGCCTGCTGGCCGATGAAGGTCAGCGGAGCGAGGACGTTCACGGTCGGGTTCAGTCCGGCGGCTTTGAGGTTGTTCTGCACGATCTGGGCCGCGCTGATGTTGGGACCGAAGCCGATGACGTTGATGGTGAAGCTTGCACCGGTGGCGCCGGCATCGGCGATCATCTTCTTCGCCTTCGCCGGGTTGTACGCGTAGGCGTCGTTCAAGGCGGAGTCATACCCCGGAGTGCTGGGGCTCCAGAACTGTGTGGTCGGCTGGGCCAGACCGCCGAAGACCTGGCTGACGATGCGCTTGCGGTCGATGGCGTACTGCACGGCTTGGCGCACCGCGAGCTTGTCGAACGGCGCGGCGGTCACATCCACCCCGAGCGGATACAAGGAGCCGGTGGCCGGAACCACGGTGTACTGCGGGTTCTTCTGGAATCCGGCGACGTCGATGCCGGCCATGCCGATGGCGTACTGGACCCGGCCGCTCCTCACCGCGTTCACCAGAGCGGTGGGATCGCTGATCGTGACCACGGTGATCTTGTCCAGGTAGGGTTTCGGTCCCCAGTAGTTGGCGTTGCGGACCAGGGTCAGCGAACTTCCTGGCGTCCAGCTCTGCCAGGTGTAGGGGCCGGTGCCGATGACTTTGGAGCCGTTCGCCAACCCGGACACGGTCGTGGGGTCGATGATCGAGGTCAGCTCGAAGAAGTCGAAGATGTTCGGCAGTGGCGCCGCGAAGTCGATCGTCAACTCGGTCGGGCTCTGCACGGTGATCGCAGTGAACTGCTTGGCGATGAACGCCAACTGAGAGCCGAACGCCGGGTTCAGGGCGTCCAGGAACGATGCCTTCACATCATCCGCCGTCATCTTCCGACCGGTGGAGAAGGTCACATCGTCGCGCAGCTTCACGTCGATCGATAGACCATTGGCCGCCACCTTCCAGCTCTTGGCCAGCACCGGCTGCGGAACCCCCTTCGCATCCAGCGACGTCAGCGTCTGGAACACACTCCGCTGCCACGACGCATTGGACAGGTTCCCGGCGAGCACGAAGCCGGGCACCGCATCGTTGCCGCTGCCGACCGTCAGGGTGCCCCCACGAACCGGGGAACCGCTCCCGGCGCTGCTGGGGGCACCCCCGCTCGGCGTGCATCCCGCGAGCATCAAGCCCGCGACCACGACAGCCGCGACAGCGGCAAGACCTCGTTTGGAGTGAAGGAGCTTCATTGTTCCGTTCCTGTTTTCTGGTAGCGAATCGTCATTGAGTGGATCTCTGGAGTGCGTACCCGGCGCCGAAGCAGCCGATCCGGGAAGCCGTTCGACCAACCGAGTGCCCGGGAGGTTTCAGAGAGACTGAGAACTTCCTAGAGGCAGGGACCCGAATTGGTGGCTTACCAAATCGAGTACTAGAGTACTTAAAAACGTACGCTCGATCAAATCGAGTATCGCAGCGCTTCTGGACATCCCTCGAGGAAGAGTGAACACATGCCTGTCAGTCCCCTGCATTTCGCCACCGATGCACAGCTCGCGTCGACGACCTCGCTGCTCGATGCACCCGCCCCTCCGGCGGTCAGCGAGTGGCTGCGCTACGACCGCCCCGCCGAATACGAATCGCTTGCCACCCGCGTCGAGGTCCCGACCCGGGACGGCACCGTCCTGGTCGGGATGCTGTATCGCCCCGCCCGAGCGGGAGAGCCCGTCGAGGGACGGTTCCCCGTGGTCCTCGCCAATTTCACCCCCTACGCCTTCCTCAACTTCGGCCCCGCCAAGCACAGCTACCTCGCCGAGCGCGGCTTCGTCGTGCTGACCTGCTCGGTCCGCGGGAGCGTGGAGTCCGGAGGCGAGTGGACTTCCTGGTTCCGGGAGGTGGAAGCGGAAGACAACTACGACGTGATCGAATGGCTCGCCGCGCAGCCCTTCTCCACCGGCCGCGTCGGCCAGCTCGGCGCGAGCTACGGCTCGGTCACCGCGTATCGGGTGGCCGCCCTCCGGCCGCCGCACCTGGACGCGATCGTCCCGATCAACTCGCCCACGAACATCCATTCGGAGTGGATCCGGCCCGGCGGCGTCCCGACCGAGGCTGGTGCGTGGTGGGCGTGCCTGGGTCCGGTCGTGACGAAGGAGGGACACGCCAGCACCCTCACCTCGCTCGAGGACCACCCCTACTACGACGAGTTCTGGCAGCAGATCGTCACCACGAACAAGCTCCCCGATGTCGAGGTGCCGGCACTGCACATCGGCGGCTACTACGACATCTTCAAACACGGCGGATTCGACGCGCTGCAACAGCGCCCCGACAAGACCTGGCTGCTCTACGGGCCCTGGACGCACGCCCTCCAATTGTCGGTTCCCGGAGCCGCGCCGACCCCGTTCACCGCCGACCCGAGCGACTCGATCTCGTACGCGACCGTGCTGCAGTGGTTCGACTACTGGCTGGCCCAGCGGCCGGGAGCGACCCTCCCGCCCTCGCGGATCATCAGCTACGAGGACCGCTCCCAGCGCGGCAGCGGCTCCTGGACCGGCTCCCAAGAGTGGCCGCCGGCTGACGCGACCGCCAGGCGCTTGTATCCGACCTCGAACGGCGAACTCACGCCCGACCTCCCCGCCACCGGCGAGACCGCCTACTTCGTCAACACCTACGACGGACCCTCCGCCTGCGTCATCGGCTGCCTCCCGACCGACGCCGACCAAGCCCAGACGATGTCCGAGTTCGACACCACGAACGGGCACGGTCGCTACACGCTCGGACGCACGACCTTCACCACGCCCGCGTTCACCAACGACGTCACCGTCTCCGGCCCGGTCGAACTGCACCTCCGCGCCTCCCTCTCAGCGGAGGACACCTACTTCGTCAGCAAGCTCGAGGTCGTCACGGCTGAGGGACAGGTCCTTCCGCTGGAGACCGGATACCTGCGAGCACAGCTGCGCTCCAGCCTGGAGCGCCCCGAGACGATCACCCCCGGAGAGGCCCTCGACTACACGATCCGCCTGGGACACATCCACTTCCGGTTCGACACCGGGCAGCGGCTCCGCATCTCCCTGAGCGGAGGCGACGTCCCGCGCGTGCTCCCCACCAATCCCTCCGGGCTCGTCACCGTTCAGCACGGCGAAGGCACCTACGTCGACCTCCCGCTGACCGGGTTCTGAGAGATCAGCTCACCGAGCGCAACGGAAGCCCAGGTGCGTCGTCGACGAATCCTCCGTCTGAGCAGTCCGGGCGGCGGGACGATAGCGAAGGCAGTACTCCGGGGCGCACAGGTGCGAGCCCCCCTTCGTGACGCGCCGCTCCTGAGCGTCGGCCGGCGCCGCGTTGCCCGACGGATCGGCGCCGGGGGAGCACGCGCAGCTCGTGGCCGGGTCCTGGAGACGGTCCGTCCACACCGTACTCGTCCACTCCCACGTGTTCCCGGTCATCTCGAAGAGACCGAAGCCGTTGGGCGGAAAGCTCCCGACCGGCGCGGTGCCCATCCAGGAGCCCGCGCCGGCTCCCGTGTTGAGGTACGGGAACCGCCCCTGCCAACTGTTGGCGCGCATTCCGTCATTGGGTTCGTCGCCCCAGGCGAATAGGGCCTGATCGAGACCGCCTCGGGCCGCGTACTCCCACTCGGCCTCCGTCGGGAGGCGCTTGCCCGCCCACTCCGCGTAGCTGACGGCGTCGTCGTACGACACCTGGACGACGGGATGGTCGTCGAGGCCGTCGAGGGAGCTCCCCGGCCCGCGCGGTGCGGACCAGCACGCGCCCGGAACCCACCGCCACCACTGCCGCCAGTCACGCAGGTCGACCGGGCCCGGGGTCGGCGTGAAGACGAGCGAGCCCGGCTCGAGGCTGTCCAGTCGGGCTCCCGGGAACATGGCCGGGTCCAAGGGGCGCTCCGCGGTGGTCACGTAGCTCGTGGCCGCCACGAACTCGGCGAAGTCGGCGTTGGTGACCGCGTGCCGGTCCAGCTCGAAGGGTGTGATCCACTCCTCGTGCACCGGCCCCTCTTCGTGGTAGAAGTCGGACCCCATCCGATAGGCGCCGCCCGGCAGGGCGACCATCTCGCTGCTCATGCGACGGCCAGTGGACACTACTCCTCCGCGTCTCCCGCAGTCTTCCCCATGGCGAGATAGTTCTCGAGCATCCGATCCCAGGGGATGACCCCGACGCGATCGGCCCAGTCCTCCCACGCGCTGGAGAGCTCGGCGACGACCTGCGGTTGCCGGTCGGCAAGGTCTGTCAGCTCCGTGCGGTCCACGGACATGTCATACAGCTCCCAGCCGGTGGGATACTCCCGCACGAGCTTCCATCGCCCCCGTCGGATCGCGGCGTTTCCCACGTGTTCCCAGTAGAGGGTGCGTTCGGGTCCTTCTCCGCCCCGGAGCGCAGACAGGAGCGAGCGACCCTCCGGTTCGAATTCCACTGCCGGTATCGCTGCCGCCTCGAGGAGGGTCGGCACCACATCCACCAATTGGGCGGGACTGTGCAGGATCTCGCCGCCGGCGAGCCCGCCCGCCGGCCAGTGCACGATGAGCGGCGTCGAGATGCCCCCCTCGTGAACCCACCGCTTGTACTTCCGGAACGGCGCATTGGACATGTTCGCCCACGCGATTCCGTAGCTGGTGTACGTGTCTTCCGGCCCTGGCACGATCTCCGGCTGGTTTCCCACCGCCACCGGTCGCCCGTCGCGGGTCCCGATCCGCATCGAGAGGTCCTTGCCGACGAAGTCCTCG
>JBQCCO010000131.1:0-2799 GCA_051962155.1 Leifsonia sp. | reverse complement strand
GCCCCCATCGCGACGATCTCGTGCTGCGGGTGCGCGACCTGCCGGTCAAGGGATACGCCTCGCACGGGGAGTCCTGGTCGATCGCGCTCGCGCTGCGACTCGCCTCGGCGGAGCTGCTGCGCGCGGAGTCGCCGGCCGGGGATCCAGTGCTCATCCTCGACGACGTCTTCGCCGAGCTCGATGCCGAGCGTCGCCGGCGGCTGGCCGGCATCACCGCCGGCTACGAGCAGGTGCTCGTGACCGCCGCCGTCGAGGAGGACATCCCCGAGGTGCTGCACCGGCACGTGGTGCGCATCTCTGCCGGCACCATCACGGACGAGCGCGAGGCCGTGCCCGCCGGAACCGACCTCGACGACGGGGAGGTGCACGATGGCTGAGCACGGCGAACCGGAGGTCCCGGAGACCGTCGCGACCTACCTGCGCCTGCGCGGGCTCACGCCGAGCTCGAAGAACTGGAAGCGCAAGAAGCGGATCGTCGACGACGAGAACGCGCCGTTCACACCGGGCAGGGATCCGGGCTCCCTCGGCGACGTGCTCGCGAAGCTCACCCGCGACGCGGGCTGGGAAGCGGCGCTGAGCCGTGAGGACCTGGTGCTGCAGTGGGCCGAGCTGGCGGGCCCCGACACCGCCAAGCACTCCGAGCCGGTGTCGCTGGAGGGCGGGATGCTCACCGTCAAATGCGACTCCACCGCCTGGGCGAAGAACCTGCAGTACATGCGCGCGGTCATCATCACGGAGATCGGCCGGAGGTACCCGGAGGCCGGAGTCGAGAACATCCGCTTCGTCGGACCGGACGTCCCTTCCTGGAAATGGGGCCCCAGAGTCGCTCCAGGGCGCGGTCCGCGCGATACCTACGGCTAGGACATGATCCGTCCTGCTCCACCGTCGTTGAGGCGCGCAGAAGCGCGTACAACGAGACAGGAAGGGGTCTTTCCGATAGACTGAGGGCCTAGATCTTCGATGTGGAGCCTCCCCTCAGATGACGCCTGAAACCCCCTCTGACGCGAACGAATCGACCGCGAACGACTCGACCCAGACGGGGGCAGAAGCACCCGGATCCGCGACGAAGCCGAGCACGCCCGCCTCAGCGGCGAAGCCGGCCGCAGACGTGGAGTACGGCGCCGACTCGATCCAGATCCTCGAGGGTCTCGAGGCGGTGCGCAAGCGCCCCGGCATGTACATCGGATCCACGGGTCCGCGCGGACTCCACCACCTCGTCTACGAGATCGTCGACAACTCCGTCGACGAGGCCCTCGCCGGCTACGCCGACACGATCCTGGTCACGCTGCTCGCCGACGGCGGCGTGCGCGTGGTCGACAACGGTCGCGGCATCCCCGTGGACCCGCACTCCTCCGACCCGACCAAGTCGACGGTCGAGGTGGTGCTGACGATCCTGCACGCGGGCGGCAAGTTCGGCGGCGGGGCCTACGCGGTCTCGGGCGGTCTGCACGGCGTCGGCTCCTCGGTCGTGAACGCCCTGTCCACGCGCTTCGAGGTCGAGGTCAAGCAGAAGGGCTTCGTCTGGCGGCACAGCTTCGCCGACGGCGGCGCCCCGCAGCAGCAGCTCGAGAAGGGCGAGGCCACCACCGAGACCGGGACGACGATCACGTTCTGGCCGGACGGCAGCATCTTCCAGGAGACCGTCGAATTCGACTACGACACCCTGCGCACCCGCTTCCAGCAGATGGCGTTCCTGAACAAGGGCCTGCGCATCGAGCTGCACGACGAGCGCGAGGGCGCGACGGTCGACGAGGAGGTCGACGGCACCGTCGTGACCCGTCAGCGCGCCGACGTCTTCTTCTACGAGCGGGGACTCGTCGACTACGTCGAGTACCTGAACCACGTGCGCAAGGCCGACGTGGTCAACGACGAGATCATCGCGTTCGAGTCCGAGGACACGGCGCGCAAGATCTCCCTCGAGGTCGCGATGCAGTGGACCACCGGCTACACGGAGAACGTGTTCACCTACGCGAACACGATCAACACGCATGAGGGCGGCACCCACGAGGAGGGCTTCCGCGCCGCGCTGACGACGCTCGTCAACCGGTACGCGCGCGCCAACAACATCCTCAAGGAGAAGGACGACAACCTCACGGGCGACGACGTGCGCGAGGGACTCACGGCCGTCATCTCGATCAAGCTGGGCGAGCCGCAGTTCGAGGGCCAGACGAAGACCAAGCTGGGCAACACCGAGGCGAAGGCGTTCACGCAGAAGGTCGTCGGCGATCAGCTCGGCGACTGGTTCGACCGCAACCCGAAGCAGGCCAAGAACGTGGTGACCAAGGCCGTCGAGGCCGCGACCGCGCGCATGGCCGCACGCAAGGCGCGCGAGACCGCGCGCCGCAAGAGCGTGTTCGAGTCGGCGGCGATGCCGGACAAGCTCAAGGACTGCACCAGCAAGGATCCGTCGATCTCCGAGATCTTCCTCGTGGAGGGCGACTCGGCCGGCGGTTCGGCCGTGCAGGGGCGCGACCCGCACACCCAGGCGATCCTGGCGCTGCGCGGCAAGATCCTGAACGTCGAGCGCGCGCGCCTGGACAAGGCACTGGCCAACAAAGAGGTCCAGGCCATGATCCAGGCCTTCGGCACGGGCATCGGTGAGGACTTCGACCTCGAGAAGGCCCGCTATCACAAGATCGTGCTGATGGCCGATGCCGACGTCGACGGCCAGCACATCACGACGCTGCTGCTCACGCTGCTCTTCCGCTACATGCGCGGGCTCATCGAGGCCGGCTTCGTGTTCCTCGCGATGCCCCCGCTGTACCGCCTGAAGTGGACGAACGCGCCGCACGAGTACGT
>JBQCCO010000130.1:0-2865 GCA_051962155.1 Leifsonia sp. | reverse complement strand
AACAACGAGCACTTCAGCGGAAAGGGAGGCGCGCGGGAGGCGCGCGGGAGGCGCTCAGGAGGCGCGGAGGGGGGAGGGAGGGAGGGAGGAAACGGAGGGCGCACGAGCGGGGTGACGGAGCACCCGGCCGCGCGTGCGGAGGCGCGGGAGTTCCGCACCGCGTGCCGAGGCGCCGGAGCGCACCCGCCGCGCGCTGCGCACGGGTCGCCCGAGTGCGCGGCGCGGGTCAGGAGGGCTGGACGGCGACGGGCTCCGTGTCGGGGATGGGGGACGCGTCGCGGCCGCGCAGGTCGGGGTGGACGCGGTGGGCGAGCGCCGGGACGGCGAAGCCGACGAGGGCGAGGACTCCGGCCACCCAGAAGGCGCCGACGGCGCCCACGCCGTCGATGAGGAAGCCCGCGCCGGCGGACCCGAGGGCCGCGCCGATGAGCTGGCCGGTGCCGACCCAGCCGTAGGCCTCCGCCGTGTCCGAGAACTTGACGCTCGCCGAGACGATGGCGAACAGCACGGCGAGCGCGGGCGCGATGCCGACGCCGGCGATCAGGAGGGTGAGCGAGAGCCCCCACCACGACCACAGCATGAAGGTCGAGAGCACGACGCCGACGAAGACGAGGAACATGCGGCGCGCCGTCGCCCACGGCCCGATCGGGATGTGCCCGAACGCCAGGCCGCCCACCAGGGATCCGAGGGACCAGATGGCCAGGACGATCCCGGCCAGCGGTGATCCCTCGCCGAACGTCGCGACGACTCCGGCTTCGACCGCGGCGCAGGAGCCGATGAGCAGGAAGCCCACCACCGTCGCGAGCAGCACGGGCGGCCGCGCCAGCACCGTCCCGAACCTCCGCTTGCTGCGCGGGATGCGCACCCGCCCGACCTCGGGCGAGGAGATGAACCAGCATCCGCCGGCCAGCATGATCGCGACCGACATGAGGATGCCTTCGACCGTGCCGATCTGGGTCGAGACGAAGGTGATGGCGACGGGCCCGGCGATCCAGATGATCTCCTGCGCGGAGGCGTCGAGGGAGAACAGGGGAGTGAGCTGCCGCGAGTTCACCATCTTCGGGTAGATCGTGCGGACGGCGGGCTGGATGGGCGGCATGCTGAGGCCGGCGAAGAACGCGACCCCCATAGTCACCGGGATCGGCATCACGAAGATCCCGATCGCAGCGACGGCCACCGAGCAGAACGCCAGCGTCGTCCACAGCACCACGCGCATCCCGAGCACGCCCATCAGACGGCTCGTCATGGGGCCGGCGATCGCCTGGCCGATGCTCATCGCGCCCAGCACGAGTCCGGCTGCACCGTAGGTGTGGTGGATGCGCTCGATGTGGAGCAGGAACGCGAGCGACAGCATCCCGAACGGGAAGCGCGCCGTGAGCTGAGCCGCGATGATGCGGGACACGCCCGGCGTCTTCAGGAGGCTCGAATAGGTGCTCACAACGCTCCACACTAGCGGTCCGGACCGGGGCGTCCAGGGGCTGTCCACAGCGTTCCGTCCCCCCTTCGCGGGGTGTGGAAACTGTGCATAAGTTGTCCCCACCTGTGGACGACACGCCCACTAGATGTGGGGGGATGGAAATGTCCGACCCCCGCTATATAGTGGTCGAGCACAGAGAGCCGGAGGGCCGTCCGGACGTTCGACGGCACGGTTCCACGGGGACGCAGCTCAGCTGCACAGGGCCGCTCACGCGGCACATCGAAGAGGGAGAGACAGTGGCAATCACAGTCGTGAAGCGAAACGGCGAGCGCGAGCCGTACGACGCCAACAAGATCAATCTGGCCATCGAGAACGCGGCCCAGGGCCTGGACGAGAACATCACCTGGGTCACCCAGATCGCCAGCGAGCTCGAGCTCACGCTGTTCGACGGCATCACGACGCAGCAGCTGGATGAGGCGGTCATCCAGGTCGCCCTCCAGAACGTCAAAGACGACCCCGCGTTCGACACCGTCGCCGCCCGCCTCCTCCTGAAGACGATCTACAAGCGCGTGCTCGGCGACTACGAGAGCCAGGACGCGCTGACCGAGCTGCACCACGAGCGCTTCCGCCCGTACATCGAGCGCGGCGTCGCCGAGACGCTCCTCGACGGCCGGTTCACCACCGCCTTCGACCTGGACCGCCTGGCCGGCTACCTCGACCCCTCCCGCGACGAGCTGCTCAAGTACATCGGCGTCGTGACCCTCAACAACCGCTACGGCATCAAGGCGCGCAACGGCGACTCCCTCGAGGTGCCGCAGTTCTTCTGGATGCGCATCGCGATGGGCCTCTCCCTCAACGAGGCCGACCCCACGAGCCACGCGATCGCGTTCTACGACAAGATGTCGAAGCTCGAGTACCTGGCCGCCGGATCCACCCTGGTCAACGCCGGGACGGCCTACCCGCAGCTCTCCAACTGCTTCGTCATGGAGATGCAGGACGACATCGAGCACATCGCCAAGAGCGTCCGCGACGTGATGTGGCTGACCAAGGGCACCGGCGGCATCGGCCTCTCCGTCACCAAGCTGCGCGCCCAGGGTTCGCCGATCCGCTCCAACAACACGACGTCGACCGGTCCCATCCCATTCATGCACACGATCGACTCGGTCCTGCGTGCGGTCAGCCGCGGCGGCAAGAAGTTCGGCGCGCTCTGCTTCTACATGGAGAACTGGCACCTCGACTTCCCCGAGTTCCTCGACCTCCGCCAGAACTCCGGCGACCCGTACCGCCGCACCCGCACCGCGAACACGGCGGTCTGGATCAGCGACGAGTTCATGAAGCGCGTCCAGAACGACGAGGACTGGTACCTCTTCGACCCGCTGGAGGTCGCCGACCTCAACGAGCTGTACGGCAAGGCGTTCTCCGAGCGCTACGCCCACTACGTCGCCGAG
>JBQCCO010000129.1:0-51952 GCA_051962155.1 Leifsonia sp. | reverse complement strand
TACGGGAACTCCTCGCGGCTCGGCAGCACCGGCACGAGGGCGCGCTCGGCGAGGAAGCCGTGCCCGATCTCGCGACGCTTCGGCGACCCGACGCGACCGGTCTCACCGGTCGAGTAGGGCGGGAAGTTGTAGTGGTGCAGGTAGCGCTTCTTGGTGATCGGCGACAGCGAGTCGATCTGCTGCTCCATCTTGAGCATGTTCAGCGTGGTGACGCCCAGGATCTGGGTCTCGCCGCGCTGGAAGATCGCCGAACCATGGACGCGCGGGATGACCTGCACCTCGGCGTCGAGCGGACGGATGTCCGTCAGCCCACGGCCGTCGATGCGGATGCCCTCACGCAGCACGCGGCCGCGCATGACGACCTTCGAGACCGACTTGTAGGCCGCCGAGAACTGCTGAAGGGCCTCGGGCTGGAGCGCTCCGGCCTCGACCTTCTCGGTGATGGCGACCTTGACGCGCTCCTTGAGCGCGTCGTCGGCGTTCTGGCGCTCGACCTTGTCGGCGATCTGGTAGACCGCGACCAGGTCGTCGTAGGCCAGGCCCGCGACGTTGTCGTAGGTCTCCTTGCTGTACGGCAGGAAGACCGGGTAGTCCTGGATCTCCTTGGCCGACTGCTGGGCGATCACGTTCTGGGCGCCGACGAGCTCGCGGATGAACGGCTTGGCCGCCTCGAGGCCCTGGGCCACGATCTCCTCGTTGGGCTTGACGGCACCGCCCTGGATGAGGTTCCAGCTGTTCTCGGTGGCCTCTGCCTCGACCATCATGATCGCGACGTCGCCCTCGGAGCCGTCCTCGTTGATGAGAACGCGGCCGGCGACGACGAGGTCGAAGACGGCCTCCTCGAGCTGGTCGGCCTTCGGGAACGCGATCCACTGGTCCTCGTGAGCGCCGTTGCCGGGGATGAGCGCGAGGCGCACACCGGCGATCGGGCCGGAGAACGGCAGACCGGAGATCTGCGTGGAGGCGCTGGCCGCGTTGATCGCGAGCGCGTCGTAGAACTCGCCCGGCGCGATGCTGAGGACCGTGATGACGATCTGGACCTCGTTGCGGAGGCCGTCGACGAACGACGGGCGCAGCGGCCGGTCGATCAGACGGCAGACCAGGATCGCCTCGGTGGAGGGGCGGCCCTCACGGCGGAAGAACGAGCCGGGGATCTTCCCGGCGGCGTACGAGCGCTCCTCGACATCGACCGTGAGCGGGAAGAAGTCGAAGTTGTCCTTCGGGTGCTTGCTGGCGCTCGTCGCGCTCAGCAGCATCGTCTCCTCGTCGAGGTAGGCGGCGACTGCGCCCTGCGCCTGCTGGGCGAGGCGTCCGGTCTCGAACCGGACGGTGCGGGTGCCGAAGCGGCCGTTGTCGAGCACGGCTTCGGCGAATTTGATTTCAGGACCTTCCAAGAGGTCTGTCTCCTTTGTTTAACGTCGCGGTCCCATGTGGACGCGACTTCATCCAAGGAGCAGGAACAGGCAGATCGACACGTCGTGTGTACGCGGCATCCCATGCGGGTGCGTGGGGCTGAGCCCGTCTGGCCATCAGTAGAAATACACGGTTGCGGCACTGTCAGAGTGCGGCCGCATCCGGATACCACCACCGAGGACCAGCTCCTGCCAGCCTGCTCCGGGTTCCTTCTCGGTTTTGAGTTGGATGGTCGGCGCACGGCCGACCACGAGCATCCTATCAGCCGGTGGCCAGCCGGAGGAGTTCAGAGCGCTTCGCGACGCGCTGCGCGCCGTGCACCCTGCCCGGCGGGACGGCGCGCCACGACCGAGACGAGGGCGATGCCGAGGAGGGTGCCGAGGGTGTTCGCGAGCAGGTCGCGCGGGTCGCTGAACCGCGCCGGGAGGAACAGTTGCACGAACTCGATCGTCAGGGTCGCCGCGACGCCGACGGCGAGGGCCAGCCACCACCGCCACCGGCTCAGCAGCACCGTGAAGAGCACGCCCATCGGCACGAACAGCAGCACGTTCGCGGAGAACTCCGCGACGCCGTAGTCCACCCACTGCAGGCCGGGCACCGCGGACACCGCACGAAGGAGCGACCGCAGCAGAGGGTTGCCGGCCGGGTCGCCGGGCGCCGGGTCGAGCGTGATCCAGCCGACGGCGCCGAGGTAGCCGACGATCAGGATGGGGAGCACGGCACGGCGGCGCATCCTCCTATGCTGGCCCACATGACCACCGCGTTCCGCATCCCGATGACCGGGCGCTCCACCGACGAGCAGCACCGCGTGTCCAGCCCCTTGGAGCTGCTGTTCGATCTCACCTTCGTCGTCGCGATCGCCCAGGTGGCCGGCCAGCTGGCGCACGCCGGCGTGCAGGGCCACGTGCTGGACCGCCTTCCGCTGTACCTGATGGTGTTCTTCGCGATCTGGTGGGCGTGGATGAACTTCACCTGGTTCGCCTCGGCGTACGACACCGACGATGTCCTCTACCGCGTGATGACCCTCGTGCAGATGGCCGGCGTGCTCGTCCTCGCGGCCGGCGTCCCGGCCGCCTACAACGACGAGAACTTCACCGCGATCATCGTCGGCTACATCATCATGCGGCTGGCGCTGGTGGGTCAGTGGATCCGCGCGGGCGTCGAGCATCCCGAGGGGCGAACGACGGCGCTCCGGTATGCCGTGGGCGTCGCCTCCGTGCAGGTGGTGTGGATCGCGTGGGGCTTCCTCCCCCCGCAGTTCGCCGTTCCGACGTTCCTGGTCGGGGCGCTCCTGGAGCTCGTGATGCCGCTCTGGGCGGAGCGTCCGCGGATGACGAGCTGGCACCCGCACCACATCGCCGAGCGCTACGGACTGTTCACGATCATCGTGCTCGGCGAGTCGGTGTCCGCCTCCGCCGCCGGTGTGCAGAACGCGCTGGCCCGGTCGGGCTTCTCCGGCGCGCTGGTATGGATCGCCGTGGCGGGGCTCGTGCTGCTGTTCGCCCTCTGGTGGCTGTACTTCCTCGAGCCGGCCGCCGAAGGCCTCCGGGCAGGACGCGGCGCCCGGTCCTTCTACTGGGGCTACGGGCATTACTTCGTGTTCGCATCGCTGGCGGCTCTCGGGGCGGGCCTGGAGGTGGCGGTCCAGGCGGGCGCCGCCCACTCGAGCGCCTCGAACACGATGGTGGAGTACGCGATGGCCGTGCCGGTGGCCGTCTTCCTCCTGATGCTCTACATCCTGCACGCTCCCCTGGTCCCGGAGGTCGTCATCCGTCCGGTGAAGACCGTGATCTCCCTGGCGCTGGTGCTGCTCCTGCCGCTCGCCTCGCCGGTGATCGGCCTGGTCGGGGTGACGATCGGGATCGCCCTGGTCGCCGCCGCACTCGTCGCCGCGACGCTGCTCGATCAGGCGGCCGCCCGCCGCCAGCAGCCGCCCGCGGGCAGCGCCCGCGACACGCAGAACGGGCCGCCACCCGAAGGTGACGGCCCGCCCGTAAGAAGTTCGCGGAGTCGATCGAAGACTAGCGACGAAGGCCGAGACGCTCGATCAGCGAGCGGTAACGGCTGATGTCGATGTCCGCCAGGTAACCCAGCAGACGGCGACGCTGTCCGACCAGGAGGAGCAGGCCACGACGCGAGTGGTGGTCGTGCTTGTGCTCCTTGAGGTGCTCGGTGAGATCCTTGATCCGCTTGGTCAGGATCGCGACCTGGACCTCGGGGGATCCGGTGTCACCGGGGTGGGTAGCGTACTCTTCGATGATCGCCTTCTTGGTGTCTGCATCCAGCGCCATAGAGGGATCCCCTTTCTGCTCGTTGCGCGGTGCCCGGGGCCGTATGCCTGGGCTCTCTTGATCCGCGGCCGTTCGACGGCAACTTGTCGAGTCTACCAGAAGGGCCGGATGCGACCGGCCGCGCGACGACAGGCTCAGGCGGGCTCCGGCTCCGGTTCCAGAAGGGCGAAAGCGGCGCCCTGAGGATCGACGATCTCGACCCAGCGGCCCACTCCCGGCGCCGACATGGGCTCGGTGCGCAGCGTCCCTCCGAGCTCGGTCGCACGGGCGCCCGCGGCGTCGAGGTCCGGGACGTTGAAGTAGACGAGCCAGTGGGTCGGCTCCCCCGAATCGGAGCGGTATGCGCCCGCGACGCTCGTCTCCCCCACATCGAAGAGGCCGTAGGGCTCGGTGCCGACGCGCATCTCGCTGATGCCGACGCCCAGCACGGACTCGTAGAACGGGAAGGTGGATGCCGGATCCGCCGCGACGAGCTCCAGCCAGTCGACAGCGCCCGGCTCGTCGCGCAGCCACGGGTCGGCCCGCCGCTGCCAGAGGCCGAACACCCCGCCGGCCGGATCGGCGACGATCGCCAGCCGGACGCCGGGCGACACCTCACCCGGCTCCATCAGGATCGAGCCATCGGCGGCCCGTGCGGCATCCACCGCGACCTCCAGGTCGTCCACCGAGAAGTAGACCGTCCAGGTCGCATGGACGTTCCCGGGAGGCAACGGTCCGATCGCTGCGACAGGGGTGCCGCTGAGAGAGGCCATTCCGTATCCGCCGGTGTCCGTGGATGCGGAGGCCACCTCCCAGCCGAACAGGTCGCGGTAGAACGTGGAGGCGGCGGGCTGGTCGCCGGTCTGGAGATCCGCCCAGATGGGAGTGCCCTGCGGGAAGTCGTCTTCGATCGGCATGCGCACACGCTACTCGCGCACGCTGCACGGGTCGAGAGGTGCGGCGGGATGCGCAGCCCACGCAGTGCTGTCCGGTGCGGGTCAGATGCCGCGGAGCAGCTCGTCCATGGCCGCCAGAACGACCTCGGCCGGCGACCCGTCGCTGTGGCGCGCCCACCAGAGCAGCGCCGAGAAGTCGGCCGAGCCGAGGGCGTCCGCCAGCACCTGCACGCGCAGGCTCGACGGGTCGGCCTCGAGCCGGCGCGCCAGGAACTCGACCAGGATGTGGCGATTCGCCGCGATGGCGGTGAAGCCGAACGCGATCAGCGCGGGATGCGTTCCCATCAGGGTCATCCGGCGCCGCGTCGCCTCCTCGGCCTCCGGGGTCATGGCCAGCGACTCGCTGACGGCGCGTTCGAGCACGTCGCGAGTCGTCTCGTCGTCGCCGGCCGCATCGAGGACGGCGTGCATCCGGCCGACGACGGGTTCGATGCCGCCCCAGACCAGCGCGGGCTTGCTCGGGAAGTAGCGGAACAGCGTCCTCCGGCCGATGCCGGCCAGGCGCGCGATGTCGTCCATCGTCGTCTGCTCGTAGCCGTGCTCGTCGAAATGCCGGAGGGCCAGCAGCGCCACGCGCTCGGGGTCGACGTCGGCGGGGCGGCCGCGGCGGCGAGCCGGCGCAGGCGCAGTCTCGGGCGCGGCGCTCTCGGGCGCGGATGCCGCCGCTCGCGAGTCGGACGAGGTCATCCTCCGATCATGGCACCGGATGGCCGGCCTGCGACGCGCGCTCCCGGTCCACGGCCTGCGCGAGGATCCGGAGCGCATCCGGGAGCTGATCGGCCGCGATCCCGCCGAAGCCCAGCAGGAGCCCGTCGGGCCCGGCGCCCAGCCGGAAGCGCGAGATGGGCTGGACCGCGACGCCGGCGCCGGCCGCGCGCTCCTCGACTCTGGACCCGTCGAATACCCCGCTCCCCTCCCGGGAGAGCAGGGCGAGATGCAGACCGGCCGCGGAGGGCACGAGCGCGAGCCCGTGCAGCATCCGCTCGGCCGCCTCCACCAGCACCGTGTGACGCTCCTCGTAGTCGCGGGTCGCGGCGCGTACGTGCCGGGCGAAGCCGCCCGAGTCGAGGAAGCGCGCCATCGCCCGCTGGGTCACGACGTCGTTGTGCCAGTCGGTCAGCCGCTTTGCGTGCCGAAGAGCGGCCAGCAGTCCGGGCGGGGCGACGAGGAAACCGAGGCGGAGGCCCGGGAGCATCGTCTTGGAGAAGGTGCCGACGTAGACGACGCGGCCCTCCGCATCCAATCGCTGCAGCGGGTCGAGGGGGCGGGCGCCGAAGCGGTACTCGCTGTCGTAGTCGTCCTCGATCACCACTGCGTCGTTCCGGGCGGCCCACTCGAGCAGCGCGACCCTCCGATCGAGGGGAAGGACGCCGCCGAGCGGGAACTGGTGCGACGGCGTCACGTAGACCAGCCGGGCCGCCGGCAGCAGGTCGACACGGAGGCCGTACTCGTCCACGGGGACCGGCACGACCCGCGCGCCCGACATCTCGAAGAGCTGCCGGACGGGCGGGTAGCCGGGGTCCTCGACGGCGACGGTGTCGCCCGGCCGGAGCAGCACCCGGGCGAGCAGGTCGAAGGCTTGCTGGGCGCCGCTCGTGACGACGACGTCGCCGGGGTCCGCCTCCACCGACCGGGCGAGCCCGAGCTGCCGGGCGATCCCCTCGCGCAACCGCTCGACTCCGGACGGATCGCCGTAGAGCCCGGACCGGCGGAAGCCGCCGCGCAGTTCTGCGGTGACATAGCGACGCCAGGTCTCCAGCGGGAAGAGCGCCGGATCGGGCGAGCCGACACTGAAGTCGTAGGCGATCGGCCGGGGCTCGCTCCACAGCGGATCGTCGAGATCACGCCAGGCGGGCGCGGGCCGCACCCCTGCGGCCGGCCGGCGGGAGCGGACGAGTGGATGCGGCGCCCCGGCATAGGCGACGAACGTGCCGGCCCCGACGCGGCCGGTCAGGTACCCCTCCGCCGTGAGCCGCTCGTACGCCGTCGAGACGGTCGAGCGCGAGACCTGCAGCTGCGCGGCGAGCTCGCGCGTGGCGGGCAGCCGTTCGCCGGGGCGCAGGCGCCCGTCGAGCACGGCATCCCGGAGCTGGCGGTAGATGCGGTCGGCGCGGTCCCCTCGACCGCCGATCGCGACATGCAGTTCCACGATTCCTCCGAATGGTCTGATCAGAACCGACGGAATTGGATCTTACACGCGACCAATCGCGCCCCTACCGTGACCGGTATGACAGAACGCATCCAGCTCAGCTCCCTCGTCCCCGAGGGGTACCGGAAGATCATCAACCTCGACGGCTACGTGGGTCGCGCGGTCGAGGAGCCGCTCGGCAACCTCGTCCGGCTGCGCGCCTCGCAGATCAACGGCTGCACCTATTGCGTCGACATGCACTCGGTCGACCTGCAGAGCGACGGCCTCCCGCTCCGCAAGGTGTTCGCGGTCAGCGCCTGGCGGGAGTCGCCGTGGTTCACGGACCGCGAGCGGACCGCCCTCGAGCTCACCGAGGCCGTCACCCTGATCCATCAGGGCGGCGTCCCGGACGACCTCTACGAGCGAGGGCTCGCGGAGTTCGGCGACGAGGGCCTCGCCAACCTGCTGCTCGCGATCGCCACGATCAACGTCTGGAACCGGGTCGCCATCCCGACCCACATGCAGCCGCCGAGCCTCTGACTGGAGCCTGCCCCAACGACGAAGCGCTCCCCGGCCGATGCCGAGGAGCGCTTCCAGGTCTACGCCTGTTCAGCTGACGCCGAGCAGGTCGATCACGAAGATGAGGGTCTTGCCGGACAGCGGGTGACCGCCACCGGCCGGTCCGTAGGCGAGCGCCGGCGGAACGGTGAGCTTGCGGCGTCCACCGACCTTCATGCCGGGGATGCCCTCCTGCCAGCCCTTGATGAGGTTGTTCAGCGGTAAGTCGATCGACTGACCGCGGCTCCAGGAGGAGTCGAACTCCTCGCCGGACTCGTACTCGACGCCGAGGTAGTGGACGTCGACCTTGGAGCCGGGCGCGGCCTCGGGTCCTGTGCCCTCGACGATGTCGACGATCTCGAGCGTCTCGGGAGCCGGGCCCTCGGGGGCGTCGACTTCGGGCTTCTGGTTGGTGTTCTCTGCCATAGGTCCCATCCAACCGGTGCGAAGGGGCGGCGTCAAAGTGCGTTCGCTGACCGCGCATCCACGAAGGGGTTGCGCTCGAGGGGTGCCTGGAGGCATCCTTGACGCATAACTCGATCCCCCGGGAGCGCTGCAGGCATCGCCGCACCACCGGGGGTCGAGTCTGTTAAGGGCCGCCGAAGACCTTGCCGGGATTGAGGATGCCGAGCGGGTCGAACACGGATTTGAGCTTCACCTGCAGCTCGTAGGAGTCAGGACCCAGCTCCTCGGCGAGCCAGCGGCGCTTCAGCATCCCCACGCCGTGCTCGCCGGTCAGGGTCCCGCCCAGCTCGATGGCGGCACGGAACAGGTCGCCCGCCGCATCCCACACCGCGTCCGGAACAGTGTCGCCGGTGTAGACGAAGTTGGGGTGCAGATTGCCGTCGCCTGCGTGCGCCACCGTCGGGATGAGGATGCCGTAGCGCTCCGAGATGCGCTCGATCGCCGCGAACATCTCCGGCATCCGGGATCGCGGCACGGCGACATCCTCGATCAGCACTTCGCCGCCGGATTCCAGGGCCGGGTGGAAAGCGCGCCGCAGGGCGAGCAGCCGCTCGCCCTGCTCGGCATCGGCCGCGACCCGGACCGTGCCTCCGGCCTCGCGGAGGAGCTCGGCGGCAGCATGCGCGTCCGCGTCCGCCGTCGGGCCGTCGAACTGCACCAGAAGGTAGGACGCTCCCCCGCTCGCGCCGAACGCCTGCTCGATCGTCTCGCGCCCGAGGTAGGCCGAGATCCGCTCGAGCGCGGGCGCATCGAGCAGTTCCATGACCGCCGGGGCGAGACGGGCCGCGGTGATGCGTGCGGCGGCCTGCGCCGCCGCGCCGACGTCGGGGACGATCGCCCCGAGGGTCACCGGCTCTCCCGACGGGATCGGCTGCAGCCGCACGGTCGCACCGACGATGACGCCGAGCGTCCCCTCCGACCCGACGAACAGGGCGGTCAGGTCGTAGCCGGTGACGCCCTTGACGGTGCGATGGCCTGTGCGCAGCAGGCGTCCATCTGCGAGGACGACGTCCAGAGCGAGCACAGCCTCCCGGGTGACTCCGTACTTGGCGCACAGCAGGCCGCCTGCATTGGTGGCGATGTTGCCGCCGACGGTCGAGATGGCCCTGCTCGCCGGGTCGGGCGCGAAGAACAGGCCGGACGGCTCGAGTGCCGCATTCAGGTCGCTGTTGATGACACCCGGCTCGACGACGGCGAGCTGGTCCTCTGCCGAGATCTCGAGGATGCGGTTCATCGCCGACACGTCGAGGACGATGGAGCCGTCCGTCCCGTTGGCTCCTCCGGCGAGGCCCGTGCCCGCGCCGCGCGGCACGACCGGGACGCGGAACTCGCTGGCCGCGCGCAGCGTGGCCTGCACGTGCTCGACGGAGCGTGCGGTCACGATGGCGCGTGGCGTACCCGCAGCGACCCAGCCGGAGCGGTCGGTGCGTGCCGCATCCAGGAGGGCGGGGTCGGTCGTCAGCACGCCGGCGGTCACGGCGTCCTCGCCGAGCGCGGTCGCGAGCCAGTCGAGAACATCCATGCGTCCAGGCTAGCGAGGCCGATCGCCGGCCCGGCGCGGCGTCTCCGGTCCCGCGTCTCCGGCGCTGATGTCCGATTTCCGCTATCCAATGTCGGTGGCGGGTGTCAGAGTGGGGACATGAGCACGGTGCAGCATCCCTCGACGGCCACTCCGATGGCGACCGACGGCCGGCTCGCCGACCCCGTCTTCGCGGAGCGCTACCGCGCCATGAGCGCCCGGGACGCGCGGTTCGACGGACAGTTCATCACCGGCGTCCATTCGACGGGGATCTACTGCCGACCGAGCTGCCCGGCCGTGACGCCCAAACCGGGGAACGTGACCTTCTACCTCACCGCGGCCGCCGCGCACGAAGCCGGCTTGCGCGCCTGCAAGCGCTGCCTCCCGGATGCCGTGCCGGG
The DNA here is from genome assembly GCA_051962155.1 of Leifsonia sp. GTDB lineage: Bacteria > Actinomycetota > Actinomycetes > Actinomycetales > Microbacteriaceae > Leifsonia. Next base: position 42,242 of record JBQCCO010000129.1, on the reverse strand, counting down.
CTCCCCGGAGTGGAACGTCCGTGACGACCTGGCCGCCCGCGCGATGCGCCTCATCGCCGACGGGACGGTGGAACGGGATGGCGTCCCCGGGCTCGCACAGCGGCTCGGCTACACGACGCGCCACCTCACGCGCGTCCTGACGGCGGAGCTCGGCGCCGGCCCGCTCGCCCTGGCCCGCGCGCACCGCGCGCAGACGGCACGACTGCTGCTCACGGGCACCGACCTGGCCGTGACCGACGTGGCCTTCGCGGCCGGGTTCAGCAGCGTCCGCCAGTTCAACGAGACGATGGCCGAGGTGTACCGTATGCCGCCGAGCGCGATCCGGGCGGCGGCGCGGAGATCCCCGTCGGCGACCCATCGGGAGGCGGGCGCGGTCACCCTCAGCCTCCGGCTGCCGGCTCGCGCGCCGTTCGACGGCGCGTCCGTGATCGGCTTCCTGGCAGCGCGGGCCATCCCGGGGGTCGAGGCGTCGGGCGCAGCCGGTGCCGACTATGCCCGCGCGCTCCGGCTCCCGCATGGCCCGGCCGTGGTGCGGCTCACGCTCACCGGCACGACGGAGGCCCCGGCGGTGCAGTGCGACGCCGCCCTCGCCGACGTGTCGGACCTCGCCCCGCTGGTCGCTCGCGTGCGCCGTCTGCTGGATCTGGATGCGGACGCCCAGGCGATCGACGCCGTCCTCGCCTCCGATCCGGCACTCGCGCCGAGTGTCGCAGCGTCGCCGGGCCTGCGGGTTCCCGGTGCGGTGGACGCTGAGGAGATCGTGTTCCGTGCGCTCATCGGCCAGCAGATCTCCGTCGCGGCGGCGCGCACGGCGCTGACCCGGCTGAACGAGGCGCTCGGCGAGCCGGTCGACCTGCGGATGCCGGGCGAGTCTGCGCCGGCGAGGGGCGGATTCACGCGGCTCTTCCCCACCGCTGCCGCGATCGCCGAGCGCGGGCGCGAGGTGCTGCGCGGGCCGGGGCGGCGGATCGACGCGATCGTCGGGGCCGCGGAGGCGCTGGCGGAGGGTCGCCTGACGATCGACATCGGCGAATCGAGGGACGACCTCGAGCAGCGGCTGCTCGCGCTGCCGGGGATCGGGCCGTGGACGGCCGGGTACATCGCGCTGCGGGTCCTCGGCAGCCCGGACGTCCTCCTCACCGGCGACCTGGCCCTCCGGCAGGGCGCCGCGCGGCTGGGACTGCCGTCCGAGCCGCGGGCGCTGGCGGCCCACGCCAACGCCTGGGCGCCGTGGCGGAGCTACGCCGGAATGCATCTGTGGCCGCGCGGTGGAGCGTAAAGTCTCACCGTGCCCTCCATCTCGGTCGTCATCCCCGCGCTCGACGACGCGGAGATGCTCGCACACTGCCTGACCGACCTGGCCGCGCAACTGCGGCCGGCGGACGAGATCATCGTCGTGGACAACGGCAGCACCGACGACACGGCGGCCGTCGCCCGCGCGGGCGGCGCCCGGGTGATCGAGCAGCCGCTGCGCGGGATCTGGCCGGCCGCATCCACCGGGTACGACTCCGCCACCGGCGACATCATCGCCCGGCTGGACGCCGACTCCCGCCCCCCTGCCGACTGGCTCCTGCACATCGAGGCCGAACTCGTCGACGCGCCGGAGGTCGGCGTCCTCACCGGGCGCGGGGTGTTCTACGACGGGAGCACCGTGGTCGCGGGCCTGGGTCAGGTGCTCTACATCGGCGGTTACTTCTGGGCGATCGGGCTCTGGCTCGGGAACCCGCCGGTCTTCGGCTCCAACTTCGCCATGCGCCGCGAGGTGTGGCAGGACGTCCGCGACCGGGTGCACCGGGACCGCGGCGACATCCACGACGACCTGGACCTCTCCCTCCACCTCGACCTGGAGACCACGGTGCGCTACGACGAAAGCCTCACGGTCGGCATCTCGGCGCGCCCGTTCGCGACCTGGCGGGGCTTCGGCCGCCGCCTGCGCTGGGCGTACACGACGCTGAGCATGCACCTCCCCGAGCAGTCGCCGTGGCGGCGGAGGGTCGAGCGGCGCCGCGCGCGGGAACACGGTCCCGACGCTCCGGGCGCCGTAGCGTGAGTGGCGGAGGTGCCTCGGCCCGATAGCCTGGACCGGTGAGATTCTCGCACCTCAGCAACGCCGCAGATTCCCGGCCCCGCCTGGCCGCCGTCATCGGAGACGGGGCCCTCTTCCTCGACGAGCTGATGGGCGACGCGCCACGAGACCTGCAGGAGCTGATCGAGCGGGGTGACGAGGGGCTCGCCGAGGTCCGGGGCGTGGTCACCGAGGCGGAAGCCTCGGCGCACGACCTACCTCCGGTGCACGAACTGCGTCACGCCTCCGCTGTGCTGCGGCCGCCGCACGTCATCGCCATCGGGGCCAACTACGCCGCCCACGCGTCCGAGCTGAAACTGCGCAGCGAGAAGGCGGCGACCGTCTTCAACCTGTGGCCGAACTCGCTCGCCGGCCACGGGGGCACCACCAGCTGGCCCGCCGATCTCTCCACCCAGGTCGACTACGAGGCGGAGCTCGGCGTCATCATCGGCAGGCCCGCCCGCAACGTCCCCGTCCGCGACGCCCTCGACTACGTCTGGGGCTACACCGTCGTCAACGACATCACGGCGCGCGACCTGCAGTTCTCCGAGGCGCAGTGGTCGCGCTGCAAATCGTTCGACGGCTTCACCCCCACCGGCCCGGTCGTCGTCACCGCCGACGAGATCGCCGACCCCCAGGATCTCTGGCTGACGACGAACGTCGACGGCGCGATCCTCCAAGATGCGTCCACTGCCGACATGGTGCGCTCGGTCCCCGAGCTGATCGAGTTCCTCTCGCGCTCCGCGACCATCCCGCCGGGCACCCTCATCTCGACGGGCAGCCCTGGCGGAGCCGGCTACTCGCGCACCCCGCCCGTGTTCCTGCGCGACCGGTCCACCGTCACCGTGTCCATCGGCGGGATCGGCTACCTCACCACCTACTGCCGGGTCACCTGACGCTGCCCTGCAGCACCCCACCTCACCGTGGTGGGTTAGCTTAATGCTGTGTCCATCGGAGAGACGCGTCCGGTAACGGGGGGCGACGACGAGGCTGAGCGCCTCGACGCCGCCCTGCCCGACGTCGACTGGTCGATCGCACCCGTCGGGACGGTGTTCTCCCGATTCCGGGCACCGAGCGGCGAGCTGGCCGTCGCCTCGCTCGGCGACCCGGCCGATCCACGGGTGGTCCTCATCCCGGGAGTGACCGGGTCCAAGGAGGACTTCTACCTGCTGGCGCCGATCCTCGTCGCGGCCGGATACTACGTGCAGAGCTTCGATCTGGCCGGGCAGTACGAGTCGGCGGATGCCGGTCCGGTTTCCGGCGGGCGCTACACGTACGGACTCCTCGTCGCCGACATCGTCGCGTTCCTGAAGAAGGGCGGTCCGGCGCACGTCCTCGGCTATTCGTTCGCAGGCATCCTGTCCGAGCTCGCGCTCGTGGAGCATCCCGGGCTCTTCCGCTCCCTGACCCTGCTCACGGCGCCACCGGAACCCGGGCAGTCGTTCCGCGGGGTGCGCATCATCGGCTGGCTGAGCTGGTTCGTCACCGCACGCGGCGGTGCCACCCTGATGATCTGGGGCATCACGACGAACAAGAACAAGGTGTCCGACAGCCGCCTCGCCTTCGTGCGCTCCCGCTTCGCCCTGACCCGCCGGTCCAGCGTCGACGACATCGTCGGGCTGATGAAGCACGTGCCGGATGTGCGCGAGCGCGTCGCTTCGTCCGGCATCAGGGTGCTCGTGGTGACCGGGGATCACGACCTCTGGCCGACCCACCTCCACGCCGCGAACGCACAGGCACTGAACGCGCGACTCGCTGTCTACCGGACCGGCCACAGCCCGTGCGAGACGGCGCCGCACCAGCTCGGGCGGGACATGATCGCACTGTTCCGAGAGGCCGAATCCCGGGAGGGTGACGCACCACCTCGATGACACCCGTTTAGGGGGTGGCGGGGCGGTCTGCCCTGGGCGCATCATAGCCCCGCAGCGAGGGAGGTTGAGGATGAGTCGATGTCTGAAGACGACTTCTTTCACCCACCGCACGCACCGCGCTTGCAAGAACACGTAGGCATGATCCGATGGCAGCGCGTCGGGGACGGCGAATGGTCGATGGAGACCGCTCGGGGCCAGTTCGTGGGAGGCGATAGCCACATCTGGCGGGTGCGGCTCTACTCGGGCATCGAGCTCGAGTACGACCTGGAGGAGTGGTCGCCCTTCCAGGTAGGGCCGGCCTGAGCGCGAAGGCACCAGGCCGCAGTAGGCGCAGAGTACGCTCGCCTGCCGCTCCGGGAACGGGATCGCGGCGCCGAAGTACTCTTCCGTAGAGTGCGAGGCATGTCGGCGCCCTCCCGAAAGACACGGGAGGGCGACAACCACCGACGGGCGTCGACGCTCGGAGCAGCGAGAGTCACGGCGTCGGCGCCCTGATCGCCATGCCGGGCACGACGACTGCTACCAGGGTGCCAGTAGACAACTTGCTCTGCCTAGAGAGCGATCCCAAATCTATGCGTTTTCGAAAGGTTACTCGCGCTCGGCGCGCGCCTGCGCAATGGCCTCCGCCTCGACGACCGGGATCGCGGTCGTGATGACCTCGAGGCCGCTGAGCCGGGCGGGCGACAGCAGGCGGGTGACCTCGTCGCGGCTCATCAGTTTGGCCTCGACCACCAGGTCGGCGACGTTACGGCCGGTCAGCAGAGCGGACTTCGCGAGCGCGGCCGCCGCGGCGTAGCCGATGTGCGGTGTCAGCGCCGTGATGACGCCGACTGAGGAGCCGACCATGGCGCCCAGGCGCTCCTCGTTGGCGCTGATGCCCTCGACGCAGTTCACCCGCAGCGTGTGGAACGCCTGCGTCATCCACGTGACGCTCTGCATCAGGGAGTGGGCGATCACCGGCTCGAAGGCGTTGAGCTGGAGCTGGCCGCCCTCCGCCGCCATGGTGACCGTGACATCGGCCCCTGCGACGGAGAACGCGACCTGGTTGACGACCTCCGGGATGACCGGGTTGACCTTCCCGGGCATGATGCTGGACCCCGCCTGGCGCGGCGGGAGGTTGATCTCGCCGAGTCCGGCCTGCGGGCCGGAGGAGAGCAGGCGGAGGTCGTTGCAGATCTTCGAGAGCTTGATGGCGCTGCGCTTCAGGGAGCCGGAGAAGGACATGAACGCGCCGGCGTCGCTGGTCGACTCGATCAGGTCGGGAGCCGTCTCCAGATTGAGGCCGGTGATGGCGTTGAGGTGGCGCACAGCCGAGGCCGCATAGCCCGGGTCCGCCGTGATCCCGGTGCCGATGGCGGTCGCGCCGAGGTTGACCTCGGCGAGCAGCCACTTGGTCTCGGTGAGTCGGGCGTGATCCTCGGTCAGCGTCGTCGCGAAGCCGTGGAACTCCTGCCCGAGGGTCATCGGCACCGCATCCTGCAACTGCGTGCGCCCGACCTTGAGGATGTTGCGGAACTCCTCGGCCTTGCGCGCGAACGAGTCGCGCAGAAGCGCGAGCTCGTCGAGCAGGTGAGCGAGGGAGAAGGTGAGGCCGATCTTGATGGCCGTCGGGTAGGTGTCGTTGGTGCTCTGGCTGCGGTTGACGTCGTCGATCGGGTGCATGTGGGCGTAGTCGCCCTTCTCGCGTCCGTCGAGCTCGAGCGCGAGGTTGGCGATCACCTCGTTGGCGTTCATGTTCGTCGAGGTGCCGGCGCCTCCCTGCATCACGCCCACGACGAACTGGTCGTGGTAGCCGCCGTCGATGATGAGCTGGCAGGCCCGGTCGATGAGTTCGGCCTTGTGCTGCTCCAGCACGCCGATCTCCAGGTTGGCGCGGGCGGCCGCCTGCTTGACGCTCGCCAGCGCGACGATGAGGTCCGGGTAGACGGAGATGGGCCGCTTGGCGATCGGGAAGTTCTCCAGCGCCCGCGAGGTGTGGACGCCCCAGTAGGCGTCGGCCGGGATCTCACGACTGCCGAGGGAGTCGGTCTCTGTGCGGGTGGGTCGCCCGTCGGGACTCGCGGTGGGGACGTCGGACACGTTCTCCGACGCGTCGATGACGGTCTGGCCGGTGCTCTGGGCGATCACGGGGATGGGGGATGTCTTCGAGTCGTTCACTGTCGCTATCGGGTTCACGTTTGGCTCCGTTGCCTCTCGTCGTGCGTTGGCGTTCATATCTGACCGGTTGTTCGTGGCCTCCGGCAGAGACGAGCCTACTCCTGACCCATCGGCGCCTCTTGGACGCCTCGTATGACGATCGGGTTGTCCATTGGACGCCATGTCCATCAGCCGAGCTTCCGGAGCAGACCGCGCGCGAAGCGTTCCTTCGCCTCGGTGTACGGCGGGTAGACCAACTGCATCGTGTCGGGGCCGAGGGGTTTGCTGAGCACGGCCTTCTCGTGGCTGAACGTCCGCACGGAGCGTTCGCCGTGATAGGCGCCCGAGCCGCTCTGTCCCACCCCGCCGAAGGGAAGGCCGGCCACGGCGAGGTGCGCAGCCGGGATGCCGAAGCCCACGGCTCCAGAGCTCGTCTCGGTGAGGATGCGGCGGCGCGCCTTCGCGCTGGCGGTGAAGACGTACAGGGCGAGCGGCTTGTCGCCGGCGCGGATGACGCGGATGGCATCGTCCAGCCCGTCGACCGGGAGGATCGGGAGGATCGGGCCGAAGATCTCCTCCGCCATCGCGGGCGCATCGGCGGCGACGTCGACGAGGACGGTCGGTGCGAGGTAGCGGGTCGCGGCGTCGTGGTCGCCGCCGACGGCCGCTGTGCCCGAGCCCAGCATCCCGGTCAACCGGTCGAACTGGCGATCGTTGACGATGCGACCGTAGTCCGGGCTCTGCGCGGGGTCGTCGCCGTAGAGCTCGTGCACCGCGTCGCGCAGGGCGTCGGCGAGGCGCGGAACGACCGCACGGTCAGCGAGGACGTAGTCCGGGGCGACGCAGGTCTGGCCGGCGTTCATGAACTTGCCCCAGGCGATGCGGCGTGCCGCAGCTGCCAGGTCGACGGTGTCGTCGACGTAGACCGGCGACTTGCCTCCGAGTTCCAGGGTGACCGGAGTGAGATGCTCGACGGCGGCCGCCGCCACGATGCGTCCGACGCGGCTGTTGCCCGTGAAGAAGATGTGGTCGAAGCGCTGGCTCAGAAGCTCGGTGGTGTCCTCCACCCCGCCCTCGACGACCGCGACAGCGCGCGCATCCAGATACTGCGGGATGAGACGGGCGACCGTCGCGGACGTCGCCGGCGCCAGCTCGCTCGGCTTCAGCACGACGGCGTCGCCGGCGGCGAGTGCCCCGACGAGCGGCGCGAGCAGCAGCTGCACGGGGTAGTTCCACGGCGCGATGACGAGCACGACGCCGACCGGCTCCAGGAGGGTGGAGGCGCGGGCCGGGAGCAGGGCGCCGGGCACCGGGACCCGTCGGGGACGCAGCCAGCGGCGGAGGTGCTTCAGCGTGTGGTCGATCTCGCCGACGACGAAGCCGAGCTCGGCGATCTGCGACTCGGTGGGGTTCTTGGCGAGGTCGGCCAGCAGGGCGTCCTCGAAGTCGGCGGAGCGCTCGGTGAGCATCCGCCGCAGTGCCTTCAGCTGACCCAGCCGCCACGCGAGCGGCTTGGTGATCCCCCGCTCGAAGCCGGACCGGAGTTCCTCGACCGTGCGCGCATGCGTCATGCGCCCATCATACGAATGGGGCGGCGACGGTCCGCTACGGCCCGCTCTCGGCTCAGCGGGCGGAGGGTCAGCGGGTGGGGCGGTAGGCGAGGTCGAAGATGGCGTGCCCGAGACGTTCGCCCCTGCGCTCGAACTTCGTCACCGGGCGGTCCTCGGGGCGCGGGACGAAGCGGGCGTCGCCGGCGAGGTTGGTGAGGCCCGGCTCGGCGTCGAGCACCTCGATCATGTGCTCCGCGTACGGCTCCCAGTCGGTCGCCAGCCGCAGGACGCCGTCCGGTGCGAGGGCCCTGACGAGCAGCCGGGCGAACTCCGGCTGGACGATGCGCCGGCGGTGGTGCCGGGCCTTCGGCCACGGGTCGGGGAAGAAGATCAGGATCTCGTCGATGGACCCGGGGGCGAGCCCGTGCTCGAACACCTCCACGGCGTCGTGCCGGACGATGCGGATGTTGCGCACATCCCGATCCCGCATCGCGCCCAGCACACGGCCGACACCGGCGCCGTGCACCTCGATCCCGAGGACGTCGCGATCGGGATGCCGTTCGGCGAGCGTCAGCAGGTTCTCGCCGTTGCCGAAGCCGATCTCCACGATCCGCGGCGCGCGGCGGCCGAAGACCGCATCCAGGTCGAGCGGCGAGCCGTCGAAGTCCAGGCCGAAGGTCGGCCACAGGTCGTCGATCGCACGGCGCTGCGCCTCGGTCTTACGGCCGCGGACGACGAAGCTGCGCGGCCGGACGGCGGGGGTCGGTTCCATCCCTCCATTGTCGCAGCGCTTAGGGCGGGTGCTGCTACATGTGCCCGAGCAGGCCCTCGATCGGCCCACGGGCGAAGTACACCAGGAATCCGATCGCCACGACCCACAGCAGCGGGCTGATCTGGCGGCCCTTTCCGGCGAGCGAGCGGATGACCACCCAGCTGATGAACCCCGCCCCGATGCCGTTGGCGATGGAGTAGGTGAGCGGCATCACGATGATCGTCAGGAACACGGGCAGCACGACCGAGAACTCGCTCAGATCGATGTGACGGATCTGAACGACCATCAGGGCTCCGACGATCACCAGGGCCGCGGCAGCCACCTCCAGCGGCACGACCTGGGTGAGCGGGGTGAAGAACATGGCGAGCAGGAACAGCGCGCCGGTGACCACGCTGGCGAAGCCGGTCTTGGCCCCCTCACCGATCCCCGACGCCGACTCGATGAACACCGTGTTGGACGACGAGGAGGTGCCACCGCCGACGATCGCGCCGACACCCTCAACGATCAGCGCGGACTGCAGACGCGGGAAGGTGCCGTCCTCGTTCGCCAGGCCCGCACTGCGCGCCAGGCCGGTCATCGAGCCCATGGCGTCGAAGAAGTTTGTGAAGACGAGCGTGAAGATGAGCATGGTCGCGGCCAGGGCGCCGATGCGGCCGAAGGCGCCGAACAGGTCCACGTGGCCCACGAGGCTCAGGTCGGGCAGGGAGACGAGCGAGGTCGGCAGCTGCGGGACGGTGAGGTTCCATCCGGCGGGGTTCTTGCCCATCGACGGTCCGACGTGCCAGATCGCCTCGGCGATGATCGCGACCACCGTCGCCCCGACGATGCCGATGAGGAGCGCGCCCTTGACCTTGCGCGCCATCAGCACGCCCATGATCGCCAGGGCGATCAGGAAGGTGATCGTCGGCAGGGTGGCGATGGATCCGGCATCGCCCAGCTGGACTGGAGGCGACGAGAAACCGGTCGTGCGCACGAATCCGCTGTCGACCAGTCCGATGAACGCGATGAACAGACCGATGCCGACGGTGATCGCCGTCTTCAGCGGTGCCGGCACGGCGTTGAAGATCAGCTTGCGGAGGCCGGTGGCCGACAGCACCACGATGATGATCCCGTTGATGACGACGAGCCCCATCGCCTCCTGCCAGCTCAGGATCTTCACCACGTTGACGGCGAGGAACGAGTTGATCCCCAATCCGGCGGCGAACGCGAACGGCAGTCGCGCGACCAGGCCGAACAGCACGGTCATCACGCCGGCGCTCAGGGCCGTCACGGCGGCGACCTGCGAGGTGCCGAGCGCGTGGCCCAGCACGTCCTTCGTCCCGCCCAGGATGAGCGGGTTGAGGATGACGATGTAGGCCATCGTGACGAACGTGAGGACGCCGCCGCGCACCTCGGTGCCCCAGGTGGTGCCGCGTGCGGTGATCTCGAAGAAGCGGTCGAAGCGCCCCGTGGTTTTCGTGGGCGCGCTGGTCGTAGCGGAAATGGTGGCTCCCGTAGGATCGGTGGGCGGTGCCCGGCGAAGACTCAGGTCGGTCGAGTATGCGCGAATTGCGCAGCACCAGCCTATTCCGACTCCCACCTGACGAAGGACACGCATGGCACTGCCCTGGACCCTGCACAACGACGGCACGAAGGTGGGAGCGCACGAGATCGTGCTCCCCGGTGAGCGGCTGACCTGGCCGCGCACGATCGGACTCGGCGCCCAGCATGTCGTGGCGATGTTCGGAGCCACCTTCCTCGTCCCGCTGCTGACCGGATTCCCACCGGCGACCACCCTGCTGTTCTCGGGCGTCGGCACGCTGCTGTTCCTCGTGATCACCGGAAACCGGCTCCCGAGCTACCTGGGGTCGTCGTTCGCGTTCATCGTTCCGATCATCGCCGCGACGAAGGCGCACGGGATGCCGTCGGCCCTCTTCGGGATCGTGGTCACCGGCGTGCTCCTCGCCCTGGTCGGCCTCATCGTCGTGCTGACGGGGACGCGCTGGATCGACGCGCTGATGCCCCCGGTCGTCGCCGGAGCGATCGTCGCCCTGATCGGGTTCAACCTCGCACCGGCCGCCGGCGCGAACTTCGCCAAGGCACCGGTGACCGCTCTCGTCACGCTGGCCGCGGTCATCCTCTGCACCGTGCTCTTCCGGGGAATGCTCGGGAGGCTGTCCATCTTCCTCGGCGTCGCCGTCGGGTATGTCTTCGCCGTCCTCGCCGGCCAGGTCGACTTCAGCAACGTCGGGAAGGCCGCATGGATCGGTTTCCCGCAGTTCACGCTGCCCGCGAACCCGTTCACAGCTCCCGCGTCGACCTGGGGCATCCTGCCCGCCTTCCTCCCCGTGGTGCTCGTACTGATCGCGGAGAACGTCGGGCACATCCGCGGCGTCGCGCAGCTCACCGACCCGTCGGTCAACCGGGTGACCGGCCGGGCGCTCCTCGCCGACGGCGTCGCGACCACGATCGCCGGGTTCTTCGGCGGCTCCGGCACCACGACCTACGGCGAGAACATCGGTGTGATGGCCGCGACGCGCGTCTACTCGACCGCGGCGTACTGGGTCGCGGGCATCGTGGCCGTGCTGCTCGGCCTGTCACCGAAGGTCGGAGCGGTGATCGCCACCATCCCTCCGGGCGTCCTCGGCGGCGTCACGACGGCGCTCTACGGCCTGATCGGCGTCATCGGCGTCAAGATCTGGCTGGACAACAAAGTCGACTTCTCGAAGCCGACGAACCAGTTCACCGCTGCGACGGCACTCATCATCGGCATCGGAGACTTCACGCTCAACCTCGGCCGGCTCACCTTCAACGGGATCGCACTGGGCGCCATCGCCGCGATCGTCGTCTACCACGTGATGGCGGCCGTCTCCCGCGCCCGCGGGACCGACTGAGCCGACGACCCCGCCTACTGGTGGAAGAACGGGATGATCAGGTACAGCCCGTAGAGCACTGCGAGGCCGCACAGGGTGAAACAGGCGCAGGCGGCGGCGAGAGCCAGCCGCTTCTGACCGGTGCTCAGCGGATTCTTCCGCTGCGCCTTCTCCGCCTTGCGCTGGAGCTTCGCGGCCCTCTCGGGCGTCAGCACGGTGATCGCGTCGGTGAACTCGACCGGCTCGACGAACAATGCCCGGCCGGCGACGGCGAGCAGCCGCGTCCCGAGCGCGTAGAGCGCCACGACCACGCACGCGCCGATGAGCGAAGCGGCGAAGACGACGACGAAGGCGGCCCAGTCGATCATGCGGACTCCTTCTTCGGCCGCTGCCTCTTGAGCGGCTTCACCTTCTCGATCTTGACGACCTTCCCGGAAGCAGCGACGTCGCTCCTGCCCTGGACCGGCAGCGGTGCCACCGCGTTCGCGCTACTGACGCGATTGCGGCTCGCCCGCCAGAAGATGTAGACCACGATGGCCAGGCCGAGCACGAGGTCGATCCCGACGCCGACCGGTCCGAGGTTCGCGAGCAGCCCTGCGACCGCGCCCACGACCGCCGCGGAGGGCAGGGTGAGGAGCCAGCCGAGACCGATGCGGCCGGCGGTCCCCCAGCGCACCGAGGAGCCACGGCGGCCGAGGCCCGACCCGATCACCGAGCCGGACGCCACCTGAGTGGTCGAGAGAGCGAAGCCCAGGTGGCTGGAGGCGAGGATCGTGGCGGCGGTGCTGGTCTCGGCGGCGAAGCCCTGCGCGGGCTTGATCTCGGTGAGGCCGCGGCCGAGCGTGCGGATGATGCGCCAGCCACCGGAGTAGGTCCCCAGGGCGATGGCCATCGCGCAGGCGATCACGACCCAGATCTGCGGGCCCGAGCCGAGCGGCTGGATCCCGGCGGCGATGAGGGTGAGGGTGATGACGCCCATGGTCTTCTGCGCGTCGTTGGTGCCGTGCGAGAGCGCAACGAGCGACGACGAGAAGATCTGCCCGTACCGGAAGCCGCCGCGGCCGTCCGGGCGGCCGTCGTAGCGCCGGGTGATCCAGTACGCGAGCTTGGTGGCGCCCCAGGCGACCACTCCGGCCGTGAAGGGGGCGATGAGCGCCGGCAGGATGACCTTGTCGAGCACCACGATGAAGTCGATGGCTTGGAGGCCGGCTCCGACGATGGCCGCTCCGATCAGCCCGCCGAACAGAGCGTGGCTGGAGGAGGACGGGAGTCCGTACAGCCAGGTCACCATGTTCCAGACGATGGCTCCGACGAGTCCGGCGAAGATCAGGACCGGCGTGATCTGCACACCACCGCTCCCCTCCCGGATGATTCCGCCCGAGATCGTCTTGGCGACCTCCGTCGACAGGAAGGCGCCGATCAGGTTGAGCACGGCGGCGAGCGCGACGGCCACCCGGGGCCGCATCGCCCCGGTCGCGATGGGGGTCGCCATCGCGTTGGCCGTGTCGTGGAAGCCGTTCGTGAAGTCGAAGAAGAGCGCCAGCGCGATGACCAGCACGACGATGAGGGTGAGGTCCACCGTTCCCTTTCCCGCGTTGACGCTGCCTCGTTGTCGGATGCCGTCCCTCGCGAGGGATTCACCGGAAGTTCATGCACATGACCTGGCGCCGTTAGAACGCCGATCCGATGCTCGCACGACCTCCTGGCGAGGTCAAACCGGGCTGCCGACGGATCAGAGCGGGCCGACGGAGACGACTCTCACTACGGCGACGCTCTCACGTGCCGAGTCCTCGAGAAAGACATCGGCCGTTATCCCCCAATCGTGATCCCCCTCGGGGTCCGCGATGATCTGGCGCACCCGCCAGAGGCCTTCCTGCCCGTCCGGCTTCTCGTCGACGAGGAGCATGGCGGCGGACCGCGCGGATGCGTCGGTGAGGATCTCGTCGTGCTCGGCGTAGTACGCCTCGAGGGCCGCATCCCACTGCGCCTCGGTGAACGCCGGCGCTGCGGCGCCCGGCCCCTCGACTCCCCTCAGCGCCGCCGCTTCTGCCTCCAGCATCCCGAGGTCGGCGACACGGTCGAGCGCGGCCAGCTGGATGCGGCGGAACAGCTCGTTGCGCACCAGTACGAAGAACGCACGGCGGTTGGTGGTGACGTTGCGGGGCGCCGGGGGGCTGAGCTCCGCCGTCTCTGCTGCGTGCCTGGCGAGATCCGGGTGGACCAGCTCCTCCCACTCGTCGAGCAGGCTGGAGTCGACCTGCCGGACCAGCTCGCCCAGCCACTCGATGATGTCGCGGAGTTCTTCGGTGCGGAGGTCGAGCGGGACGGTCTGGTTGAGCGCCCGGTACGCGTCGGACAGGTAGCGCAGGACCACGCCCTCCGACCGCGCGAGCTTGTAGAACGCGATGAACTCGCCGAACGTCATGGCCCGCTCGTACAGGTCGCGCACGACCGACTTGGGGCTCAGCTCGAAGTCGGCGACCCAGGGCTGGCTGGACGCGTAGGTTGCGAACGCCTCATGCAGCAGCACGTCGTGGGGTTTCGGATGCGTGACCTCCTCGAGCGCCTCCATCCGCTCCTCGTACTCCACGCCGTCCGCCTTCATCGCGGCGATGGCCTCGCCACGCTCGTTGAACTGCTGCGCCGAGAGCACCGGCCGGGGGTCGTCGAGGGTCGCTTCGACGACCGAGACGATGTCGAGGGCGAACAGCGGCGACTCGGCGTCGAACAGCTCGAAGGCGGCGAGCGCGAACGGCGACAGCGGCTGGTTGAGGGCGAAGTTGGGCTGGAGGTCGACCGTCAGCCGGATCCGCACCTCGCCGCCCTCGCGGACCGCCTCCACGACGCCGGCGGTGAGCAGCGACCGGTACAGCTCGATCGCGCGACGGGCGAGGGCGAGTTGCCGCTTCCGGGGTTCGTGGTTGTCGAAGACGAGGTCGCGCACATGACGGAAGACGTCGCCGCCGCGGCCGATCACGTTGATGAGCATCGCACTGGTGATCTGCATCGACGAGGTGAGCGTCTCCGGCTCGGCCTCGACGAGCCGGCGGAAGGAGGGCTCGCCCCAGGAGACGAAGCCCTCCGGAGCCTTCTTCCGCACGATCTTGCGACGCTTCTTGGGGTCGTCTCCGGCCTTCTCGATGGCCTTCAGGTTCTCGGACTCGTGCTCGGGAGCCTGAGCCACGACCGTTCCGGCCGTGTCGTAGCCGGCGCGCCCGGCCCGGCCGGCGATCTGGTGGAACTCGCGGGCGTTGAGCTGCCGCATCCGTGTCCCGTCGAACTTCGTGAGTGCGGTGAGGAGCACGGTCCGGATGGGGACGTTGATGCCGACGCCCAAGGTGTCGGTCCCGCAGATGACCCGCAGCATCCCGCGCTGGGCGAGTTGCTCGACCAGGCGGCGGTACTTGGGCAGCATCCCCGCGTGGTGCACGCCGATCCCCTGACGCAGCAGCCGCGAGAGCGTCTTGCCGAAACTCGTCGTGAACCGGAACTCGCCGATGGCCGCGGCGATCGCATCCCGCTGCTCCCGGCTCGCGATCTTGGCGCTCGACAGCGACTGGGCCCGCTCCAGCGCCGCCAGCTGCGAGAAGTGCACGACGTAGACCGGTGCCTGACCGGTGCTCAGGAGGTCCTCGATGGTCTCGTGCACCGGGGTGACTTCGTAGTAGTAGTGCAGCGGAACGGGACGTTCGACTCCTGTCACCGTCGCCGTGGCGCGCCCGGTGCGGCGCTCCAGATCGGCGGCGAGCGCCGTGACGTCCCCCAGCGTGGCCGACATGAGCACGAACTGCGTGCGCGGCAGCGTGAGGAGGGGCACCTGCCAGGCCCAGCCGCGTTCGGGGTCGGAGTAGAAGTGGAACTCATCCATGACGGCCTGCCCGACCGGCGTCTCGTCTCCGTGCCGCAGCGCGAGGTTGGCGAGGATCTCCGCGGTCGCGCACATGATCGGCGCGTCGGCGTTGACGGAGGAGTCGCCGGTCGTCATGCCGACGTTCTCGGCACCGAAGATCTCGACCAGCGCGAAGAACTTCTCGGAGACCAGGGCCTTGATCGGCGCCGTGTAGTACGTGCGCTCCCCACGGGCCAGCGCTGCGAAGTGCGCGCCGACGGCGACCAGCGACTTCCCTGTCCCCGTGGGCGTGCTCAAGATGACGTTCGCGCCCCCGACGACCTCGATCACGGACTCGTCCTGTGCCGGGTACAGCTGGATGCCGCCCGCCTCCACCCACTCGACGAACGTGTCGTAGACGGCGTCCTCCGACACCGAGCCCGGGCCTGTCCAGCCGGGGATGTCCTCGAGGCGCAGGCGTCGGGCGGTGGACGTGGTGGTGTCGGACATGATGCCCCCAGCCTCCCATGCTCGCGGAGGTGCCGCGCCCGCGCCCGCTATTGGCGGCCACACAGCCGGCGGCTCTACGTTTACCCCATGACGGACTTCTGGCGGCCGGCGGGCGCGGGCGTCGCGAGCGTGCTCGCGGGCGTGGGTGCCGCCGAGCTGGTGAGCGCGTTCGTCGTGCAGAACGGCAGTCCCGTCCTCACCGTGGGCGCCCTGCTGATCGATCTCGCGCCCGGATGGGTGAAGGAGGCCGTGATCGGCCTGTTCGGCACCGGCGACAAGGCCTTCCTCGTCGTGTCGCTGGCCGTCGTCGTCATCATCGGCGCCGGGCTGGCCGGCTGGCTCGAGCGCGTGCGGCCGCCGCTGGGCCGCATCCTGATCGGGGTCGGCGGCGCGGTGGGCGTGCTGGCGGCCGTCACACGTTCGGGCAGCGGAATCGTGGATGCGGTGCCCTCGGCCCTCGCGGCGCTGGTCGGCATCCTGCTGCTCGGCTGGCTCATCGGGATCCTGCGCGACACACAGCCGACGCGCGTGGCTCCGCTCGGGCACGTGAGCCGGAGGCGCTTCCTCAGCACCACAGCGGCGACCGCCGCGGCCGGGGCGGTCGCACTCGTGGTCGGCCAGGCGGTCGCCGGCGGTTTCCGCGCGGCGTCGGCCGCCCGAGCAGCGTTCCACCTGCCGCGGCCCGCGCGAACGGCGCCGCCGATTCCGCCCGGAGCGTCGTTCGACATCCCGGGCCTTTCGCCGCTCATCACCCCGAACGCCGACTTCTACCGCATCGATACGGCTCTGCAGATCCCCGGTATCGCGCCGGAGGACTGGCGCTTGAAGATCACCGGGATGGTCGAGCACGAGGTGGACCTGACCTTCGCCGAGCTGCTGGCGCTCCCGCTGGAAGAGTCCACGACGACCCTCACCTGCGTCTCCAACGAGGTGGGCGGTGACCTCATCGGCAACGCCACCTGGCTCGGCTACCCCATCCGGCATCTCCTCGCCCGTGCGAAGCCGAAGCCGGACGCCGACATGGTCCTCTCGACGAGCCAGGACGGCTGGACGGCCGGCACCCCGATCGAAGCCCTCACCGACGAGCGCAACGCCATCCTCGCAGTCGGGATGAACGGGCAGCCGCTGCCGCTCGAGCACGGCTACCCCGTGCGGATGGTCGTGCCCGGGCTGTACGGGTACGTCTCGGCGACCAAGTGGGTCGTCTCGCTGGAGGTCACCCGCTTCGACCAGCACACGGCGTACTGGACCGACCGCGGCTGGTCGGAGCGCGGGCCGGTGAAGCTGTCATCGCGTATCGACGTGCCGGCGTCGGGACGGCAGGTGAACGCGGGGACGGTCACCGTCGCCGGAGTCGCCTGGTCGCAGCACGTGGGCGTGAGTGCCGTCCATGTTCGCGTGGATGACGGGGAATGGCAGGAGGCGACGCTCGCCGACGCGATCTCCCCCGACACCTGGCGCCAGTGGCGGTACGCCTGGCAGGCGACTCCCGGCACCCACACATTGCGGGTGCGGGCGACCGATGCGAAGGGGATGGTGCAGACCTCGACGGTCCGCGACGTCGTTCCCGACGGTGCGACGGGGCTGCACAGCATCCAGGTGACGGTGGCGTGAGCGCCGGCGCAGTGTGATTGGCTGAGGACATGTCCCTTCCGCCTCTGGTCGAACCCGGGCCCGAGCTCACCCCCGAGCGCGCAGCGCGGTACGCGCGCACGACGCAGCTGCCGGGATTCGGACCGCTCGCCCAGCGCCGGCTGCGCAGCGCGCGGGTGCTGGTCGTGGGCGCGGGCGGACTCGGATCCGCTGTGCTCCCGCTGCTGGCGTCGGCCGGATTCGGGACGATCGGAATCGTGGACGACGACCGGGTCGAGCTGAGCAACCTGCCGCGGCAGAGCATCCACACCCCTGCCGCCCTCGGGCGATCCAAGGTGGAGTCGGCCGCCGCAGCCGTGCGCGCGCTCGACGCCGAGACCGAGGTACGGATCTTCGCCGAGCGGCTGACCGCGGAGAACGCGCCACGGATCCTCGCGGGCTTTGACCTCGTGCTCGACGGCAGCGACAACTTCCCCACCCGGTACCTGGTGGACGACGCAGCGACGCTCGCCGGCATCCCGGTCGTATGGGGTGCTGTGCACCAGACGGGTGGACAGGCGGGGCTGAGCTGGGCGGCGCAGGGACCGACGTACCGCGATCTGTTCCCGGTCCCACCGGCTCCCGGCACCGTCGCCAGTTGCGCGGAGGCTGGGGCGCTGCCCTCGGTGTGCGGGGTGATCGGGAGCCTCCTGGTGGGCGAGGCGATCAAGCTGGTGACCGGGACCGGCGAACCGCTCCTCGGCCGCGTCGTCGTGCACGATGCGTTGCGCGGGACGTTCCGCGAGCTCGCGTACGAACGCGATCCGCAGGCGGCGCCGGTGACGGAGCTGATCGACTACGACCTGTTCTGCGGCGTCACGGACACGATGTCGCCGGCGGAGCTCCACGCGCGCCTGCTCGCGGGTGAGCCGCACACGCTTCTGGATGTGCGGGAGCCATGGGAGGCGGACGTCGCGTCGCTCCCTGGGTCGCTGTTGGTTCCCTTGCGGGTGGTGCAGGCCGACCCGGCGGGTGTCGCTGCGCGGCTGCCCGCGGATCCACTGGTGATCGTCTGCCACCTCGGGATCCGGGCGGAGACCGCCCGGCGGCTGCTCGCCGAGGTGGGGACGCGCGGCGTCGTCCTCGCGGGCGGGATCGACGCCTGGTCCCGGGACGTCGACCCGGAGGTCCCCCGGTACTGACCGGCACGCCCCTTCGCGGGATACTGAGCGTATGACACGCGACCTGTCCGCGCCGGCGCGCACCGTCGAGGAGCACGCCGGGATCGTGGCGCGGATGCTCGAGGCGCTCTCCGAGGAACCCGCAGCCGAGACCGTCCCGCTCGACCGCGCCGTCGGCCGGGTGACCGTGGACGAGCTGCGGTCGGAAGTCGACCTGCCGCTGTTCCGCAACTCCCAGATGGACGGCTACGCCGTACGCGCGGCCGACATCCACTCGGTGCCCGTCGCCCTCGAGGTGAGCGGCGACATCCCGGCCGGTCACACGGTCCCGGTGACGCTCGTCCCCGGAACGGCTCTCCGCATCATGACGGGCGCGCCTGTGCCCAGCGGGGCCGACGCGATCGTGCCCGTCGAGGACACGGAGCTGGTGCTGGGCCGCGACGACGACCTCGCGGGGGCGGTGGTCGAGGTCCGCCGTTCGCGCGCTCCCGGCGAGTACGTGCGCGATCGCGGCAGCGACGTCCGCCGCGGCGACATCCTGGTCGCGGCAGGCACGCGGCTGGGTCCGCATCACCTGGCCGCGCTCGCAGCGGCCGGGGTCGAGAACGTGGCGGTGCGCGCGCGGCTGCGCGTCGGCATCCTGACCACCGGATCGGAGCTCGTCACCAACGGAGCGCCCGGCTTCGGCCAGGTCTACGACGCGAACAGCAT
Source organism: Leifsonia sp. (assembly GCA_051962155.1). Classification (GTDB taxonomy): domain Bacteria; phylum Actinomycetota; class Actinomycetes; order Actinomycetales; family Microbacteriaceae; genus Leifsonia. The sequence continues at coordinate 23,193 of JBQCCO010000129.1, read as the reverse complement.
CGCCCTCGCGGCACTCGTGGAGGAGGCCGGCGCCGTCGTCTCTGTGCGTTCCAGCAGCGACGACGCCCCGGAGGCGTTCGAGCGCATCCTCGGCGATGCACTACGACAGAGCGACCTCGTGATCACCTCCGGCGGGATCTCGAAGGGCGCCTACGAGGTCGTACGGGAGGTGCTGCTCCCGCGCGGCGCGGACGTCACCACCGTCGCCATGCAGCCCGGCGGCCCCCAGGCGACCGCCGTGGTCGACGGGGTGCCGGTCCTCGCCTTCCCGGGCAATCCGGTGAGCACGCAGGTCTCGTTCGTCGTGTTCCTGCGCGGCCCGCTGCGCGAAGCGGCCGGGCTGCCCGCGGTGGCTCCGCGGCAGGCCGCGCTGAGCGAGGGGGTGCGGTCGGTGGCCGGCCGGCGCCAGTTCCTCCGCGGGCGCAAGGACGATGCGGGGGGCGTCGCCCCGGTGTCCGGCCCGTCGTCGCACCTGGTCGCCGGGATGGCCAAGGCCGACGTGCTCATCGACCTGCCCACCGAGACGGAGTCGCTCGACGCGGGCTCGGTCGTGACAGTCTGGACGCTATGACGCAGCTCACCCACCTGGACGCCGACGGCCGCGCCCGCATGGTCGATGTCGGAGGCAAGCCGGAGACCGACCGCGAGGCCGTCGCTCGCGGGCGGTTCGTGACGACCCCAGAGGTGATCCGTCTCGTGGCGGCCGACGACCTCCCCAAGGCCGACGTGCTGGCCACCGCCCGCATCGCGGGGATCGGCGGCGCCAAGCGGACGAGCGAGCTCATCCCGCTCTGCCATCCCCTGCCGCTGAACGGCGTCCGCGTCGACTTCGAGCTGGATGCGGAGGCCGGCGTCATCGAGATCGAGGTGGTGGCACGCACCCACGGGCGCACAGGTGTCGAGATGGAGGCTCTCACGGCCGTCGCGGTCGCCGGGCTCACCCTCCACGACATGGTGAAGGCGGTCGACCCGGCCGCGAGCCTGACGGATGTGCGGCTCGTCGCCAAGAGCGGCGGCAAGCGCGGTGACTGGCGGAGGGATGCCGAGGCTGCGCCCGCCGACAGCAGCGCGCCCGCGGACAGCGGCGCGACGCCGGAAGGCGGCGCGGTAGCGCAAAGCGTTGCGGCAGCGGAGGGCAGCCGCAGCGCCGAGCCGTCCACGAGCACCACCGTCCCCGCCATCGTCATCGTCGCCTCCACGCGCGCCGCCTCCGGCGTCTACGAGGATGTGACCGGTCCGGTCATCGCCGACTGGCTGGCCGAGCGGCGCCTCCCGGCCGAGGTGCGCGTGGTCGCGGACGCCGACGTGGATGCGGCCCTGCGCCAGGCGGTCGCCGAACGTCCCCGGGTGCTCATCAGCACCGGCGGCACCGGCGTGTCCCCCACCGACCGAACGCCGGAGGCGACCGCCGCGGTCCTCGACCGGCAGCTCCCCGGCGTCGCCGAGGCGTTACGCTCCCGGGGTGCCGCGGCCACGCCGCTGGCGGCCCTGAGCCGCGGGCTGGTCGGGGTTGCCGGCTCGACGCTCGTCGTGAATCTGCCGGGTTCGCGCGGCGGCGTGGTGGACGGCCTCGCCGTCCTGGACGAGCTCCTCCCGCACCTGCTGGACCAGCTGCAAGGAGGCGATCACTCATGAGCCACGTTCTGGCGACCGTCACCGGGGACCCGCTCGACCCGTCCACGGTCGATGAGTTCGTCTGGGAGGCGGAGGCCGGGGCCGTCGTCTCGTTCCGCGGTGTCGTGCGCGACCACGACGGCGGCAAGGGGGTCGTGTCGCTCGACTACCGCGCGCACCCCGAGGCCGAGGAGTTCCTCCGCGAGTGCTGCGAGGAGGTGGCGCGGACGACAGGGCTGCGGGTCGCCGCCCAGCACCGCGTCGGCTCTTTGACGATCGGCGACCTCGCTCTGATCGCCGCGGTCGCGGCTCCCCATCGGGCCGAGGCGTTCGCTGCCTGCGCCGAGCTGGTCGAGATCATCAAGGCGCGCGTCCCGATCTGGAAGCGGCAGCACTTCACCGACGGTGAGTCGGAGTGGGTCGGGCTCTGACCCTCGCGCCGTTTCGTTTCCGGATCCGCATCCGCGGCCATACGATTGTTCTCATGCCGCAGATACGGATTCGAGACGCCGCCCTCTATCTCGGCGTGAGCGACGACACCGTCCGCCGCTGGATCGAGGGAGGCGTGCTCGCGAGCGAGCGCGACGCCGCGGGCCGCAGCGTCGTCGACGGCCTGGAGCTCGCCCGCCTCGCGAAGCAGAACTCCGTGCTGCCCGACGATCCGTCCGGCGTCACCGGTTCGGCGAGGAACCGCTTCGTCGGCCTGGTGACCGACATCGTCATGGACCGGGTGATGGCCCAGGTCGAGCTCCAGTGCGGTCCGCACCGTGTGGTGTCGCTGATCAGCAGCGAGGCGGTCCGCGAGCTGGGCCTCGAATTGGGATCGGTCGCGGTGGCCGTCGTGAAGGCGACCAATGTGATCGTGGAGGCTCCCGGCGCGGCGGCCACGCGATGATGCGCACACGCCTTGCGTCCGCGGCCGCGCTTCTCGCCGCAGCCGCGGTCGCGCTGGCCGGCTGCAGTGCCGCCTCCGCCGGAGCGCCTGCGCCGACCACGTCCGGCACGAAAGTCGCCGGGACCGTCACCGTCTTCGCCGCCGCCTCCCTCACGAAGACGTTCACGGCGCTCGGCACAGCATTCGAGGCCGCGCATCCGGGCGCCAAGGTCACCTTCTCGTTCGCGGGGTCCTCCGACCTCGTCTCCCAGCTGACCGCGGGCGCGCCCGCCGACGTCTTCGCCTCGGCGGATCAAGCCAACATGCGCAAGGCCGTCGCGGGCGGGGTCGTCGAAGGCTCGCCCGTGGACTTCGCCACGAACGTCCTCGCCATCGTCGTGCCTCCCGGGAACCCCGCGCACGTGACACGCTTCGCCGACCTCGCCTCCCCCTCCGTCAAGACCGTGATCTGCGCACCGCAGGTGCCGTGCGGCGCCGCGACGGCGACGGTCGAGAAGTCGACGGGGGTGACCCTGCATGCGGTCAGCGAGGAGTCCTCGGTCACCGATGTGCTCGGCAAGGTCAGCTCGGGCGAAGCGGATGCGGGCATCGTCTACCGGACGGATGCGGAGGGCGCCGGCTCGCGGGTGGAGTCCATCCCGTTCCCCGAGGCCGCGAAGACGGTCAACGTCTACCCGATCGCCGCCGTCGCTCACGCATCGAACGCGGCCGGAGCTGCAGCGTTCCTCGCCTACGTCGCAGGTCCAGCCGGGCGCAAGGCGCTCGCCGCCGCCGGCTTCGGCGCCCCATGAGTACGGAGGCCGGCAGCCGCGGGCTGGGCGGCCGCGGGCTGGGCGCGCTGGGTCTCGGAGTCCCCCGCTGGATCGTCGCCGTCGCGGCCGTCGGCGGCCTCTTCGTGCTGCTGCCGCTCGTGGCGATCGCCGCCCACGTCGACTGGCTGCACTTCATCCCGCTGATCACCTCGGCATCCTCCGTGGATGCGCTGCTGCTCAGTCTGCGCACGTCACTTCTCGCGACCGTCGGCTGCCTGGTGCTGGGCGTGCCGATGGCCATCGTGCTGGCGCGCGTCCCCTTCGCCGGGCGTCGGGTGGTGCGCGCGATCGTACTCCTCCCGCTCGTGCTGCCTCCGGTCGTCGCCGGCCTGGCTCTGCTCGCCCTGTACGGTCGGCGCGGCCTCCTCGGCGGGACGCTCGACGTCGCGTTCTCCACCCCGGCGGTGGTGATCGCGCAGACGTTCGTCGCTCTGCCCTTTCTCGTCCTGAGCCTGGAGGGCGCGCTGCGGTCGGCCGGCGAGCGGTACGAGGCCGTCGCCGCGACGCTCGGCGCACGTCCCTCGACCGTGCTGTTCCGCGTGACCCTGCCGCTGGTGCTTCCCGCCGTGGTCTCCGGCGCCATCCTGTCGTTCGCCCGGGCGCTGGGCGAGTTCGGCGCGACGCTCACCTTCGCGGGCAGCCTGCAGGGAGTGACGCGCACCCTCCCGCTGGAGATCTACCTGCAGCGTGAGAACGACCCGCAGGCCGCGGCCGCCCTCTCGCTCGTGCTCGTCGCGGTCGCGATCGTCGTCGTCGCCGTCGCGCACGGAGCCGGCGAGGGCCTCCGGCGCCGGCCTGGGTCACGAGCCCGGGTGGCCGGCCGGAGCACCGCGTGACTCTGCTGATGACCGCCTCCCTCGCCTCCCGCGACGTGGTGGTCGAGCTGACGGTGGAACGTGGTGAGACGCTCGCGGTCCTCGGCCCCAATGGTGCAGGCAAGTCCACGGTGCTCGGGATGCTCGCCGGCCTCCTCCGACCGGACACGGGCCGGGCCACGCTGGGCGATGACGTTCTGTTCGACCTGCCCGGCGAGTGGTTGCCGCCGCACCGGCGCGGCGTCGCCCTGCTCGCCCAGGACGCCCTGCTCTTCCCCCACCTCAGCGTCCGCAGCAACGTCGGGTTCGGTCCGCGAGCCTCCGGTGCCTCACGGGCCGAGGCGGCGAAGCGGGCCGCCGAGTGGATGGGACGCACCGGAACGACCCCGTTCGCCGACCGCCGGCCCGGGGAGCTGTCCGGCGGGCAGGCGCAGCGCGTCGCCATCGCCCGCGCCCTCGCGGCCGAGCCGAGCCTCCTGCTCCTGGACGAGCCGCTGTCGGCGCTCGACGTCGCCGTCGCCGCAGAGGTCCGCGGCACACTGGCGGAGGTCCTGCCCGGCCGCACGACCGTCCTCGTCACCCACGACGCGCTCGACGCGTACCTCCTCGCCGACCGCGTCGCGGTCATGCACGACGGCCGCATCGTGGAGGAGGGTCCGACCCGTCAGGTGCTGGAGCGGCCACGGCATCCGTTCACCGCGGAGCTCTCGGGGCTGACGCTCCTGCACGGTGTGCGGACGAGCGCCGGCATACACACGAGCGGCGGGATGCACCTGGCCGGCGAAGCGGTCGACGGCCTCACTGTCGGTGCGCCGGCGCTCGCGGCGATCCGTCCGTCGGCCGTGCGCCTCGCCCCGGCCGATGGTCCGGACGCCGGTGCCGGCGCTTCGCCCAGCTCGGCCGGCCGACTCGTCCGTTCGCCCGAGGACGGCGCCCGCATCCCCGCCACCATCACGGCGCTCGAGCCGCAGGCGGATCTCGTACGGGTTCGGACCGACCGCCTGATCGCCCTCGTCCCTCCGGGCGTCCTCGCCGACCTCCGCCTGCGCGTCGGCGCCCCGATCACCCTCCACGTGCCCGAGGACGCCGTCGCCATCTACCCCGCCTGAGCAATCCCGCATTCGTCACGAATGCCGTCCTGAGCAGCGTCAGAGCAGCCATTCGTCACGAATGTCGGCGGCGCTCAGCCGCCGGCGAAGGGCGGCAGGACGTCGACGGTGCCGGACAGCTCTCGCGAGGGGTCGCGCGAGACGACCCCGCCGACGAGGAACGAGCCGGAGCGGACCACCCGCTCCATCGGCTCGCCGTAGCGCGCGACGAGTTCCGCCTGCAGCCCGCCGACCGTGGCGTCTGCCAGCTCGACGCGCTCCTCCCCTCGCCCGGCCGCATCCTCGGCCGCGGCGAAGTATCGCACCAGCACCTCAGCCACCGATCGCCCCCATGCTGCGCTTGGGCGGGGCGAACCCGGCCGCGTCCATCCCGTGCCCGGCCTGCTTGCCCCACATCGCCGCACGCCACCACTGGGCGATCTCGTCGTCGTCGGCTCCGCCGCGGAGGAGCCCCCGCAGATCCGTCTCGTCGTCCCCGAACAGGCACGAGCGCACCGTGCCCTCCGCGGTGATCCGGGTGCGGTCGCAGGCGGCGCAGAACGAACGCGTGACGGAGGCGATGATGCCGACCGTCGCGGGCGCGCCGTTCAGCATCCACCCGTCGACCAGCCATTCCTCGGCCGGCGCGTGCGGATCGTCCCGGCCGGCCTCGGTCAGGGTGAACTGTTCGCCGAGCACGGCGAGGAGTTCGTCGGCGGGCACCATGTTCTCGCGCAGCCACGAGCGGTCCGCGTCGAGCGGCATCTGCTCGATGAACCGCAGCCGGCACCCGTTCTCCAGTGCCCAGGCCAGCAGCGACGGAGCGTCGTGCAGCGTCTCGCGCATCATCACGGCGTTGAGCTTCAGCGGAGTCAGGCCGGCGTCGTGGGCGGCGCGGATGCCGGCGAGAACGGCCGGGAGCCGGTCGCGGCGGGTCAGCCGGGCGAAGTGCTCGCGGTCGACGGTGTCCAGCGAGACGTTGACCCGCGTCAGTCCGGCTTCGACGAGAGAGTGGATGCGGTGGTCCAGCCCGATGCCGTTGGTCGTGATCGAGAGGTCGACGCCGGGCGCCACCGCGGCCGAGCGACCGACGATCTCGGCCAGGTCGGCGCGCATCAGCGGCTCCCCGCCCGTGAAGCGCACCTCGCGCACCCCCAGCTCGCGCACACCGATCCCGACCAGACGGGCGATCTCCGCCGCGCTCAGCAAGTCGTCGCGCGGGATCGCCGGCAGACCTTCGGCCGGCATGCAGTACGTGCAGCGCAGCGAGCACTTCTCGGTCACCGAGACCCGGAGGTCGCGAGCGACCCTCCCGAAGCGGTCGATCAGGCCGGGATGCGCCGGTCGGCCCGCGAGCTCCGGCACCGCACCCGGCACCACCGCGGGCGCGGACGCGCGCAGCGGGAGTCCCAGGTTGACGGCGGTCATGCTCCACCATAACCCGGCCGGCCCGGGAGACCGAGTCCACCGTAGACCCGGCGACGCGCACCGCAATATGCTGCCGTCATGCCAATCATCTCCTCCGGCTTCCTCGGCCGTCGCAGGACGGACGACCCGCGCCTCCCACCGGGGCAGTACCTCACCGAGGGCTTCCCCGTGCTCTCGGCCGGACCGACGCCGCGCATCTCCCGGGACGACTGGACCTTCACCATCACGACGGAGAAGGGCGACGTGCACCGCTGGAACTGGGACGAGTTCCTCGCCCTCCCGCAGGAGGACGTGAGCACCGACATCCACTGCGTCACCAGCTGGTCCAAGCTCGGCACGTCCTGGCGAGGGGTCTCGCTCGACACCCTGTTCCGGGATGTCGACACCTCGTACGAGTACACGATGGCGCACTCGTACGGCGGCTACACGACGAACGTCCCGCTCGCCGATCTGCTCGGCGGCAAGGCCTGGATCGCCCACAGCTTCGACGGCAAGGACCTGGAGCCTGAGCACGGCGGCCCCGCCCGCCTGCTGGTGCCCCACCTCTACTTCTGGAAGAGCGCCAAATGGGTCGACGGGCTGCAGATGCTCCCCCAGGACCAGCCCGGCTTCTGGGAGCAGAACGGCTACAACATGTACGGAGACCCGTGGAAGGAACAGCGCTACTGGTGAGCAGCGTATGGCGGGTGGCCGACGTGGTCGACACGCGGATGGAGACCCCGACGGCACGCACACTGCGACTGCGCATCCCGGGGCTGCGCGGTCACCTCGCGGGCCAGCACGTCGATATCCGGCTGACGGCCCCGGACGGCTATCAGGCGGTACGGTCGTACTCGATCGCCTCCGGCGGCGGCCGCGGGGCGCTGGAGCCGCACGGACTCGCGGAGGACGAGCTGGAGCTGACGGTGGAGGAGCTCGCCGACGGCGAGGTCTCCCCCTACCTCGTGCGAGGCCTGCAGATCGGCGATCAGCTGGAGCTGCGCGGTCCCGTCGGAGGCTGGTTCGTCTGGCATGACGGGGATGCGGGACCGGTCCAGCTCATCGCGGGCGGCTCCGGCATCGTTCCGCTCATGTCGATGGCACGCGCTCATGCTGCCGCGGGCAGCAGCGCGCCGTTCCGGATGCTGTACTCGCTGCGCAGCCCCTTCTCCGGCTACTACACCGACGAGCTCCACGCCCTCGCCGCCGAGGCCGCGGCGCCCCTGCAGGTCGACTACGTCTACACCCGCCAGGCTCCCCCGGGCACGAGCACGCCGGCCGGCCGGCTGACCGCGGAGGGACTCATGCGGCGGGTGCTCCCGGCGTCCGACGGCCCCACCTTCTTCGTCTGCGGGTCGACGCCCTTCGTCGAGGCCGTCGCCGGCTGGCTGGTCGACGCCGGCCACGACGCGGCTCGCGTCCGCACCGAGCGCTACGGCGGCATCGGAGGAACGCCATGACGGATCAGGACTACCTCGACGGCAACGCGGCCGCGGGGATGCTGTCGGAGGTCTTCGCGGCCGACGTCACCACGGCGGTCGGCTGCTGCGCCAACTGCGGCGACCAGTCGGTGGTGGCCCGCGGGCGGGTCTACGTCGACCAGCACGGCCTGGTCATGCGCTGCTCCGTTTGCGGCGACGTGCTGGCGGTCGCCGCTGAGCGCGCCGGCCGGCTCTGCCTCGACCTGCGCGGGCTCGCCTGGCTGGAGTTCGCGGTCGAGTAGTCGTCAGGTCGTCAGGTCACCGGGCCGTCAGGAGACGTGCACCGCGGGGCGGCGCTTGACGTCCTTCTCGGACTCGCGCAGCACCTCACGGGTGACGGGAGCGACCTCTCCCACCCCGGTGATCAGGAACCGGAACATGTTCGAGATCGGGTTGCCCTCGGTCCACTGGAAGTAGATGGTCGGGACGACCCCGGTGATGTCGCGCGTCTCGATCAGCACCGCGGCGATCGTGTTTGGCACATTGCCGCTCTTCACCTGCAGCACCCGGAAGCCGTGCTTGACGACGCCGTGCACGACGAGGTCCTCCTCGAAGTCGGAGGAGTCGGACGGGAGCACTTCGAGGAAGATCGTGCGCGAGCGCTGCGGGATGTGGCTGAACTTCCGCTCGTCCCTGTTCTTCTGCTCGTACTCGGTGATCGTGTCGACGTCCGGCTCGTGCGAGATGATGCGGATCTCGCCCTCCTCCGCATCCTCCAGGATGTAGTCGAGCGCCGTCACGTCGAACGTGACGGAGGTCGCGCGCAACTGGAAGGACCGGCCGATCCGCGACACGATCGACACGATCAGGATGGCGAGGATGAAGAGGGTCGCGATCCGCAGGCCGTCGGGCCGCTCGATGATGTTGTCGACCGTGGTGTAGACGAAGATCGCGGTGATGATCCCGAACGCCACCATGCGCCGCGGCTGCCGCTTGCGCCGCGCCGACAGCGTCACGGCGAGGGACGCCGAGGTGATGAGGACCAGCACGCCGGTCGCGTAGGCGCCGCCCTGCGCATCCACGCTCGCTTCGAAGACGAGGGTGATGAGGAAGGCGATCGCCGTGAACACGAGCACCAGCGGCCGCACCGCGCGTGCCCACTGCGGCGCCATGCCGTAGCGCGGCAGGTACCGCGGAACCAGGTTGAGCAGGCCGGCCATGGCCGAGGCGCCGGCGAACCAGAGGATGAGGATGGTGCTGATGTCGTAGACGGTGCCGAACCCGTTGCCGAGGTACTCGTGCGCCAGGTAGGCGAGCGCGCGTCCATTCGCCGGTCCCCCCGGCTCGAAGGCCGCATGCGGGATGAGCAGCGTCGTGGTGAAGCTCGACGTGATGAGGAAGACGCTCATGATGATCGCGGCGGTGGTGAGCAGGCGACCCGCCCCGCGGATCCGTCCGGCGGGACGCACGGGATCGTCGTCTGGCCGTCCCTTGATCTGCGGCATCACCGCGACGCCGGTCTCGAACCCGGAGAGCCCGAGCGCGAGGCGCGGGAAGACGATCAGGGCGACTCCGATGACGAGCAGCGGGTTGCCGTTCCCGCGGAAGAGCGCGTCCCACCAGTCGCCGACGAGGGTCGGACGCTGGAACACCTCCACGATGGACGAGCCGACGACGACCAGATTGAGCGCCAGATACACCGCGACCAGCACCACCGCGATGCCGATCGCCTCCTTGAACCCCTTGAGGAACACCGCGCCGAGGAGGGCGAGCAGGAACAGGGTGATGAGCACGTTGTTGCCGTGGAACCAGGCCGGGGCGAAGGGGTTCTCGATGGCGTGCGCCGAGGCGTCCGCCGCCGACAGCGTAATGGTGATCATGAAGTCGGTCGCGGCGAAGCCGAGCAGCACCAGGACGAGCAGCTTGCCTGCCCACCAGGGCAGCAGGCGCTCGAGCATGGCGATCGACCCGGAGCCCTGGAAGCTCTCGCGCGCCACCCGGCGGTAGACGGGCAGTGCGCCGAGCAGGGTCAGCGCGACCAGCACGATGGTGGCGAACGGCGACACCAGCCCGGCGGCGAGCGCCGCGATGGCGGGCTGGTAGCCGAGGGTCGAGAAGTAGTCGACACCGGTGAGGCACATGACCTGCCACCAGTTGTGCGTGTGCTGGGGGTTCTGGCCGTGCGGTCCCTGCTGGGTGCCTCGCTCGTCCACGAGCCCGGTGAGGAGCCAGCGCCGCACGCGGCCGCCCTTCGCGGTCCGGGGCGCCGGGTGGGTCTGGCCGGGCTCCGGGATGGCGCTGCCCGGCATCACGCGGCGCCCCTCCTGGCCTGGAGTGCTCGACATTCGCGTCCCTTCGCTGACGGCCGGGTCGCCTGCGGCCGGGTCCCCGGCCGCTGGATCCTCAGCGTCTCGGTCACGAGCGTAGCGGTCACCAGGCCGAGGCACGGTAGTCCTTCAGGAAGACGCCGTGCAGGTCCTCGCCGGCCTCGCCGCGGACGATCGGGTCGTACACGCGCGCGGCGCCGTCGACCAGGTCGAGCGGGGCGTGGAATCCCTCCTCCGCGAGCCGCACCTTGGTGTGGTGCGGTCGCTCGTCGGTGATCCAGCCGGTGTCGACGCTGGTCATCAGGATGCCGTCGCTCTCGAACAGCTCGCCGGCGCTGGTGCGCGTCAGCATGTTCAGCGCCGCCTTGGACATGTTGGTGTGCGGGTGTCCTGCGCCCTTGTAGCGGCGGCCGAACACCCCCTCCATGGCGGACACGTTGACGATGTACGAGCGCCCGGCAGCGGCGAGCGACGGCCGCAGCCGGTCGATCAGGATGAACGGCGCGGTCTGGTTGCAGAGCTGGACTTCGAGCAGCTCGAGCGCGTCGATACTGCCGATGGCCTGCGTCCAGCTGTTGACGTGGGCGACATCCGGGACGAGCCCGCCGGCGTCGATGGCCGTCCCGTCGGCGTGCTTGGCGAGCGAGGAGGAGCCGGCGGTCATCGCCGCGGTGGCCAGGTCGTCCGCGGTGAGCGCCGCGGGTCCCGCGAGCTCGGCGATCGTTCCCCGCACATCGGCGGCCGAGAGCAGTGGATGCGCGGCGACCGAACGCTCCAGGGCGAGGGGATGCGGGTCCGCGGTGTGGCCGAACGTCTCCAGCTCCGGCAGCGGACCGTCGGGAAGCGGCTGCGTCTCCGCCTCGGCGAGGAGCGAGTAGGAGCCGGGCGAGCGGCGGACCGTCTGCGCGGCGTTGTTGATGAGGATGTCGAGCGAGCCCCGCTCCGCGACCGAGTCGGCGAGGGCGATCACCTGGGCCGGGTCGCGGAGGTCGATGCCGACGACGCGCAAGCGGTCGATCCAGCGGCCGGCGTCGGGCAGCTGCGAGAAGCGGCGGACGGCGTCCCGCGGGAATCGCGTCGTGATGGTCAGGTGCGCGCCGTCGCGGAGCAGGCGGAGGGCGATGTGCATGCCGATCTTCGCGCGTCCGCCGGTGAGCAGCGCGCGCTTGCCGGTCAAGTCCGTGCTCGCGGTCCGCTTGGCGTGACTGAACGCGGCGCAGGACGGGCAGAGCTGGTGGTAGAACCAGTCCACCTCGGTGTAGTGCTGCTTGCAGATGTAGCAGGGACGCGAGGTGAGGAGGGTGCCGGCGGTGTGCGATCCCGTCGTGCCGGAGGTGAGCTCGCGCCCGCGGGTCTCGTCGTCGATGCGGTCGGGTGCGCCGGTCGCGGTCGCGGCGATCACCGCGCGGTCGGCCTCCTGCACCTGCTCGCGCAGCTCCCGTCGTCTCGCCACCTTCGACGCTTTGAACATGTGCGCGGTCGCTCGCCGCACCCCGACGTAGTCGGGGTGCTCCTTGTCGAGCTCGTGGAGCTGCGCGAGCACCCGCAGGGTCGCGGCGAGATCGTCGGGGTCGAGGCCCGGAGCGGCCGGGGATTCGGGAGGCACCGGAGAATTCTACGTGGCACGATGAGCCCATGGATGCGCATGCGCTGTTCGAGGCGACCGCTATCGGCTTCGAGTTCGCCGGGGTGGCCGCAATGGCGGTCGGCTTCGTGGTCGCGATCGGGCTCGCCTTGTACGCCTGGCGACGTCAGCGGAGCGGGCGGGCGGCGTTCCGGACGCTGCGCGAGAGCTTCGGCGGTGTCATCCTGCTCGGGCTCGAGATCCTCGTCGCGGCAGACCTGGTGAAGACGGTCACCTCGACTCCGTCGCTCACCGACGCCTTCGTGCTCGGCATCATCGTGCTGATCCGCACCATCCTGAGCTTCTCGCTGCAGATCGAGATCGACGGCGTGGCTCCGTGGAGGCGGGCGCTGGTCACTGGTCCCGAGGTGCTCACCCGGGCAGCGCGGTCAGCCACCCGGACGCCGGAGGGCGAAGCGCAGTAGCCGGCTCCTCACGCTCGCCGGGATCGGTCACTCATCCGCCTGCCGCGCGGCACGCTCCGCATCCCGCTGCTTCACGCGCGCGTTCTCGGCACGGACCGCCGCCTGCGTCGCCCGCTCGTCCACGAGCCAGCGCGGCGGATCGGCCAGCAGCGCCTTGATCTCGGCGGTCGTCAGCGCCTCGGTGATCCCACCCCGGGCGAGCCCGGAGTTGGAGACGCCCAACTTGCGCGCGACCACGTCGCGGGGATGCGGGCCCTCGGTGCGCAGGGTCTGCAGCCACTGCGGCGGATCGGCGGTCAGCGCATCCAGCTCGGTGCGGCTGATCTCGCGGTCGCGGAAGTCGTCCGGCGCCGCCGGCAGGTAGATGCCGAGCTTCTTGGCCGCTGTGGCCGGTTTCATGGTCTGCGCCTTCATGTGCTCCAGGCTACCGTTCGCTACCCTCGACAGGTGTCCTCCCGCTTCGCAATCGCCTTCCCTCTCGGTGTGACCCCGGGCAAGTGGACGCGCGCCTTCGAGCAGCGCTTTCCCCGAGTGGAACTGGTGGTCCGGCCGACCGAGGACCCGCTGGCCGTGCTCGCGACCGGTGAGGCGGACATGGTGTTCGTGCGGGATGCGCACGCCGACGACGACCGCCACCTCATCCCGCTGTACACCGAGGACGTCGTGGCGGTCATGCATCACGAGCATCTGCTGACGCTCGAGGAGGAGCTGCACCTCGCCGACCTCGCCGACGAGCCGCGGGTGGCCGGCGTGCCATCGGAGGCGCTGATGCGCCGCGTGGCCGCGGGCGACGGCATCGCCCTGCTCCCCGCCTCCGTGGCCAAGGCGCTGCGGCGGAAGGACGTGGTGGCGCTGCATCTTCAGGACGGCCCGCAGAGCAGCATCGGGCTGACCTGGCCGCGCGAGGGGCAGCATCCCCTGGTCGACGATTTCATCGGGATCGTGCGCGGGCGGACCGCTCACAGCTCCCGCGACCCCGTCGTTGCCGCGCGGGAGGCCGCCGGCGCGCGCAAGGTCACCGGCGCGCGCAAGGCCACCGGCGCACGCAAGCCCGGCGGCGGCCGGAAGCGTCCCCGCCGCTGACGCCGGCACGGGCGAGCGAAGCGCTTACGAGACGGAGGCCCCGATCAGGGAGAGCAGCGCCTCCGCGTAAGCGGTGGCCGCGTCCTCGTCCTCGAAGAAGCGCTCCTCGCCCCCGATCAGCACCGTCACCCGGTACCCGTCGGCGGTGCGCGCCAGGTCGCGGAAGGTCCCGCCCAGCAGTTCCCGCAGCTGGTCCTCGCGCGGGATCCACAGGGCGTCCTCGACGGCGAGCGAGTCGAGGGCCCACTCGGTGGTGCCGTTGAAGCCCAGGATCGTCCCGGTGTCGAAGTGATGCGGCTCGATGGTCATGTCGCTGACCGTGAACCGCTCTCCGCCCATGTCGGGCCGGTCGATGGCGAACGTGTCCCCCGACGCCGGCTGCCAGCGCAGGCCCGCCGCGCGCAGCTGCCGCGCGATGTCCTCGGTGATCATGGGATGCTCCTCTCGTCGGAAGTCGATGACCCGTGGTCGTGCCCCCGGGCCGGTCGCCGCTCAGTCCGTGACGACCACGACCTTGCCGCGCACGTGTCCCGCCTCGAGCCGTTCGTACGCCTCCACGGTCCGCTCGATCGGGTAAATGGAGTCGATGGGCAGCACCAGCTCGTTCTCGGCGAGCAGCTCGGCCAGCTCGGAGAGCTCGGCGTTGCCCGCCGCTCGCACGCCGACGTTGCGCGCGCCGTGCGCCGCCGGTCCGAAGGTCGTGATCGAGTTCACCCGGTCCATCGGGACGCCGAGCTCGAGCGCCGCCTCGACGGTGTCCGGTCCGTGGTTGTCGAGGACCGCGGTCACCCGGTCGTCGTCCAGCGCATCCCGGACCCGCTCCGCCAGCCCGTCGCCGTATTCGACGGGGATGATACCGAGCGACTCGAGGAACTCGTGGTTCTCCTCGCTCGCGGTCCCGATGACCGTCGCGCCGGAGCGCACCGCCAGTTGGGCCGCGAGCACTCCGACGCCGCCTGCCGCCGCGCTCACCAGGACCGTGTCGTGCTCGCCGATCCCGAGGGAGCGGAAGGAGGCCATGGCCGTACGCCCCACGACGCCCAGCGAACCGGCCGCCTCGAAGGTGAGGGCGTCGGGCTTGGCGACGACCTGGCCGTCCTCGGGCACGACGACGAAGTCGGCGATCGCGGCGAACGGCACGGTGCCGAGCACCGCCTGACCGAGCTCGAACCGCGACACGCCCTCGCCGAGCTCCTCGACGAATCCCGAGAAGTCCTGTCCGATGCCGCTGGGGAGCGTGACGCCCATGCGCGCCGCCGCGGCCTCGTCGCGGTACGCCTTGTAGTCCATCGGATTGAGGCCGGCGGCCATCACGCGCACCAGGAGCTGGCCCGGTCCCGGCCACGGCCGTTCCCGCTCCACGACATGCAGGTAGTCACGCGAACCGAACTCATCGAACTGGACGAAACGCGGCACGGACGGCTCCTTCCCTCTCGTACGAGGGAGCCTAGCCCCGGAAGCCACGCAAATGGCCCACAACAGCTGAGAGCAGCGTGCGGCGGCTTCGCGTGCTCAGCCTCAGCCTTAGCCGAACAGCAGCGCGGCCTCTTCGTACCGTGCGGGCGGAACCGTCTTGAGGCCCCCGGTGGCATCCGCGATGGAGACGTTGACCACGTCCGTGCCGCGGAGCGACACCATCGAGCCCCAGCGTCCCTCGTAGACCGCGTCGACCGCAGCCATGCCGAGGCGCGTGGCGAGCACGCGATCGTAGGCGCTGGGGACGCCACCGCGCTGCATGTGGCCGAGGACGGTCGCGCGGGACTCGATTCCGGTGCGCTCCTCGATCATCGGCGCGAGCATCTCGCCGATGCCGCCGAGGCGCGGACGGTTGAACGCATCCAGTCCCTTGTGCGAGTGCGCCTCCTCCATCGTGTCCAGGTGGAAACCCTCGGACACGACGATGACGGGGGCCCGGCCGCGGTCGCGCACCGACTCCACCCACTCGCAGATCTGCTCGATGGACTGCGGCTGCTCGGGGATGAGGATGGCGTGAGCGCCGCCCGCCATGCCGGAGTGGAGCGCGATCCAGCCGACGTGACGGCCCATCACCTCGACGACCATGCAGCGCTGGTGCGACTCGGCCGTGGTGCGGAGCCGGTCGATCGCCTCGGTCGCGATCTCCACCGCGGTGTCGAAGCCGAAGGAGTAGTCGGTCGCGGCCAGGTCGTTGTCGATCGTCTTCGGAACGCCGACGATGCGGAGGCCGGCGTCGGTCAGGCGGCGGGCGGCGGTCAGCGTGCCCTCTCCGCCGATGGCGATGATGGAGTCGAGTCCGTGCGCAACCAACAACCGCTGGATGTTATCAGGGCCTCCCGCGTCGCCCTCGAAGGGGTTGGTGCGGCTGGAGCCGAGGATGGTGCCGCCCTGGCGGGAGAGGCCGCGGACGCTGTGCCGGTCGAGCGGCATGATGTCGCCGTCGACCACGCCGCGCCAGCCGTAGCGGAAGCCGGCGAACTCGGAGCGGTACACGCGGTCGCCCTTCAGGACCGCGCCGCGGATGACCGCGTTCAGGCCCGGGCAGTCGCCGCCGCTGGTGAGGATGCCGATCTTCATGCTGCTCCGTTTCTCAAGACGTCCCCTGAATCATGCCCGGACGCGGACGGCTGCACAAAATCGCACTGGACGAAGGGCACCGACCGGTGGTAGGCGGATCAGAGGCCGAGGGCCCGCTGCAGCTTCGACGAACTGGTGGAGGGATGCGCTCCGGCGGCGATCAGGCGCTCCTCGATCCCGTCCAGCAGGGCGGTGCGGCGCTCACGGGTGTCGGGTGCTCCGGCGAGCAGTTCGACCTCCCATTCCCGCCACTCCTGGGTGCCACCGGTGCGGAGATTCTCACTGCGCACGTGGTCGTCGGTGAGCTCGGCCACCTCGAAGCCGGCCGCATCCTGCAGCAGCACGCTGTCGCGGTGGTTGGTGATGCGGGCGATGGGGACGAGCGGCTCGTCGCCGATGAGGTCACGGAGGTGCTCGCGGAGGGCGGCGGGCGGCTGGTCGCCGTCGCTCAGTTCCCAGTGCAGCTCGGTGCGGCCCTCCTCCGACGGGAGCTTGACGTGCCAGCCGGCATCGTGCCCCCCGGTTCGCATCCGCAGCGCCGTCGCGTGGCGGGCCAGCGTGAGATCGGCGGTATCGAAGTAGGTGGCCACGAGTTCGTGGCGCTCCGGTTCGCCCTGCACCGCGACCGCGCCGACGCCGACGAGCAGTGGATGCCGTGCCTCGGCATCCACGTCGTACTTGCGTTCGATCTCGGTCTGGGAGTGATGGTGCACATCCCCTGTCTAGCCCAGATTGCCCGTGTCGCGAAATTTCAAGAGGCGCGCGGCCGGCACCCCTTACGGTGAGCGTATGACGACAGAGACGATCACCGCCCGCTTCGACGTGACCGGCTGGGAGCCGGCTCCCCTCACCGGGATCGAGGGTGACTGGGTCGGCGCGATCGTCATGCGGAAGACGTACACCGACGGTCTCGTGGGCGAGTCCGTCGCGCATTTCGTCTCGTCCGGCACCGAGGAGGACGGCCGCGGCTACCTCGCCGCCGAGCGGATCACCGGGCAGCTCGACGACGGCCGCGCCGGATCCGTGACGGTGCATCACGGCGCCCTGCAGCATCCCGACGACGACTCCGCCTTCGGCTACATCGTCCCGGGGACCGGCACCGGCGACTTCGCGGGATTCCAGGGACGCGCACGGATCGTGCACGACGACCGCGGCCCGTTCTTCGTCTTCGAGCTGGTCTGAACCCGGCCTTCACGACCGCGACTCCCGGCGGTACTCTCGGGGCATGAGCGACCCGAGAGAAGACGACGACCTGGACGACTTCCGCGAGGCGCAGGAGGCCGACTACGAGCCGGAGCCCGTCGTGCGCGACCCCGACGACCTCCCCGCGGTCGACGACGAGGATGACGAACTGCTCCCCGACGACGACCGTCCCGTCCCGCTGGACCCGGACGAAACCGAGATCGCCTGACGCGCGCCGACCCGGCCCGCGCCCACCCGGCCCGCGCCGTTACGCGAGAGCGTCGGAGAGCAGGTGGATGAGCGCGTCGAGCTGGACGGAGTCGGTCGAGCCTGCCTCGACGTCGCTGCCGTCCAGGGCGCGGGCCGCGAGGCCCTGCTTGGCGTCGATCAGCTCGGCGATCTTGGAGTCGATGGTCTGCGCCGCGATGATCCGCCACGCCGTGACCGGCTCCTCCTGCCCGATGCGGTGGACGCGGTCGATGGCCTGCGTCTGCTCGGCCGCCGTCCACGAGAGCTCGGCGAGCACCACGTTGGATGCGGCCTGCAGGTTGAGGCCGACGCCCGCCGCGGTCAGCGAGCACACCGCGACCGCGACCTCCGGGTCGTTGTTGAACGCGTCGATCTCCTTCTGTCGCGCCAGCGCGGACTGGTCGCCGCGGATCGAGATCGTCTTCAGGTCGCGGGCGGCGAACGCCTCCTCCGCCGCATCCATCACGTCGATGTGCTTGGCGAAGAAGACCACCTTGCCGACCGAACGGGCCAGCTGTGCCGTGTAGTCCGAGGCCAGCCCGGCCTTCGCCTGGCCGATCTTCCGGACCATCGTGAAGACGTTGTCGCCGGACTTCGCCGACTTCGCCTCCTCCAGCTCCGACTGGGCGACGAGGCGGATGAGGTGCCGGCGGTGGGCGTCGTCGTCGCCCTCGAACGAGTCGGGCCGTCCCGCCGCAGCGGCGCGGTGGAAGCGGGCGACGAGCCGCGCGGCCAGGTCCTTCTCGGCCTGGCGGATGGAGCGCCCGAGCTCGTCGTCCAGCTCGACCGGAAGGTCGACGACGCGCCGGCTGGGCAGGTCGGCGGCGACGTCGATCTTGCGGCGGCGCACGATGCCCATGTCGATGACGGCCTCGCGGGCGGCGGCGTAGAACCCGAAGTCGGCCGGGGTGAGCCCGGTCTCCTCCAGGTGCTCCATCAGCTGCACGGTCGGCTTGCTGCCGTCGATCCAGCCGAGGAACTGCCAGATCGCCTTGAAGTCGTCGATGTCGTTGATCAGCGGCGTACCGGTCAGCGCGACCATCAGCGGGTCCGGGGTCGACTGCCGGATGGCGTCCGCCAGGCCGAGGACGAGGCGGGACCGCTGGGAGTGCAGGTTCTTGATGAAGTGGGCCTCATCCACGACCATGCCCTGGAAGCCCAGCGTGCTCAGCCAGGACAGGTGCCGGTCGAGCACCTCGTAGTTGACGATGACCACGTCGGCGAAGGCGTCGAGCCCCTCGCCGTCGCCGTGGATCACGGTCGCGCGGCGGTGCGGCGTCCAGCGCTCGACCTCGCGCGCCCAGTTCATCTTCACCACGTTGGGGACGACCGCGAGCAGGGGATACGCGCCGGCGACGGAGGCCGCGAGCAGCGATTGCGCGGTCTTGCCGAGGCCCGGCTCGTCCGCGAGCAGGAAGCTGCGGTGGCCGATGCGCACGCTCTCGATGAAGCGCGACTGGTGGTGCATGAGCTCCAGGCCCTGCGGCGAGTACCGGTCGATCAGCGGGGCGGGCGGCAGGTCCATGCTCGCCGCCTGGCCGCCTGCGCCGTACTCGAACGACTTGAACAGCGGTCCCAGCAGCTCCCACGAGTCGAGCCGCCGGCGCGGAGTCGGCGCAGCGGGCGCCGCCCGCGAGAAGTCGGGAGCGAGGAACGGATTCGACAGCTGCCGGGCTTTCACCGACTGCGGCACGACCTGCTTCTCCGCCAGCTCCGGCGGAATGACGCTGTCCTGCTTCGCGACGGGACGTTCGATGGTGATGATCAGGTCGTCCGGCGAGAGGGCGGTCCCCGACTCCAGCAGCCAGTCGCGGCGCATCTTCTGCGCGGTCGCGGTCGACGCCGACTCGCTCTCCAGCAGCGATATCAGCGATGTGTCGCGGGCCGCCGTCTTCGCCAGGATGGTGGCGATGCCGTCGAGCCGCTTGAGCTGCTCGGCACGGGCGGCGTCGCTGAGCTCCGGGTCGGTCTTCGCGCGGGCGCGCTCCTCGCGCATCAGGAAGGCGATCACCTGGAACTTGGTGCGGTTCGTGGGTCCGAGCTTCTTGCCGTCGGCGGCCTTCGCCTCCACCTCGCGCACCTTGCGGGCGAGGATGGGGATCAGCCCGTCGTTGTTGGCGTGCCGGTTCTTCCGCTGCTGCGGCCTGGTCGGGCTGGTGCGCTGACCGGAACGAGACATGGTCCTCCAGTGGAGGCGTCGCGCTGTCGAAGGGTGCGACGCCGTTTGGGCGTGAGGCCGACGGGGCGAGGAGCACGGTACCGAGTGGACCGGGCTCGACGCGGGTGACGCCGGGAGTGCGCGGCACAGGATGGCCGCGCAGCATCCATTTTACGGCACGGAACGCGGTTCAGCGACGCGTGTCTGCAGGGATCTTGATCGTGACCGCCGCGGCGACGAACACGATTGCTCCGGCGATGGCCAGGCCCTGCAGCACCAGGTCGCCGAGCGGCAGCGGCCACACCGGATTCCAGACCACGGCGACCGGGATGAGACCGGCGAGCCACCACCACAGCCGGGCCTGGCCGGCGAAGACGCAGAGGATGAGGGCGAGGATGCTGACGGCGTACCGGACGTAGAGGTACCAGTCGCTCGACACCAGCGCGAGGCCGGCCAGCAGCACGATGGCCCCGAGGAGGCCCGGTGCGAGGGCGGCGCGGCTGAAGGCGGGCTGCTGCGGCGTGTGTGGTCCAGGCATCGGGAGTCCACTCTACGCGGCGGCGCGGTGGCAGAAATACGCCCGCCCGGTGCGGAGGACTCTCGGTCTCCGGCCGGGCGGGCGGGCTGTGTGATTGCGGGATGCGGGACGCGGCGGGTTACAGCGTGCCACGACGGAACAGGAACGCGCAGGGCGGTGCGTCGGAGCCGACACGGACCGTGACGGCAGCGGTTCGGGCGAGCTCGAGGAACGGGTCGAGCTCGAGGCGGGTCATGGGTACTCGGCGCAGTTCGGCATCGGACGCGATCCCGTTCACCGCGAACGCGACGTCGGGGACGTCGTAGGGCTCTGCGGCGAGATCGAGGAACACGATCGGCGAGGCATCCTGCTGGTCGAGCGGGAACACGGAGAGGATCGCTTCGGCGGCGGCCTCTGTCGTGACGTCGTCGCCCAAATGGACGACGGGGGCGGTGATCTGATCTTCCGGGTAGCCGCTGCCGACGAGGGTAAGCGTTTGGCCATCGTGCATCGCGTCGAGTGCGCTCAAGAGCGCACCAGACAGCAGCGGGCTGAGGTTCTTCAGCAAAGTCGGGCCTTTCCTGTTAAACGAATATTTCTCAACCCCTCCCTGGAGGATAGACCCATCGGTATGTCCACACACACCCCCCCGTTGAGGGGATATCCCGCGTTCACTCCTTGTCTGCTTGGGCCCCCGGCGCGGGCTCCATTTACCCCCTCCGGGTATGGGCGGCTCCGGGATTATCCTGAGGGGGTGATCGCAGACATCAAGAAGCGTGCACTGCACCGCACGCGCATCCTCGAGGGCCAGCTCCGGGGCCTGGAGAAGATGATCGAGAACGAGGACTACTGCGTGGACATCATCACGCAGTCCCTCGCCATCCAGAAGTCGCTCGGCTCGCTCAACAAGCTGCTGGTCGAGAACCACCTCCGCACGCACGTGTCGGAGATGTTCGAGGAGGGCGGAAGCGCACGCGACGACGCCATCCTCGAACTGCTCAAGGTCTACGAGCTCTCCAACAACCGCGGCTGACCCGGCGAATGGCTGAGGAGCTCATCCGCATCGTCCGCGGAGACATCACCGACGAGACCGTGGATGCGATCGTCAACGCCGCCAACAGTTCACTGCTGGGCGGCGGAGGAGTGGACGGCGCCATCCACCGGCGAGGCGGGCCGGCCATCCTCGCCGCGACGAGGCAGCTGCGTGCCAGCACGCTGCCGGACGGGTTGCCCACGGGCCAAGCGGTGGCCACCACGGCGGGCGACCTCGCAGCGACCTGGGTCATCCATACGGTCGGACCGGTGTGGTCCGCGCGCGAGGACCGCACTCCGCTGCTGCAGAACGCGTATCGGTCCTCACTGCGCGTCGCTCGGGAGCTGGGCGCCCGGACGGTCGCCTTCCCGGCGATCTCCGCGGGGATCTACGGCTGGCCGATGGACGACGCGGCACGGATCGCGATCAGCACCGTGCGCGCCGTGCTCTCCTCAGGAGTCGGATCAGTCGAGCACGTGCGCTTCGTCTTGTTCTCGGACGCGGCGTTCGACGCCTTCCGCACGGCGGCCGGCGAGTGACGGACGTCCACGCCGAGGGCGTGGGAACGGAGGATGCGATCGAGCGCCTCCGGACGCTGCTGCGTATCCCGACCGTGTCGCGCACTCCCGTCGCGGAGACAGACTGGGCCGCCTTCGACCGTTTCGCGGACGCCCTGCCCACGCTGTACCCGGCCCTGCACGAGGTCCTCGAGCGCGAACGGCACGGGCACTCCCTGCTGTACCGCTGGCGCGGCCGCGCGGACGGCGCCCCGACCGTGCTCATGGCCCACTACGACGTCGTTCCGGCGACGGACGAGGGCTGGACGCATCCCCCGTTCGCCGGCGAGATCACCGGAAGCGCCGAGCAGCGCCTGCTCTGGGGCCGCGGCGCCATCGATGACAAGGGGGCGCTCGTCGCGATCCTGGAGGCCGTGGACGGCCTGGTGCGCCAGGGCTTCCGGCCGGCGAACGATGTGTACCTGAGCTTCGGGCACGACGAGGAGACGGTCGGCTCCGGAGCGAAGGCCATCGCCGCCCTGCTGGCCGCCCGCGGCATCCATCCGGCGCTCGTGCTCGACGAGGGCGGCGCGGTGGTGGAGCGCATCTTCCCCGGCGTGAGCGCCCCGATCGCTGTGGTGGGCGTGAGCGAGAAGGGCATCACGAGTGTCCGCCTCACCGTCGAGCAGCACGGGGGCCACGCCTCCACTCCCCCGCGGATGACCGCGACCGTCCGGCTGGCGCGGGCCATCACCCGCCTCAACGGGCGGCCGTTCCCCTCTCGGCTGAGCGAGACGAACCTGCGGATGGTGGAGACGCTGGGAGCGCACGCGACCGGTCCCCTGCGCGCGGTGTTCACCCGCGCCCGCCGGCTGCAGCCGGTGCTGCGCGCCGTGCTCGGACGGCTCAGCGACGAGACCCGCGCGATGGTCCGGACCACGACGGCGGTCACGCAGCTTCGCGGCAGCCTGGCCGCGAACGCGCTGCCCGAGGTCGCTGAGGCGATCGTGAACACGCGTATCGCCGTCGGATCGACGGTCGCCGAGACCCTCGACCATCTGCGCCGCGCCATCCATGACGACGCCGTGCGCGTGGAGGCGGTGGATGCGAGCGAGCCGTCTCCGGTGTCGCCGTCGGAGGGCCCGGAATGGGAGCGGCTGGCCGCCGCGATCGCCGCCGTGCACCCCCGGGCGATCGTCACGCCGTACGTCATGCTCGGCGCGAGCGACAGCCGGCACTTCACCGGACTCTGCGATGCCGTGTACCGCTTCACGCCGTTCGAGCTGAGCGCGGAGGAGCGCGCCGCCCTGCACGCGCGCGACGAGCGCATCCACGTCGCCACCTGGCTCCGCGGCATCGCCGTCTACGCCCACCTCCTGCGCGCCTCCTGACCCCCTCCTGCCCCTCCCCCCCCAACGAGTCCGCAAAAAATGCACGGCCGCGCGGCGTGGAGCGGGCCGTCTTTGGGGACTCGACAGGGGGGGAACAGGGGA
>JBQCCO010000128.1:0-31013 GCA_051962155.1 Leifsonia sp. | reverse complement strand
GCGGAGGTCCCCGCCGTCGAGGTGATCACCACCACCGCAGTGCACCTGATGAGCGCGGCCGCAGTCAAGACCGGTCTCGCCGACGACCCGGAGAATCAGCCCGAATTGGTTGAGGCGCGAAACCCCATCCCCCCCCACGCCGGCCTCGTGACGGCGAGCGCCCAGCACATCGGCGACCAGCACGCGCGCAGCCTGCGCGACGGGCTGCGCTCCCTGCAGCTCGCCTTCCGCGAGGCGTCCGCGATCCCCGACGAGATCGGGAAGGGCCCGGGCGAGAAGTACACCGGGCCCGTCAGCTGACGCTCGAGCGCTCCCGGATCGCGGACGGCTACCAGACGGGCGGGCGGCGGTCCTGCCAGTGGATGCGTCGCTCCAGCTGAGCGGCGAGTGACAGGAGCGTCCGCTCGCCTCCCGGCCGGCCGATCAGCTGCACGCCCATCGGGAGCCCGTCCTCGGTCTGCCACACCGGGAGCACGATGCCGGGCAGCCCGGTCACGTTGAGCATCGACGTGAAGGGCGTGTACTGGACCTGCTGCTCGAAGTTGCGCTCACCGTCCCCCTGGTCGTACCAGCCGAGGGGCCGCGGGGTGAGTGCCATCGCCGGCGTCAGCACGGCGTCGAACGACGACAGCTGCGCGAGGAACGATCGCTCGTACGCGGTGAGCGCCGACAGAGCCTCGCTCAGCTCGCGGGCGCTCAGCGCGCGTCCCCGTTCGACCAGCCAGGCGGTCAGCGGCTCGAGCAGGGAGAGCGTCTCGCCCTCCGCCGGGATGCGCGCAGCGCCTGCCTGCCAGATCGTCCGGAAGGCGGGCGCATACGTGTCATCGGGCGTGAGCGCCGTCTCCTCCACTCCGTGGCCCATGGCGGAGAACGCCTCCACCGCGGCAGAGAGGGCCTGACGCGCCTCGGGGGCGATGGCGATGTCGTAGGCGCCGTCCCAGGCGGACGTGGTCATCACGCCGAGCTGGAAGCGGCCCTCGCCGCGCACGGCCGCTCCGAGGAACGGACCGTCGTCGTCATAGGGGGCTCGCAGCGTGAAGTGATGGTCGATGCGCCCGTTGCGCTTCGCGATCATGCCGTCGAGCAGCAGGGCCGCATCCGCCGTAGTGCGGGCGATCGGGCCGGCCACGACGAGGCCGGCCAGCGACTCGATGCCGCTTCCGGCCGGTACCAGTCCCCTGGTCGGCTTGAGTCCGACGAGTCCGCAGGCTGCGGCCGGGATGCGGATGGACCCGCCGCCGTCGGATCCCGGCGCGAACGGCAGCATCCCGGCTGCCACCGCCACAGCCGCTCCGCCGCTCGATCCTCCCGCTCCGCGCCCGGGGTCCCACGGTTTGCGGGCGGGTGGCGCAGCGAGCGACTCGGTGTAGGCCGGCAGCCCGAACTCGGGTGCGTTGGTCCTGCCGAGACTGACGCCGCCTGCCGCATCCATCGTCTCGACGAGCTCGTCGCTCGTGTCGGGCACGAATCCGGCCATCGAGCGGGAGCCGAATCCCGCCGGGACGCCGGCGCGCATCCACAGGTCTTTGTCGCCGAACGGGAGGCCCCACAGCGGGGCGGTCCTCGGGACGCGCTCCGCCACCTCGTCCGCGCGCGCGAGCGCCTGGTCCCGGGTGACGGTGACGAAGGCGCCGAGCTCCGGGTTCAGCCGTTCGATCCGGTCCAGGAAGTGGGAGGCGACCTCTCTCGGGGAGACCCGTCCGGACTGCAGTTCCTGCCAGAGCTCGAGCGCCGTCAGCTCGTGGAGATCGGCCATGCGACCAGGCTAGCCGAGCCGGCGCGATCCCTCCCGGCCCGAGCCGAGGAAGTCGATCACGGCGCTGTTGAAGG
Organism: Leifsonia sp.; assembly: GCA_051962155.1. GTDB lineage: Bacteria > Actinomycetota > Actinomycetes > Actinomycetales > Microbacteriaceae > Leifsonia. Next base: position 29,183 of record JBQCCO010000128.1, on the reverse strand, counting down.
CCGCCGGATCGACGTTGTACTCCCAGCAATGCTCCGCAGGTGAGAGTTCGACAAGCCGCACCAGGGTCGGATTCGCCATGGCGAACATCACGGAGCAGGACAGCGGCACCTCCCGATCGCCGTCCGAGTGGATCACCAGGGCGGGAACCGTGAGGCGACCGGGACGTGCCCAGCCCAGCTGCTCGAAGTCGATGGGCTCGACGAGTCCGATGCGCGCGCTCAGGGACCGGTCGCCGAGCGCGCGGACGGCGAGCCCGCCCACCCAGCTCGGCAGACCGCGCGCCAGGGCGCCGGTGCGCACCGCAGCCCGCCAGTCGGTGACGGGCCCGACGAGGACCAGGCGGTGGATGGCTGCGCGATGCGCGCTCAGCTCGCTGAGCTGCAGCGCGATCGCTCCGCCGAGGGACCATCCGACCAGGATCACCCGCTGCGCTCCGTGGTCAAGCGCGTAGCCGATCGCCGCATCCACGTCCTCCCACTCGCGCAGCCCCAGCGTGGACGCGCCCCCGTGAGCCGCCGGCCCCTCGCTGTCGCCCCGGTACGAGACGACCAAGGACACCATCCCGAGTGCGTCCGTGGCGTGCACCGACGCGAGTGCCGTGGTCCGGGTGCCGTTGCGGCCGTGGATGTGGATAGCCCACGTCGACGGACCCGCCCTGGACGAGCCCGCCTTGGACGAGCCCGCCGCCTCGCGCGGCTCGATGAGCCACGCCGGGGCCACGCCGCCCGGCGCGGCGATCCGCACCTCGCGGTGGCGCCGCCGAAGGGATGCCGGACCCGGGTGCAGGTGCCCGGTCCACTGGCCGAAGCGTGCGGACCCGAGATCTCCGTCGACATCGAGCAGTTCGCGGGTCACCGTCCGGGCGGCCGGGTCGTGAGCGATCACGTGGCCGATGACCGCATGCCCGCCCTCACCGAACCAGAGCCCGAACTGACCGCGATGGAGGGTGCGGCGGTCCGCAGCGAGCGTGACGCTCGTGCCGGTGCTCGAGTGGATGGGCGTGACCGCACGCGGGCGCGGGTGGACGACGGCGCGCGCCAGCGCCACAGCGGCGCGGCGCAGGCCCCAGCGGCATGCCCAGCACAGCAGCCCGGCGGCCGCGGCCGCGACGAAGATCCACCCCATACCCTTCAGGACGACACGGACGCCGGGTTCATGACGCCAGGTCATGACACCGGGTTCAGCACGCCGGGCATGGACGTGGCCGGGAGCGTTCCACTCCCGGCCACGGTTTTCATGCCATCGGCCTCTCTCGGCCGGCGCGGTGTCCGCGCCGTCCGACGATGTCGTCGCCGCCAGGCTAGGACGGAACCGCCGGGAGAAACAGAACCTGCAGCCAACTCATAGCCCACTGCTGCCGGGTACCTGTCAGGCCGAGCCGACGAACGCCTCCAGCGCCTCGTCCAGGGTGCGCGCGGGCGCGACGTACTCGTAGACCGCCCCGACTCCCGATGGCACGTACTCACCCTCGGGCGTGAGCGTGATCGCGCCCAGGGGCCGTCCGCGGCCGAGTTCCGCGTCGGCGTCCGGGAAGGAGTGGTCGTACACGTCGTACCGGTCGCCGTCCTCGTAGACGGTCAGGTCTTCCAGCAGCGGCATCTCAGAACCTCCTGGTGAACGGCAGCGGTTTGCGCATCCTGATGAGCAGCAGGAGCGGGACGAGCACGTACGGCCCGTTGTACAGCAGGAAGCCGACCGGGTTGGGCGTCCGCTCCCCCACCGGGCCGAAGAACTCGACGCCGAAGATCGGGATGGCCGTCAGGCTGATGATCATCGTCGCGTAGATCACCGCGAACAGCTGGATCCCGTTGACGCCCTTCGCGAGGCAGACAACGAGCACGACGTAGAACGGCAGGTAGACGAAGGCGCTCGTGCCGGTGATGAACCGCAGCCAGAGCGGCTCGTGCATGTAGAGGGGGTCGTACTGCGACGAGTACGTGTAGTTCCACTGCGCGAGGATGTTCGTCGTCGTGGCGGTCTGCGGGATGCCGAGGGTCGGGATCGCGTCGCTGATGATGCAGGTCACGATGAACAGCGAGAACATCACGATGAAGAAGATGTCGACGGGGCGCCTGCGCAGCGGCAGGTTCGCCGGCGTCGCCGGGGCGGCGGAGGCGACCTGGCCGGTTCCGGGTGTCGCGGTGCTCACGAGGGCGAGCCTAGCGCCGCATCCATTCGCCGCGGTGGAGCGTCGCGCCTATTTCAGCGACTTCTGCATGAGGATCGTGCCGAGCCAGCGGTCGAACTTGTAGCCGACGTGGCCCATGCGGCCGATCTCGGTGAAGCCGAAGTTCTCGTGCATCCTGATCGACGCCTCGGCTCCCTTGTCGGCGATCACCGCGATGATCTCCTTCAGCCCGGCGGCACGGGAACGGTCGATGAGCTCCTGCATCAGCACGGGTCCGAGGCCCTTGCCGGTGGAGGCCGCGCCCAGGTAGATCGAGTTCTCGACCGTGAACCGGTAGGCGCGCTTCTGCTTCCACGGCTGCACGAGGGCGTAGCCGAGGATCTGCCCGTTGGGCGACTCGGCGACGATGAACGGCATCCCGAGCTTCTTCAGGTAGGCGAACTTGCTCTTCCACTCGCGCAGGGTCATCGCATCCTCGTCGAAGGTGACGGTGCTGTTGGCGACGTAGTGGTTGTAGATCTCGCGGACGTGCGGGAGGTCCTCCGGACGCGCATCGCGCATCGCGTACTCGAACGGCGCCTCCGGCGGCTCCGGTTTGCGCAGGTGGCGGGGCAGGGCCCGGCGCTGCTCGTATTCCTCTTCCAGCACGCCGACAAGCCTACGTCGCGCTCATTGCGAGCGCGTTACGGTTCGAGCGACCAGTCCACGGGCTTCTCGCCGAGGCGCTCCAGCAGGGCGTTCGCCCGCGAGAACGGCTTGGACCCGAAGAACCCGCGGGAGGCGGACAACGGGCTCGGGTGCGACGACTCGATCACGGGGTTGCCATCCAGGAGCGGCTTCAGCGTCGAGGCATCCCGGCCCCACAAGATGGCCACGAACGGCCGGCGACGCGCGATCAGCGACCGGATGGCGTGCTCGGTCACCGCCTCCCAGCCCTTTCCGCGGTGCGAGGCCGGCTCCCCCGGCCGGACGGTGAGAACGCGGTTGAGCAGCATCACCCCGTGATCGGCCCAGGCGCTCAGGTCGCCATGGGGAGGCGGGACGAGGCCGATGTCGTCGCGCAGCTCGCGGTAGATGTTCTGCAGGCTCCTCGGCAGCGGCCGCACGTGGCGCTCCACCGCGAACGACAGGCCGATGGGATGCCCGGGAGTCGGGTACGGATCCTGGCCGACGATCAGCACGCGCACCTCCGACAGCGGCGCACGGAAGGCGCGGAGGACGGCGTCGCCGGCGGGCAGGTAGGGGCGTCCGGCGGCCACCTCCTCGCGGAGGAACTCCCCCATCGCGGCGATGCGGCCGGCGACGGGCTCCAGCGCCGTCGCCCAGCCCGGGTCGAGCGAGCCGTCGGCGGCGAGCTCCGTCAGCGTCTTCGGCACGGCCGGCCTCAGTGCGTGGAGGCGGTCACCGGCGGCAGCGCCGACCACGGGAACGTGATCCAGCGATCGGTGCGTCGCCAGACGAAGTCGGGCTCGAGCACGGTGCGCGGCTTAGAGTAGAGGCACACGGTGCGCACGTCCGCGCCGGAGGCGGCGATCAGGTCCACCACCAGGGCGAGTGTGCGTCCGGAGTCGGAGACGTCATCCACCAGCAGCACGCGCTTGGCGTCGAGGGCGGCCGAGTCGAGCATCGGGGGAAGCACAACGGGCTCCGGCAGCCTCGTGTCGACCCCCGTGTAGAACTCGACGTTCAGGGCGCCGCAGGCCTTGATGCCGAGCGCATAGGAGATGGCGCCGGCCAGCAGCAGACCGCCCCGCGCGATGGCCACCACCATGTCGGGCTCGAAGCCGGACTCGACCACCTCGCCGGCCAGATGTCGCGCGGCCTCACCGAACTCCAGCCAGCCCAGGACCTCCCGGTCCGTCTCCACAAGGACGTCTGCACCGGAATCGTCGAGTTCGCTGGCCATTCGTCTACCGTACCCGCGCCGCGCCGCGCCGGTGTTAGCATCGCGCATGACCTCGGAGAAGACGTCAGCCCAGCGTCGGGCGACGGTCGCGATCGGCGTGACCGCGGGCCTGATCGGCTGGCTCGCGCTGGTGGAGCTGACGAGCGGAATCCTGCAGGGATACTACGTTCCGCTGATCTCCGACATCGTCCGCCATCTGGGTATCCACGACGCCGACTACAACTGGTTCGAGGCCGCCCAGCTGCTGGTCTCCGCACTGGTCGTGCCCGTGCTCGCGAAGCTCGGCGACATGTTCGGGCACAAGCGGATCCTGCTGGTCGCCACGGCACTGACCGCGGTCTCGACCTGGGTGCTCGCGTTCTCCGGCGACTTCGTCAGCTACCTGCTCGCCTTCGCCCTGCAGGGGTTCTACGTGGTCTGGCTGCCGCTGGAGGTCGCGCTGATCTTCGACCGCGGCCGGCGCACCGGCACGGCGGCCTCCGGAACACGCCGGGCGGCCGGGCTGCTCGTCGTCGCGCTCGAGCTCGGCGCCATCCTCGGCGCGGTGGGCGCGGGCCTGCTCTTCGAGGCCCTCGGCGGGAACGTCACGCTGACCCTCCTCGTCCCCGCATTCGCGGTGACCCTCGTGTTCTTCGCGATCGTGTTCGGGGTGCCCGAATCGGAGCCCGTGCCCGGCCGGACGCTCGACGGCATCGGCTTCACCCTGCTGGCACTGGGGCTGCTGCTCATCACGTCGGGGCTGACGTTCCTGCGCCTCGACGGTGTCGGAGCCTGGTGGGTCTGGGGGCTCATCCTGCTCGGCGTGCTCGCCTTCGTTCCGTTCGGCCGGTGGGAGCTGCGGCAGACCGATCCGGCGATCGACCTGCGCGTGCTGCGCCGGCCATCCATGTGGCCGGTCCAGCTCACGGCGGGACTCATCGGGATCAGTCTCCTGGGCGCGCAGGCGCCGCTGAGCACGTATGCGGGCACGGACCCGGCGAACGGGTACGGGCTGGGGCTCTCGGCCGGCCAGCGCAGCATCCTCATCGGCGCCTATCTGATCTCGATGATCGCCGGCGCGCTGCTGTTCCCGCTGGTGTCGTCGTGGCTGAGCCCGCGGGTGACCCTGATCGGCGCAGCGTTCCTCGTGGCGACCGGGTACCTGCTTTTCCTGCCCTTCCACCTGCAGACCGGCCAGGTCTTCGTCAACATGGCCGTCGCCGGGATCGGGTCGGGCGCCCTGGTCGGAGCCCTTCCCGCTGCCGCCGCTGCAGCGGCCCCGCGCGGCCAGACCGGCGTCGCCACGGCTCTGACCAACACCACCAAGACGGTGGGCGGATCCTTCGCGTCGGCGGTGTTCGGCGTCGTGCTGCTCACCGGAGCGGCGACCGTGACGGCGACAGCCGCCAGCCTCTTCGGCTACATGCTCGTCTGGACCATCTGCGGCCTCGGTGCCCTCGTCGCCGCAGTCCTCCTCTTCTTCGTCCCGCGGTCGGCGTTCGCGGACGCCGGGACCGCGCGGCCCGCATCCACCCTGGAGTGACCATGTCCACGGAGCTCCCGACCGAGGTCGCCCAAGCGCTCACCGCCTTCCTGCTGGAGCAAGCGCGAATAGCGCCGGGGCTGGTGAGCAGGGCGATCGTCACAGGCTCGGCGGCCGCCGGGGACTGGCATCCCGGTGTCAGCGACATCGACGTGGTGTTCGTGGTCACGCGGGATCCTGCGCAGGACCTCCCGGCGCTCGCGGAGTTGCACGCCGCCTCCGATCCGCACATCGACGGCGTCTACCTGACGGAGTCGGAGCTCGCGCACGGTCCGGACACCGTGCAGACGGCTCCACAGGTCGTCGAGGGGGTGCTCGTCTCGGCGCTGGCCGGCGCACAGCTGAGCTGGATCACGTGGCGCGAGCTCGAATCCGGCGTCCAGGCCATCGTGGACGGCGGGGACGTGATCTGGACTCCTGTGGCAGACCGTCACCCCGGGGCGCGGGAGGGCGTGGTCGCACACTCCCGGGACAACCTGCTCGACTACTGGCGCCCCATCGGCGACGGTCTGCAGAAGGAGCTCGACGACCGCGAGGAGGATGCGCCGCTGCGATCGGAGACGGTCCGCTGGGTGACGCTCGGCCCCATCCGCCTCGTCGCCACCCTGGAGACCGGCGAGGTGCTGTCGAAGACGGCTGCGGCGGCCTTCGCGGCCGAGCGCTGGCCCGAGCACGCCGAACTGCTCCGGCGGGTCGCGAGGGACCGGGCGGGGCACCGGCAGCTCTTCACGGTGCGCGACGGGCGGGAGGCGCTGGCGCTGCTGCGGGCGTGCGTGGCGGTCGCGGAGGGATGAGGCCGCTCAATCGCCGTCGTTGCCGCCGTCAGGCGGCGGCTCGCCGTCCGCGCGGTCCGATTCGGACTCCTGCGCGGCGCGCAGCAAGCGCGTCCTGTCGGTCAGGTAGCTGACGATGGTCGCACTCGAGATGCCCACGATCGCGATGCCGCCGATCATCAGCACCACCGCCAGAATCCGCCCGAGGATGGTCACCGGGTAGAAGTCGCCGTAGCCGACGGTGGACATGGTCACGCACGCCCACCACACCGCGTCACCGAAGCTGACGATGGTCGCGCCGTGCGCGTGCCGCTCCACCCGGAGCTCCGTCAACGAGATCACGTAGAGGAACAGCACGACGGACGCGCCCGCCATCACCAGCACGCGGCGCCGTAGGTGGGACGCGCTGCCGCCTCCCAGGGCGGGGATGCGGCGGAGAGCGGTGAGGAGCCGGAACGGCCGGATCATCGGGACGAACACCGACAGCAGATCGATCGGGTTGCGTCGGATGAAGGCCAGCTTCTGGACGGAGAGGACCAGCCGCACGACGAAGTCGACCAGGAAGAAGGCCCACACCAGCAGCAGGACGACGATCAGCGCCCCCTGCACGACGGGAGTCTGGTGCTCGTCCAGGACGCTCCACGAGTAGGCGATGAGGAACGCGAAGGACGCGACGATCGCCGGCCACCCGGTGGCGCGCTCCCAGCGCTCACGCTTCGTGTCGTCCGCGACCGCCATCGTGCCGGCCCTTCCGGGATGCCGCCCTCAGCCCCGGACCGTGAGGGCGCCCTTGTGGAGCCGGTAGGGAGCGGCCTGCGCCACGGGCTTGACGACGATCAGGTCCAGATCGACGTGCCGCGGCAGCGTGAGCGCGTGCACGATCGTCTCGGCGATGTCCTCCGCGGAGAGCGGCTCGGGCACATCCTCGTAGACCGCGTCACGGCGTTCCTTGTCGCCCCCGAAGCGGACGAGCGAGAACTCCTCCGTCGCGACCATCCCGGGGGCGACCTCGACCACCCGGATGGGCTCCCCGTTCAACTCGAGCCGCAGCACCTCGGTCAGGGCGTGCTCGGCGAATTTGGCCGCGTTGTAGCCGCCGCCTCCCGGATATGCGGTGAGACCTGCGATCGAGGTCACGACGAGGATGTGGGCGTGCCCGGTCTCGGAGGCGCCCCGGCGCAGCAACGGCAGCAGGGCGGAGATCACCCGCTTCGTGCCGAGGACGTTGATCTCGTACATCCAGGCCCAGTCCTCGAGGCTGGACTCCTCCACCGACTCGAGGCCGCGCGCCCCGCCGGCGTTGTTGACGAGCGCATGGATGCCGCCGCTCGCGGCCACGTGGTCGCGCAGAGCATCCACATCGTCCTGCTTGGTCAGGTCCGCCGCGAACACCTCGGCGCCGGTCTCCTCGGCGAGCGCACGCAGACGGTCCTCGCGGCGGGCGACGCCCAGCACCTCCCAGCCCTCCTGGCGGAACCTGCGGACCGTGGCCGCACCGATTCCCGAACTGGCTCCCGTCACGACCACGCGTCTGCTGCTCATGCCCCCATTGTCGCGGGTTACGGCGTGTTTCGGATACGTTGCCGGGTAGCCCCCGCGCGTCTAGCCTGCAGGAGTCGGCGGTGGCCGACCGCCGCACACGGTGCGCTCCGCGCATCACAACACCCGAAGGAGAGACGCCATGACCGATGCCGCCGACTGGCAGTTCGAGACCAAGCAGATCCACTCAGGCGCCGCACCGGACCCGGTGACGAACGCCCGGGCCACGCCGATCTACCAGACCACGTCGTACGTCTTCAACAACGCCGAGCACGCGAAGAACCTCTTCGCACTGGCCGAGTTCGGCAACATCTACACGCGCATCCAGAACCCGACGCAGGCCGTCGTGGAGGAGCGCGTCGCCGCGCTCGAGGGCGGCACCGGAGCCCTCCTCGTCGCGTCCGGCCAGGCCGCCGAGTCGTTCGCCGTGCTGAACATCGCCCAGGCGGGCGACCACATCGTCTCCTCCAGCTCCATCTACGGCGGCACGTACAACCTGTTCAAGTACACGCTGGCGAAGCTCGGCATCGAGACCACCTTCGTCGAGAACCAGGACGACGCCGACGAGTGGCGCCGTGCGGTCCGGCCGAACACGAAGCTGTTCTTCGCCGAGACCATCGGCAACCCGAAGATCAACGTGCTGGACATCTCCCTCGTCGCGGACATCGCCCATGAGGCGGGCATCCCGCTCATCGTGGACAACACGATCGCGACTCCGTACCTCATCCGCCCGTTCGAGCACGGCGCCGACATCATCGTGCACTCGGCCACGAAGTTCCTCGGCGGCCACGGGACCGTCATCGGCGGCGTCATCGTCGACGGCGGCACGTACGAGTGGTCGAAGAACGTCGAGAAGTTCCCCGGCCTCACCCTTCCGGACCCGTCGTACCACGGCGCGAGCTACACCGCGGCCGTCGGCGACGGCCTCGCCTACATCATCAAGGCGCGCGTCCAGCTGCTCCGCGACTTCGGTGCGGCCATCGCCCCGGCGAGCGCGTGGCAGCTGATCCAGGGCATCGAGACCCTCTCGCTGCGGGTGGAGCGCCACACGCAGAACGCGCAGGAGATCGCCGAGTTCCTCGAGTCGCACCCCGATGTCGCCTCGGTGAACTACTCGGGCCTGCCGACCAGCCCGTGGTACGCGGCCGCCAACAAGTACGCCCCCAAGGGCGTCGGCGCTGTGCTGTCGTTCGAGCTGAAGGGCGGTGTGGATGCGGGCGCCGCCCTGGTGGACAACCTCTCGCTGTTCAGCCACCTGGCCAACATCGGCGATGTCCGCAGCCTCGTCATCCACCCGGCGTCGACCACGCACTCGCAGCTGACGCCCGAGCAGCAGCTGACCGCGGGCGTCACCCCCGGTCTCGTCCGCCTCTCGGTCGGGCTGGAGAGCATCGACGACCTCAAGGCCGACCTCTCCGCCGGTCTCGCTGCCGCGCGCTCGGTCGCGGAGGCAGCGCGCGCGTAACCCCCTCCATCCAGCCCCACCCTCGAGTACGCAAAGACTGCACGCGGAGAACGTTTTCCGCGTGCAGTCTTCGCGTACTCGAGGGTGGGGCTCGAGGGTGGGGCTCGGGAGTGGGGCTCGGGAGTGGGTGCTCGCAGGGCGCGGGCGACGGCGGGACGTAATAGAGCGATGGGCGCGGGCGCGCTCCGGGAGAATGGGCCTATGGAGTGGCAGACATCCGCCGACACGGCGCCGTCGAGTTTCATCACGGACGCCCAGGCGCGGACGCTGCTCGGAAAGCCGCCGGCGAGCGGCGCCTGGAAGGAGTCCGACCATGCCGGCGGGCGCCAGTTCGCGGGGATCGGCGCGTTCACCTTCGAGAGCGGCGAGAGCCTCCCCTTCGTCCGCATCGCGTACGAGACGTGGGGCGAGCTGTCGCCGGACCGTGACAACGCGGTGCTGGTCCTGCACGCGCTGACCGGCGACTCCCATGCGGTCGGCCCTGCGAGCGCCGGCCACCTCACCGCCGGCTGGTGGCAGGGCATCATCGGACCGGGCAAGGCGATCGACACCGATCGCTGGTTCGTCGTGGTGCCCAACATGCTCGGCGGCTGCCAGGGGACGACCGGGCCGGCATCCCTCGCTCCGGACGGGGCGGAGTGGGGCCCCCGCTTCCCGTTCACCTCCATCCGCGACCAGGTGAATGCGCAGGCCGCCTTCTCCGACGCGATCGGCATCGATCGCTGGGCGGCTGTCGTCGGCGGCTCGATGGGCGGGATGCAGGCGCTGGAGTGGGCGGTGATGTTCCCGGACCGCGTCGAGCGGCTGGCCGTCCTCGCCGCGCCGCCGCATTCCACCGCCGACCAGATCGCCCTCAACTCGGTGCAGATCGAGGCCGTTCGCACAGACCCCCTGTTCCGCGGCGGTCAGTACTACGACGCCGGGGACGGCGAGGGGCCGCACCGCGGGCTGGCGCTCGCCCGCCGGATGGCGCTGCTCAACTACCGCAGCCCCTCCGAGCTGAACGTCCGGTTCGAGCGCGCGTGGCAGAGCGGGATCAGTCCGCTGGGCGGCGGCGGCCGCTTCGCGGTGGAGTCGTACCTCGACTTCCACGGCAACAAGTTCACCCGCCGGTTCGACGCCAATAGCTACATCACCCTCGTGGAGGCGATGAACTCCCACGACGTCGGCCGCGGCCGCGGAGGGCAGGCCGCCGCGCTCTCCCGGGTCGCGGCGCGCACGCTCGTCGTGGGCATCGACAGCGACCGTCTGTTCCCCGTGGAAGGACAGGAGCAGATTGCCTACCATGTTCCGGACACGCTGGACGGTAGAGTTCCAGTGGTGATCCGGTCGGACTTCGGCCACGACGGGTTCCTGATCGAGGACGATGCGGTCAGCGCTCAACTGAGGCGGCTGCTCGCAGGCTGACGATGGTTGGAGGGGCATGTCGCGCATCCAGAAGGAGCGTGATCGTCTCCTCGCCGCCACAGCCCGCACGGTCGGGCTGACCGCCACGGCGACCGCGCTGCTCTGCCTGAGCGTCCCCGGTTCGCTCCCGCTCCCCCTCTACTTCGCCTCCCTGGTGCTCATCCTGTGCCTCGGCTACGCGCAGTGGCAGCTGGCCGGGCTGCTGCGCCTGACGATGTGGATGTGGATCATCGTCGCCGCAGGCAACGCCCTCATCCTCGTCCACCTCCTCCCGGGGACCGCCCTCGGCCCCTCGGCGATCAGCGCGGTCGGCGTCATCGGCGCAGCGTCGGTCGCCTGCGTCTGCGTCCTTGCCGTCACCTCCCGTACCCGGCTGATCCTCCTGGTCGCATCTGCCGCGCTGACGGTGGGTTCGCTGGGCGTGACGCTCGGGATGACCGGCTCGCGGATGGCCGAGCCGCTCGTGTTCACGGTGACCGGCTGGATCGCGCTGACCGCGACCGGCGTCTGGCTCTCGCGGACCGTCCCACGGACGCTCAAGCGCATCTCGACCATGAGCCGCGCCTACCGTGTCGAACGCCAGGCGAGCGAGACGGAGGCGCGCCGCCGGCAGAGCGCCCGGCTGCTGCACGACACCGTGCTCGCCACGCTGACGCTGCTCGCCCACTCCGGTGTCGGCGTCAGTCACGGTGCGCTCCGGGAGCAGGCGGCCGAGGATGCTGCCCTGCTGCGCCAGCTGCGGCTCGGCTTCACGCCCGACCCGTCGCGGTCCGGCGACTACAAGCTGAAACCCGTGGAGCAGTCCACGCTCGGCAACACCCTCGAGTCGGTGAAGCAGCGCTTCCGGCGAATGGGACTGGAGGTCAACTGGCACGGCGCCGGCCAGGTCCTCCTGCCCAGCGACGTGCTCGACGCCTTCCTGCTCGCCCTCGGCGAGTGCCTCGAGAACGTGCGCAGGCACTCCGGGGTGAACGAGGCGCACGTCACCATCACCGACGACGACGCGAACGTGCGGGCCATGGTGACGGATGCGGGCAAGGGGTTCGATGTGTCGACCATCGACGCCGGCCGTCTGGGCTTCACCGAGTCGATCGTGGCGCGCCTGCGGGATGTCGGGGGCAACGCACGCCTGTTCTCGTCGCCCGGCAGCGGGACGACCGTGGTGCTGGAGGTGCCGAAGTGACCCGGATCGACGAGCGGACGGTCCCGCGCAGCCCGCTGGCACGCGGGGCAGCCGGGGACGAACGGGATGCGCTCAGCCGCGCCCGCCTGGATCTCGGCTTCAACGTCGCAACGGTCGCGCTCATCGCGTTCCTGCTGGTCCTGTTCTTCCTCGACATCGGGGACTACCCGCTGCTCGGCCTGACGATCGTCGCCTGGGTCCTCGTCGCCGTGACCCTGGTCGCCGCGCTCGTGCTGCGGTTCCGGCTGCCGGACGAGCTGCCGCTGTGGCTGTACCTCGGGGGCCTCGGGATGTGGGCGGTCGCCCTCGCCCTCGACATCGCGGGCAGCTGGCCGGGAGGAGGCGCCGCCGCGCCACTGACCGCGGCCGCGGCCATCGGGCCCGCCCTGCTGCTCTGCGTGCCTGTTCGGCCGGCCCGCGACATCCTCCTCGCGGCTGCGGCCCTCGGCGGGGTCCTCGCGATCGTCGTGGTCTGGCGCGCCCTCCCCGACCTCCAGCTGCTGGGGCCGGGCATGGTGACCGTCGCCATCGCCGTCGCCCCTCCCGTCGTCGGCACGCAGATCGTGCGCTCGCTGCGGACGCTCGTACAGCTGGAGCTGGATCTCGTCCAGGTGCAGAGCACGGTCGTCTCCCCCGGCTACGCCATCGGGATGCTCGCTTCGGAGGAGCTCGCCCGCCTGGACCTCGCCGCCGAACGGCTGCTCGACGGCGTCGCCACCGGCCGCACGGAGCTCCCGCTGGACGAGGACACGGCGGACGCGGCGGCCGGCATCGCGACGGAGCTGCGCCTCCATCTCATCCAGGGTCGCACCGAGACGTGGCTGTACCACGCGGTCACCGAGTCCGCCCTGCTCGGGCCGTCCGTGACGCTCAGCGACCCGGAAGGCCTGGCCGCGGGCCTCAACCGGGACCAGCGCGATGGTCTCCTCACCGCCGTCTGGCTCCTGATCAGCGACCCCGTACGCGCCGGGACAGGGCAGCCGCGCACGCTGACCCTGGAGCTCGCCCGGCCGGTCGGCACCTACCCGCGGACCTCCAACCCGGGCGCGACGATGAGTATCGTGATCTCGACCAGCGGTGTGCCGCGAAACGGGGTAGACCCGGCGGCATGGCAAGCTATCCGTAAGGTGGGACGCTATGTCGAGTCGTTCTCCGGATCGATCCTGCGCATCGAGGTCACCACCGTGAGCGACACCTCCGCCGAGCTGGTCTGAGCCAGCGGGACCGCTACAGAGAAAGGCAGCCCATGGGAGAGCAACCGCCGATTCGGATCGCGATCGTCGACGATCACAAGATGCTCCTCGGAGCGCTGACCGAGTGGATCCGCAACGCAGCGGACGACATCAACATGGTGGCGGCGGTGGCCAGCTGGCCGGAGCTGCTGACCCATCCCGAGTTCCCCGTCGACGTCGTCCTGCTCGACCTGGATCTGAAGGACAACATCCCGATCTCGCTCAAGCTCTCCACACTGAAGACGACGGGCGTCGCGACCGTGCTGATGAGCACCTACTCGGAGCCGGCGGTCGTGCGCGAGGCGCTCGCGGCCGGTGCCCTGGGCTACCTGGTCAAGAGCGAGGATGCGGAGATGATCGTCGAGGCGATCCGCGCGGCCCGCATGGGCGAGTCGTTCATCTCGGCCGAACTCGACCTCGCGCTGAACGCCGGCGAGGCCGGCGGCGCGCCGAAGCTGAGCGCGCAGGAGCGCCGCGTCATGGCCCTCTACGGTGCCGGAGAGCCGGTCAAGGCGGTCGCGTTCCAGCTCGGTATCTCGGACGAGACGGCAAAGAGCTACCTCAAGCGCATCCGCGAGAAGTACCGCGTGGCCGGCTACGACGTCGGCACGAAGGTCGCCCTCCGCAAGCGCGCCATCCAGGACGGCATCCTCCTCCAGAACGACTGACGCCTCGGCGCTCCGCCCCACCATCGAGTCCGCAGAGACTGCACGTTTTCGACGCGATTCTGTGCAATCTGTGCGGACTCGGCGGTGGGGGCTCAGTCGGCGGAGACGGAGATGGGGACGGGGTCGGGGCGCTGAGCACGGATCGCGCCGGTGTGCACGCCGCGGCGGATGCGGGAGCGGTCGATCCCGAACGTGAGCAGAGCGAGGGCGATGCCCCCGAGGGCGAGCACGCCGCCCACGATGACGGGTGACACGTAGCCGAAGCCGGCCGCGATGGTCAGACCGCCGAGGAAGGCGCCCGACGCGTTCGCGATGTTGAGCGCCGAGTGGTTGAGCGCCGCCGCGATCGACTGACTGTCGCGCGCCACATCCATCAGCCGGGTCTGGATGGTCGGCGAGAGCGCCGAGCAGGCGCCGGACACCACGAAGACCGAGATCAGCAGGCCGGGGACCGTGGATGCGGTGAGCCAGAGCGCCGCGAGCCCGAGCACCAGCACGACGAAGAAGAACAGCATGCTGCGTGGCACGCTGTGGTCGGCAGCCCGGCCGCCGACGATGTTGCCGATGGTCATCCCGAGACCGGCGAGGATGAGGACCAGCGGGACCGTGGCCTCCGGCATCCTGGTCACGGAGACGACGATGGGCGCGATGTACGTGTACATCGCGAAGAACCCGCCGAAGCCGACGGCGCCGATCGACAGTGCGAGCCACACCTGCAGCCGGGTGAAGGCCCGCAACTCGTTCCGCACGCTCGCGGCGGTGTCGCCGGCCTGCCACGGCACGAGAAGGGCGACGGCGACGAAGGTGAGGGCGAAGATCCCGGCGACGACGAGGTACGCGATGCGCCAGCCGCTGTGCTGGCCGATCCAGGTGATCGTCGGGACTCCCACCACGTTGGCGATCGTCAGTCCGGACAGCACGAAGGCGACGCCGCGTCCCCGCTTCCCCGGACCCATCAGGGAGGCGGCGACCAGGGATGCGATGCCGAAGTAGGCGCCGTGGGGCAGGGCCGAGACGAAGCGGGCGAGGATGACGAGCGGGAAGGTGGGCGCGAGAGCCGAGGCGATGGTTCCGGCCGTGAACGCCACGAGCAGCCAGAGCAGCAGCTTCTTCCGCGGCCAGCGGGTCGCGAACGTCGCGATCGTGGGCGCGCCGACCACCACGCCGAGGGCGTAGGCCGAGATGATCCAGCCCGCCTGGGCGTTCGCGTCGGTCGGCGAGGCGGCATAGAGCTGCGGCAGGAGGTCGTGCGCGATGTTGGGCAGGAGACCCATCGCGACGAACTCGGTGGCTCCGATGCCGAAGCCCCCGAGGGCGAGGGCCAGCAGGGCAAGACGAGTACGGGCCGACGACAGCTTCGTCGGCCCGTCGATGAGGAGGGTCACCGACCCAGCCTATATCGAATCGTTTCGACCCGCCGTCGCCGCCGTCGCCTGCTCCTCGAAGAACTCGGTCACATCCACGTCCTGCGTCTCGTCCGACGGCGCAACACGGGCTCCGGCGGCGCCGGCGATCGCGAAGACGACGCAGCCGAGGAGCGGTCCGCCGACGAAGACCACGACGACCACGACACCGATGACGACGACCGGCCAGAAGGCCACCAGCAGCTCGCCGATCAGGACGAACGGGTTGTCCACGTCAGTCGGTCTGCTCGAGCGCCGCCTCGAGCCGTTCCAGCTTGCCGTCGAGCTCGCCTGTGTAGCCGGGACGGATGTCCGCCTTCAATACCAGGGAGACGCGCGACCCGTAGCGGCCCACCGCTTCGGTCGCCCGGCGGACGACGTCGAAGACCTCGTCCCACTCCCCCTCGATGGTCGTGAACATCGCGTCGGTGCGGTTCGGGAGTCCGGACTCGCGCACCACGCGCACCGCCGCCGCGACCGCGTCGTGAACGGATGCGTCCGGTCCTTCGCCACCGCTCGGTGCCACCGAGAACGCCACCAGCATGTCTTCCTCCTTGTGTCGGTCACGCCAGGTCTGCGTGCACTCCGTCTGCGTTCAGCGCGCCGTGGATCCCGCCAGCGCCATCCGGTCAGCGCGCCGTGCCGCCGACCGGCTCGGGATGCGCTCCCGGCGCCGAATGGAACGGCCACGCGTGCGCGGGAACGAGGTCGTCGGCCGCCTCCTGGCGGTGGCGCCGCCGCCACAGCGCGGCGATCGTCCAGCCCAGGATCACGAAGTACATGAGGTTCCGCAGAGTCAGCACCGCGACCATCCCCGCCTCGGGCACGAGAAGCGTGTCGTACAGGAACGGATAGAACACCTGCGTGAGTGCAGCGGTGACCAGCACGAGCAGCGCGGGCGTGCGGAAGCCGCGGCCCTGGTACGCCAGCCCGATGACGATGGGCGCGGCCAGCCACACCACGTACTGCGGCGACCCGACTTTGTTGAACGCGATGAACGCCGTCACCAGCGCCAGCGACAGTTCGGGCAGGATGCGCGTGTACGGGGTGCCTCGACGAAGCGCCCGCACGCCGATCAGGAGGACCACCGCGGCGGTCAGTCCGAAGAGCGGGTTCATCAGCGAGCCGGCGAGCGCCGTACCGTCGCCGCTGACCTGGAAGGTCAGCAGCTTGTGGTCGTAGTAGACCGCAGCGCCCGGCACGTGGAAGGCGGCCTGCCACATCCAGATCGTGCTCACCGGCGCCTCGATCTGCAGACCGCGGTCGGTCTGCATGCCGATGAAGCTGAGGACGTGCCAGCCGGCCCCGAAGATCAGGGGGACGGCGACGATCACGGCCGAAGTCACAGCGCCCACCAGGACGATGTGCCACCGCGAGCGCAGAGCGACGACGGCCGCGAGGAGGATCGCCGCCGGCCAGACCTTGATCCAGGTGGCGGCCGTCAGCACCACGACCGCTGCGCGCTCGTGCAGCGTCAGCCAGAGCAGTCCCACGATGGCGAGGGACGCCGAGACGGCGTCGAGCCGGCCGACGGCGATCGGACCGAGCAGCAGCAGGAAGACGAGCCACCACCACGCGGCGACCAGACGCCGGGGCTCGCGGCCGACGATGAGCACGGCGAAGGCGGCGGCGTTGAGCAGCAGCACCAGGTTGAGCCAGCCCCAGACATAGCCTGCGTCGCCGAACAGCAGCGGCAGCATGATCGGGACGAGCGCCCCGAACGGGTAGACCCAGTCGGAGTTCACTCCGACGATCTGCGTGCCCTGCGAGGCCAGCTCCGCCCACGGCTTGTAGACCAGGAAGACGTCGCCCAGGCCCTTGCCCTGGTTGAGCGCGAGCCCGCTGATGATCAGGTGCACGGCGAGGAACGCGATCCACAGCGTCAGTGGGCTGTACAGGACGCGGCGCACAGTCCCGGGATCGGCTGATGCGGTCGATCGGGCGCCGATCGACGCCGCTTCCATCCCCATATCGCCACATCCTAGGGGATGCCCGTGCCGGGCCCCTGAATGCGGTCAGCCGCCCGGACGCACCAGGTCCCGCACCACGCCGGGGAGCGCGCCCACGATGTCGAGCGCCACGATCGGGCCGCCGTCCGAGGCCCGCTCGCCCGCGCGGCCGTGCACCCAGGCGGCCGTGGCGGCGAGCGCGGCGAGCGCGGCGTGGCCGTCCTCGTCGATCTCGCGGGCGTGGGTCGCCACCAGCGCGCCGAGCACTCCCCCGAGCACGTCGCCGCTTCCGGCCGTCGCGAGCCACGCCGGCCCCGCCGTCACCGCGTACCACGGGCCTCCGGGTGCGGCGACGTAGGTCGTGTGGCCCTTGAGCAGCACTGTGACACCCATGCTGTCCGCCGCGCGGATGGCCCAGTCGCCCGGGTCTGCGGCGATGTCGTCGGCCGTCACGGCGTCCGGGTCGTCGTCGGCGGCCTCCCGCAGGATGGTCGCCAGTTCACGGAAGTGCGGGGTCACGATGACGGGAGCAGAGGCGCGGCCGACCAGGTCGAGCGCGCCCGCGTCGATCACCAGCGGCGTGCCGTCGCGGAGGGCGGCGCGCAGGCGTTGCGCGTCGTCCTCGGGGCGCGAGGCCGCATCCATGCCGGAGCCGATCAGCCAGCCCTGCACGCGCCCGGGCGCGGTCACCACCTCGGGCCTGCTGCGGATCACGTTCTCGGTGGGCCGGCCGGCCCCAAGGTAGCGGATCATTCCGACTCCCGTGCGCGCGGCGCCCTCGACGCCGAGCACCGCCGCCCCCGGGTACCGCTCGGAGCCGGTCACCACCCCGAGCACGCCGCGGGAGTACTTGTCGCTCGACTCCTGGGGAACCGCGATCCACGCCGCGGCGTCCCGCTCCTCCCACGCCCGCCATCCGCCCTGTGGCCCGCCCTGTCGTCCGGTCACCGGTCGCCTCCGCTCATTCGTCGCCGGCCGCTGATCGCGACCTTCGTCCCATCGAACCCCTGCGGTCCTCACGATAGGTTGAGAGCATGGCGATCAGCATCCCCGGCAAGGTGATCGTGTTCGACTACGGCGAGGTCATCTCGGTGACCCCGACCGAGGAGGACCGGCGTGCGCTGACCGAGCTCGCCGGCGGCGACGCCGAAGTGTTCTGGCCGGCGTACTGGCGGCACCGGGATGCGCTCGACCAGGGCACCCTCAGCATCCAGTCGTACTGGCGGGGCATCGAGCGGGAGCTGGGCGAGAGCTGGGGCGACGCGACCATCCACCGGCTCTGGCTGGCGGACTTCCGCAGCTGGCTGTCCATCGACCATGAGACCCTGCAGGTTCTGCTCGACCTCAAGGCGGGCGGGACGCGGATGGCCCTGCTGTCGAACGCGGGCCGCGACTTCGGCTCCTACTTCCGGCACGGCACGCTCGGCGACCTGTTCGAGAAGGTGTTCGTCAGCGGAGAGCTCGGCACCATCAAGCCGAGCCCCGAGATCTTCGAGCACGTCATGGCGGAGCTGGGGATCACGCCGGAGCAGACGGTCTTCGTCGACAACAAGGAAGCCAACGTCCTCGGCGCACAGGCCCTGGGCATCGCGGGCCATGTCTTCACGACTCCGCAGGGACTCCGGGCATATCTGGACGCGCTCGCCGCTTAGATGGTGACATGCCCACTCTTTTCGATCCCCTGACTCTGCGCGGTGTGACGATCCGCAACCGCATCTGGACCTCGCCGATGTGCCAGTACTCGGTGCTGGACGAGTCGGGCGTCCCGGGGACCTGGCACCTCGTCCACCTCGGCGGGTTCGCCACGGGCGGGAGCGGGATCGTCTTCAGCGAGGCGACCGCGGTCAGTCCCGAGGGCCGGATCAGCCCGCGCGACACCGGGATCTGGACCGACGAGCAGCGGGATGCGTGGAAGCCGATCGCGGCCTTCATCGAGGAGCAGGGCGCCGTCCCCGGCATCCAGCTCGCCCACGCCGGGCGGAAGGCGTCCACCTGGCCGGCCTGGGGCTTCGAGGACCGCAGCGGCACCGTCCCGGTGGCCGAGGGCGGCTGGCGCGCCGTCGCCCCCTCAGCGCTCGCCTTCGAGGGCTACGACGTGCCGGAGGAGGTGGATGCCGCCGGCATCGAGAAGATCGTCGACGACTTCCGCTCCGCGACGCGGCGCTCGATCGAGGCGGGCTTCCGGATCCTCGAGATCCATGCGGCGCACGGGTACCTGCTCCACCAGTTCCTCTCTCCCATCGCGAACCACCGCACCGACGAGTACGGCGGCTCGCTCGAGAACCGCGCGCGCCTGCTGCTGCGCGTTGTGGCGGCGGTGCGGGAGGAGGCGGGCGACGCTCCGCTGTTCGTCCGCTTCTCGGGCAGCGACTGGGCCGAAGGGGGCTGGGACGAGCATCAGACGGCGACCGTGGCCGCCTGGGCGGAGGCGGCGGGAGCCGACTTCTTCGACATCTCGAGCGGCGGCATCCAGGCGGGCATCCGCATCCCCGTCGAGCCGGGCTACCAGGTGCCGTTCGCGCATCACGTGCGCAGCACATCCGAAGTGGATGTGAGCGCGGTCGGGCTCATCACCACACCGCAACAGGCGGCCGAGATCGTCGAGAGCGGGCAGGCGGACGCCGTCATGCTGGCGCGCGAACTCCTCCGCGACCCGCACTTCCCCCTGCGGGCCGCGCATGAGCTCGGTGGCGGGATCGACTGGCCGCCGCAGTACCTCCGCGCCCGCTGGCGCGACTGAGCCTGCGGGCGCCCTCAGATCCTGGGGGCTGTCAGATCCTGGAGGCTGTCAGGCGACCTCCGTCAGGCACAGGTAGTTGCCCTCGCTGTCCTGGAACCAGGCCGAACGGCCCATCTCGTCCGTCGCGATCCCGTTCTCGGTCTTGAGGCCCGGGAAGTCGTAGTCCGCGAAGACGACGCCCCGTTCCTTGAGCTGCGCCATCGCGCCCTCGATGTCGGGCACGATCCAGCACATCGCGGTGTTCTGCGCGGTTCCGGCGTTCGCGGTCTCGTACACGTAGATCTTCGACTGCGATCCGGTGCCGTAAAGCACACCGCTTTCGGTGGTGCGCTCCGGCTCGAGCTCCAGCTTGTCGCGGTACCACCCGGTGGCACGCTGCAGGTCGGAAGCGGGAAGCACAGAGTACGTCACATACGACTCGAACATGGTGATCCTCCTTCATCCGGGCGGCATGATACGCGTCCGCAGGCCTGACGGGCCCCCTAGAACCGGACGTCTCCCCAACCGTCCGCGTAAGGAGGGACCGATATACTTGCGGGCACATGGACGACCCTCCTTCTCGTAGCCCATTCGATCGTCAGAGCCCGCGTGCGAGCGAGCGAGGTGGCCACTGTGCTCGTTGAGTGGATCATGCTGGCCGTCGGCCTCCTGCTCACCGTCGGCACCGGGCTCTTCGTCGCCAGCGAGTTCGCCCTGGTCAATCTGGATCGCGGCGATCTGGAGGCGCGGCGGGAACGCGGCGAGTCCCGGCTGTCGATGACGATCGCGGCCCTCAAGATCACCTCGACCCACCTCTCCAGCGCCCAGCTGGGCATCACCCTGACCACGCTGCTCACCGGTTACACGATGGAGCCGGCCATCAGCTCCCTGCTGCGCGGCCCGCTGACCGCGACCGGACTGCCGGATGCAGCGGTCACGCCGATCGCCTCCGTCGTCGCCATCGCCGTGGCGACCCTGCTGTCGATGATCCTCGGCGAGCTCGTCCCCAAGAACTTCGCGCTGGCCCTCCCGCTGGCGACCGCGCGCGTGGTCATCCCCTTCCAGACGGTGTTCACGGCGGTGTTCCGTCCG
The DNA here is from genome assembly GCA_051962155.1 of Leifsonia sp. Lineage (GTDB taxonomy): Bacteria > Actinomycetota > Actinomycetes > Actinomycetales > Microbacteriaceae > Leifsonia. The sequence continues at coordinate 8,196 of JBQCCO010000128.1, read as the reverse complement.
TTCGTGGCCCTGCTGAACGGCACGGCCAACGGCGTGCTGCGCCTGGTCGGCGTGGAGCCGAAGGAGGAGCTGTCCGGCGCCCGCACCGCCGACGAGCTCTCGTCGCTGGTGCGCCGCTCCGCCAGCGCGGGCCTGCTCGAGGAGGACACGGCGACCCTCCTCAGCCGGACGCTCGCGTTCTCCAACCGGAGCGCCTCCGACGTGATGACGCCGCGCCCGCGGATCGAGGCGGTCCAGCGCACCGAGCCGGCGCAGGCGGTCAGCGACCTCGCGCGGAAGACCGGATACTCGCGATTCCCGGTGATCGGCGACGACATCGACGACGTGCTCGGAGTCGTCCACGTCAAGCAGGCCGTGGCCGTCCCCCGGCAGCGCCGCTCGCGCGTGCCCGCCTCGGCGCTGATGACCGACGCCCTGCGCGTGCCGGAGACGATGGGCCTGGACACGCTGCTCGGCGAGCTGCGCGCCCGCGGCTACCAGCTCGCGGTCGTCGTCGACGAGTACGGCGGGACCTCGGGCATCGCCACCCTGGAGGACCTGGTCGAGGAGATCGTCGGCGAGGTGGCCGACGAGCACGACCGGACGCGCGCCGGCGTCATCCGCGGACGCGACTCGATCACGTTCCCGGGCATCCTCCGCCCGGACGAGCTGGAGGAGCGGGCCGGCGTCACCGTGCCGGAGGACGGCCCGTACGAGACCGTCGCGGGCTTCGTGATGAACGAGCTCGGCCGGCTGCCGAAGGTCGGCGACGAGGTCCCGATCGACGGCGGCACCCTGCGCGTCGAGCGCCTGGACGGCCGCCGGGTGGACCGCATCCGGTACACGCCCGATCCGGTCCCGCTGACCGGGGACGCCACGACCGACGCCATCGGAGAGGCGGGCAGCTCATGAGCGACTGGGCCGGGATCGGCTGGCTGGTCGTGCTGCTGGCCGTCAACGCGTTCTTCGTCGCGGCGGAGTTCGCCGTCATCTCCGCGCGCCGGTCGCAGATCGAGCCGCTGGCCGAGCGCGGGAAGCGCAGCGCGAAGACGGCGCTGTTCGCGATGGAGCACGCCACCCTGATGCTGGCGACCACGCAGCTCGGCATCACCGTCTGCTCGCTGCTCATCCTGAACGTCTCGGAGCCGGCCATCCATCACCTGCTGGAGGCGCCCCTCCACGCGACGGGATGGTCTGAGGAGGTCATCGGCACCATCGCGTTCATCGTGGCCCTCGTCGTCGTGTCGTTCCTGCACGTGGTGTTCGGCGAGATGGTGCCGAAGAACATCTCGTTCTCGATGCCCGACAAGGCGGCCCTGCTGCTCGCTCCTCCGCTGGTCGGCGTCGGGCGCGCGGTCCGGCCGATCATCATCGCGCTCAACGCGAGCGCGAACGCCGTCCTCCGGCTGTTCCGGGTGGAGCCGAAGGGCGAAGCCGCGAGCACCTTCACGCTGGACGAGGTGGCGACGATCGTGTCTCAGTCCACGCGCGAGGGCCTGCTGATGGACCGCACCGGCGCGCTCACTGCCGCGTTCGAGTTCACCGAGAAGAAGGTGCGGGATGTGGCCGTCGCGCTCGACGCGCTGGTCACCCTCCCGGATACCCCGACTCCTGCCGACGTGGAGAAGGCCGTCGCCAAGCACGGCTTCTCCCGGTACGTCGTCCCGGACGCCGACGGCGAGCCGACCGGCTACCTCCATTTGAAGGATGTGCTCGACCTCGAGGAGACCGGGTTCGAGCTCCCGGTGCCGGCCAAGCGCATCCGGCGGCTCGTCACCGTCTTCGCCGGCAGCGACGTCGAGGATGCGCTCGCGACGATGCGCCGCTCGGGCAGCCACCTCGCCCGGGTCGTGGACGCCGAGGGCGCCACAGCGGGCGTGCTCTTCCTGGAGGACATCATCGAGGAGCTCGTCGGCGAGGTGCAGGACGCGACCCGCCGGTCGTAGCCGCGCCAGACACGCGGCAGCGCCTACCAGCTGACCGGCAGCGCCTTGCCCTCCTCGTAGCCGGCCGCCGATTGGATGCCGACCAGCGCACGCTCGTGGAACTCGGCCAGCGAGCGCGCTCCCGCGTACGTGAACGAGCTGCGCACTCCGGTCGTGATCATGTCCAGCAGGTCCTCGACCGAGGGACGGAGCGGGTCGAGGTAGATGCGCGAGCTGGAGATGCCCTCGGCGAAGAGCTCCTTGCGGGCCAGCTCGTACGCGTCCAGCCGCTCGAAGCGCCCCTTGACCGCCTTGGTGGAGGCCATGCCCCAGCTCTCCTTGTAGAGGCCGCCGTCCGCGTCGCGGTCGAGCATCCCGGGCGCCTCGATCGTCCCGGCGAACCAGGAGCCGATCATCACGGAGGCGCCGCCCGCGGCGAGCGCCAGCGCGACGTCGCGCGGGTAGCGCACGCCGCCGTCCGCCCAGACGTGCGCCCCGAGCTCGCGCGCGGCCGCGCTGGTCTCGAGCACCGCCGAGAACTGCGGGCGGCCGACGGCGGTCATCATCCGCGTCGTGCACATCGCGCCGGGACCGACTCCCACCTTGAGGATGTCGGCACCGGCGGCGACGAGGTCGCGCACGGCCTGCTCGGTGACGACGTTGCCCGCGACGACCGGGAGGCCGAGGTCCAGTTGCTTGACCGCGCGGATGGCGCGGATCATGCCGTCCTGGTCGCCGTGCGCCGTGTCGACGACGAGCACGTCGACGCCGGCGGCCGCCAGCGCCTTCGCTTTGCCCGCGACATCCCCGTTGATGCCGACGGCGGCGGCGACCCGCAGCCGGCCGTGCGCGTCGAGGGCCGGCGCATAGATGGTGGAGCGCAGCGCGCTGCGCTTGGAGAGCGTCCCGACGATGCGGCCGTGGTGCAGCACGGGCGCGAACTCGAGGCCGGCCGCATCCATCGCCTGGAACGCGGCGCGACCGTCGCTGAGGTCTTCGGCGTCGAGCGCGGTCAGGGCGCCGTGCAGCAGGTCGCCCACACGCGCGTCCGGGAGGGCGGAGCCCAGCTGGACGGCGGCGAGGCAGCCGAGGTACGCGCCGTGGGCATCGCTCACCACGATCCCGTGGCCTTCGACGGCCGGGATGCGGCGCAGCACGTCGGCGACGCTCTCGTCGGGCCCGGCCTGGTGCGGGGTGTCGAACGCGACCGGCTGCGCCTTCACCCAGCGGATGGCCTCGTCCAGGTCCTGGAGGTGCATGTCCTGCGGCAGGACGCCCAGGCCGCCGCGCCGCGCGAGGGTCGCGGCGAGCCGCTTGCCCGTGACGGAGTTCATGTTCGCGGAGACGATGGGGATGGTCGCGCCGGTGCCGTCGTTGGGTGACAGGGAGACATCCAGACGGCTCGTGACGTTCGAACGCGACGGCACGAGGAAGACGTCGGAATAGGTCAGGTCGTGGCGCGGGGACGTTCCATAGAACTGCATGCGAATAACGCTATCCCGCTGGGCTGCGGGAGCGCACCGGAGTATCGATGGGATTAGGCTTGATCTTCGGGGGACGCGGGTGGCCGCAGGGCCACTCGGACGAGACGAATCAATGGAGAGAGTGGGCGATCTGGCTGTGTCGAGCCAAGTGACCGGAGTAGGAACCGAGGACGGCTCCACGGGCGAATTCGGAGCCAACGAATGGCTCGTGGATGAACTGTACGAGCAGTTCGTGCACGACAAGAACTCGGTCGACCGGTCGTGGTGGCCGATCCTCGAGCACTACCACCCCTCGGTGAAGGAGGAGGGCGCAGCGGGAGCCGGCGCTCCATCGGCCGAGTCGGTCCCCTCACCGGACGAGACGCCCGCCCCGGCGCCCGCCGAGCCGGGCATCCCGACCCCCTCCGAGCCGACCGTGCCGACCCCGGCGGAGCCGACCGTCCCCGCGCCCGCGGAGCCGAACGCCCCGAGCCCGTCCGAGCCGTCGACACCCGCTCCGCCGACGATCCCGGCCCCTCCGGCGACGCCGGCGCCCCCCGCCGCGCCGACTCCCCCCGAAGCCCCGACTCCCCCGGCCGCCGCGACCGCGGCCGGAGGCGCGCCCGCGCCGCACCCGAACGAGCCGAAGCCGGTGACGACGCCTATCCCGATCATCGGCCAGCAGCCCGTCGCGCGCACCACCTCCATCGCACCGAAGCCCCAGCCGGTCCCGGCGGACGCACCGGTCACCGCCCCGAACGCGGTCGTCGAGGCCGCCGAGGAGGACAAGGTCACCCCGCTCCGCGGCATGTCCAAGTCCCTGGCGACCAACATGGATGCGTCGCTCACCGTTCCGACGGCGACCAGCGTCCGCACCATCCCGGCCAAGCTGATGATCGACAACCGCATCGTCATCAACAACCACCTCAAGCGCGCCCGAGGCGGCAAGGTCTCCTTCACGCACCTCATCGGCTGGGCGCTCATCCAGGCGCTCAAGGAGTTCCCGAGCCAGAACGTGTACTACGAGGAGGTCGACGGCAAGCCGTCCGTCGTCGCCCCCGCGCACATCAACCTCGGCATCGCGATCGACCTGCCGAAGCCCGACGGATCGCGCGCCCTCCTCGTCCCGAGCATCAAGCGCGCCGACACCATGCGCTTCGGCGAGTACCTCTCCGCCTACGAGGACCTGGTGAACCGGGCCCGCAACAACAAGCTCGCCGCCGCCGACTTCGCCGGCACCACGATCTCGCTGACCAACCCCGGCGGGATCGGGACCGTGCACTCCGTCCCGAGGCTCATGAAGGGCCAGGGCTGCATCATCGGCGCCGGGGCCCTCGAGTACCCGGCCGAGTTCCAGGGCTCCAGCGAGAAGACGCTGGCGGGCCTCGCCATCGGCAAGACCATCACGCTGACCAGCACCTACGACCACCGCGTCATCCAGGGCGCCGGGTCCGGCGAGTTCCTCAAGATCGTGCACGAGATGCTCATCGGGAAGCGCAACTTCTACGAGGACATCTTCGCGGAGCTGCGCATCCCGTACATGCCGATCCACTGGAACCCGGACATCAGCGTCGACCTGGCCAGCGCCGTCGACAAGACCGCCCGCGTCCTGGAGCTCATCAACTCGTACCGCGTGCGCGGCCACCTGATGGCGGACATCGACCCGCTCGAGTACAAGCAGCGCACGCATCCGGACCTCGAGATCGAGAACCACGGACTGACCTTCTGGGACCTCGACCGGGAGTTCGTCACCGGCCAGTTCGGCGAGAAGCGCAAGATGAAGCTGCGCGACATCCTCGGCGTTCTCCGCGACTCCTACTGCCGCACGGTCGGGATCGAGTACATGCACATCCAGGACCCGGCGCAGCGCCGCTGGTTCCAGGACAAGCTGGAGCGGCCCTACGAGAAGCCGACGCACGAGGAGCAGCTGCGCATCCTCGGCAAGCTGAACGAGGCGGAGGCGTTCGAGACCTTCCTGCAGACCAAGTACGTCGGACAGAAGCGCTTCAGCCTCGAAGGCGGAGAGTCGACCATCGCCCTCCTGGATGCGATCCTCCAGGGAGCGGCGGAGGCGGACCTCGACGAGGTCGCGATCGGCATGGCCCACCGCGGCCGCCTCAACGTGCTGACGAACATCGCCGGCAAGACGTACGGCCAGATCTTCCGCGAGTTCGAGGGCACGCAGGACCCGCGCACCATCCAGGGTTCCGGCGACGTGAAGTACCACCTCGGGACCGAGGGCACCTTCAGCGGCGTCCACGGCGAGGAGATCCCCGTCTACCTCGCGGCGAACCCGTCCCACCTGGAGGCCGTCGACGGCGTGCTGGAGGGCATCGTCCGCGCCAAGCAGGACCGCCGGCCGGCCGGCACCTTCCTCACGCTGCCCATCCTCATCCATGGCGACGCCGCAATGGCCGGCCAGGGCGTCGTGGTCGAGACGATGCAGATGTCGCAGCTGCGTGCTTACCGCACGGGCGGCACCCTCCACGTCAACATCAACAACCAGGTCGGCTTCACCACGCCTCCCGCCGAGGCGCGCAGCTCCGTGTACTCGACGGATGTGGCCAAGACCATCCAGGCGCCGATCTTCCACGTGAACGGCGACGACCCGGAGGCTGTCGTCCGCGTCGCCGAGCTGGCCTTCGCCTACCGGCAGGAGTTCAAGCGCGACGTGGTGATCGACCTCGTCTGCTACCGCCGTCGCGGCCACAACGAGGGCGACGACCCCTCGATGACGCAGCCGCTGATGTACAGCCTCATCGAGGCCAAGCGTTCGGTGCGGCGCCTCTACACCGAGGCGCTCGTCGGCCGCGGCGACATCACCGAGGAGGAGTACGAGCAGGCGCACCGCGACTTCCAGGAACGCCTGGAGCGCGCGTTCATGGAGACGCACGCGGCGCAGACCCACCCGGCTCCCGTCCTCACCGCCGAAGAGGCCGGCGATCTGGAGCAGCCGGCCCCGCAGGACGACAACGTCGGGGAGCCGGCGTCGACCGCGGTCAGCGAGCAGGTCATCCACATGATCGGGGACGCGTTCAACAACCCGCCCGCCGGGTTCACCGTCCACCCGAAGCTGCAGCAGCTGCTGACCAAGCGCGGCGAGATGAGCAGGAACGGCAACATCGACTGGGGCTTCGGCGAACTGCTCGCCCTCGGCACGCTGCTGGCGGAGGGGACGCCGGTGCGTCTAGCCGGCCAGGACGCGCGGCGCGGCACCTTCGTCTCGCGTCACGCCGTGCTGCACGACCGCGTGAACGGCCAGGAGTGGCTGCCGCTGGCGAACCTGAGCGACAACCAGGCACGGTTCTGGATCTACGACTCGCTCCTCAGCGAGTACGCCGCCATGGGATTCGAGTACGGCTACTCGGTGGAGCGTGCGGATGCGCTCGTGCTCTGGGAGGCCCAGTTCGGCGACTTCGCCAACGGCGCCCAGACGATCATCGACGAGTTCATCTCCTCGGCCGAGCAGAAGTGGGGCCAGCGCTCGTCGCTCGTGCTGCTCCTCCCCCACGGCTACGAGGGACAGGGACCGGACCACTCCAGCGCCCGCATCGAGCGGTACCTGCAGATGTGCGCCGAGAACAACATGACCGTCGCACGTCCCTCCACCCCCGCCTCGTACTTCCACCTGCTGCGCCGCCAGGCGTACGCGCGTCCGCGTCGCCCGCTCGTGGTCTTCACGCCGAAGGCGATGCTGCGTCTCCGCGGCGCGTCGAGCAATGTGGAGGACTTCACGACGGGCCGCTTCGAGCCGGTGATCGACGACGCACGCATCACGGACAAGAGCTCGGTCAAGCGCGTCCTCCTGATGGCCGGCAAGCTCTACTACGACCTGCTCAACGACCTCGAGAAGAACCCGAACCCGGAGATCGCGCTCGTGCGGGTGGAGCAGTTCTACCCGCTTCCCTCGGAGCTGAAGGCCATCGTCGACTCCTACCCGAACGCCGAGCTCGTGTGGGTGCAGGACGAGCCGGAGAACCAGGGAGCCTGGCCGTACATGATCCTGGAGACCTCGAAGCTCGGCCCGCGCCCGCTCGGCGTCGTCTCCCGCCCGCCGTCGGCCGCGCCGGCCGCCGGCTCGGCGAAGCGGCACGCGCAGGAGCAGCAGATCCTCATCCAGCGGGCGCTGACGCTGTAGGCGCTCGCTGCCGCACTCCGGCCGCCACGATCCCGCACTTCGGAGATCGCGGCGGCCGGAGTAGTTTGTGCGCATGACTGTCGTCACCACACACCGCCTCGGCGAGCCCTACTGGGTGGACTACGCCGCATCCGACGTCCCGCGCGCATCGGAGTTCTACGCCGGCCTGTTCGGCTGGACCGCCGACGTCGGGGGCGGAGAGTACGGCGGCTATACGACCTTCCGTCGCGACGGTCGCATGGTAGCGGGCCTCGGAGCGGTGATGGACGGCGCGCAGGCGAACACCTGGACCACGTACCTCCTGGTCGAGGATGCGGAGGCGGCGGAGAAGGCCGCAGAGAAGGCGGGCGCCGAAGTGGTCTCGCCGACGATGACCATCGGCGACCAGGGCAGGCTCGCCGTCGTCGTCGACCCGGGCGGGGCCGTGATCGGACTCTGGCAGCCCGACCAGCACCGCGGCTTCGAACTGGTGGCCGAGGTCGGCGCGCCCGCCTGGCACGAGCTGTACGCGCGTGACTTCGCCGCGCAGGTCGGCTTCTACACCTCGGTGTTCGGCTGGACGACACAGACGCTCGGCGACACGGCCGACTTCCGCTACGTCACCTTCGGCGATCCGACCTCACCCGGCGGCGGCGTCTACGACGCGGACAAGATGCTGCCGGAGGGCGTCCCGTCGCACTGGGTCGTGTAC
>JBQCCO010000127.1:0-15746 GCA_051962155.1 Leifsonia sp. | reverse complement strand
GATGTCGAGGTCGTCGGTGAACGACTTGTCCAGCTCAACCGTGTCGGTCGCGATGCCGGTCTCGTCGTTGATGAGCTCGGCCAGGCCGGCAAGAACTTCTTCGGTGGACAATGCCATGGTTTTCTCTCCTTGAGGGGGTGTGGCCGTGAGGGGTGTCGTTTTGACCGTGGAACAGTCTAGGGCAGCACGACAACTTGGGCGCCGAACACCAGACCGGCGCCGAAGCCGATCTGCAGCGCCAGTCCGCCGCTGAGCTCCGGGCGTTCCTGGAGCAGGCGGTGGGTCGCGAGGGGGATGGATGCGGCGGAAGTGTTCCCCGTCGTCTCGATGTCGCGGGCGATCGCCACGGTCTCCGGCAGCTTCAGCTGCTTGGCGAACTCGTCGACGATCCGCATGTTGGCCTGGTGCGGGATGAACGCGGCGAGCTGGTCGGGGGAGACGCCCGCCTCATCCAGAGCCTGCTTGGCGACCTTGGCCATCTCCCACACCGCCCAGCGGAAGACCGTCTGGCCCTCCTGGCGGAGGGTCGGCCATGGCTTTCCCTCGTCGCGGTACTCGATCAGCGTGTTGTCCATCCCGACCGCATCCGCCTTGGAGCCGTCGGATCCCCACACCGTCTTGGCGATGCCGGGGTAGTCGCTCGGGCCGACCACGACCGCGCCAGCACCGTCGCCGAGCAGGAACGAGATCGTGCGGTCGGTCGGGTCGACGACGTCCGAGAGCTTCTCGGCGCCCACGACGAGGGCGTAGTGGGCGGCGCCCGATCGGATCAGCGCGTCGGCCTGTGCGATTCCGTACGCGTAGCCGGCACAGGCAGCGTTCATGTCGTAGGCGGCGGCCGGGTTGGCGCCGACGCGGTCGGCCACGACGGCAGCCATGGAGGGCGTCTGCTGCACGTTGGAGATCGTGGCGATGATGACCAGGTCGATGAGCTTCGGGTCGACGCCGGACTTCTGGATCGCCTCGCGTGAGGCGTCGGTGGCGAGGTCCACGGCGAGGATGTCGCTGCTCGCCCGCGTGCGCGTGACGATGCCGGTGCGCTGGCGGATCCACTCGTCGGAGGAGTTGATCGGGCCGACGAGGTCGTCGTTCGGGACGACGAGGTCGCCGCGCGCCGCGCCGATCGAGAGGATGCGCGTGTACTGGGGGCCGTGCGACTGCTGCAGGGTGGGGTGTGTCATCGGGGGAGTGCTCCTTGCAGCTCAGGCGGCCTGGTCGATGAGGTCGAAGGCGGCGGGCAGGTCGTCGGGGGTCTTGATGGCGACGGTGGGGACGCCCTTCAGCCCGCGCTTGGCGAGGCCGACGAGCGCGCCGGCCGGCGCGAGCTCGATGAGACCGGTGACACCGGCCACCTCGAAGGCCTTCATGTCCAGGTCCCAGCGCACCGGCGAGGAGACCTGGCCGACCAGCAGGCGCAGGAACTCCGCGCCGTCGCTGACCTCGGAGCCGTCCTTGTTCGTCCAGAGCCGGAGCATCGGGTCGCTCGTCGTGAGGGTGGCGGCGAACTCGTCCAGGACGGGCACGGCGGACGCCATGTAGCGCGTGTGGAAAGCGCCGGCGACTTGCAGCGGGATGACACGTGCCCGAGCCGGCGGGTTCTCGGCCAGCTGCGCGAGAGCATCCACGGCGCCGGCGACCACGATCTGCCCGGCGCCGTTGTAGTTGGCGGGGGAGAGGCCGAGCTCGTCGAGGCGGGCGAGCAGCTCGGTCTCGTCGGCGCCGATCACGGCGCTCATGCCGGTCTGCGCCTCGGCGGCCGCGCGTGCCATGGCCGTGCCGCGCTCGCGCACGAAGGCGACGGCGTCCGTCGCGCTGAGGACTCCCGCACCGGCGGCGGCGGTGAGTTCGCCGACCGAGTGGCCGGCGATGCCGCCGATCCGGTCGCGACGCCCGTCCGCGAGCAGCGCCGACAGCGTCAGCAGGCCCGCGGAGACGATGAGCGGCTGGGCCACTGCCGTGTCCCGGATGGTGTCGGCGTCGCTCACCGTGCCGTGGGCGACCAGGTCGATGCCGACCGCCTCCGAGATGTCGCTGAGCTGATCGCGGAACGAGGACTCGGAGAGCCAGGGGCCGAGGAAGCCGGGGGTCTGGGATCCCTGGCCCGGGCACACGATGACGATCACGGTTTCCAGTCTGCCAATCTTCCGCAACGCGGATGTGTCGGTTCGGTACGAAGTATTTCCATAATGCTGTGCGGTTGTCTACAACTCAGCCGCCGCGGCGTTGCGAATCGGGCTCGTTGATGGAGCCGACGATGAGGGCCGCCTGCAGGATGAGCGCTTCGCGCGCGCCGGTCGCATCCCAGCCGATCACCTCGGAGACGCGTTTCAAGCGGTACCGGACGGTGTTGGGATGCACGAACAGCTCGCGCGCGGTGGCCTCCAGCGAGCGGCCGTTGTCGAGGTAGCACCACAGCGTGGTGAGCAGCTCGGCGGAGTAGGCCTGCAGCGGGCGGTAGATGCGGCTGATCAGGGTGGCCCGCGCGAGGCCGTCGCCCGCGAGCGCGCGCTCGGGCAGCAGATCGTCGGCGTGCACCGGGCGTGGGCAGTTGCGCCACGCCTTCGCCACCGCGAACCCGGCGAGGGCGGCCTTCGCGCTCTTGGACGCATCCACCAGGCTCGGCACCTCGTGGCCGAGCACCAGATGGCCGGGGCCGAAGCCGGGTTCCAGCTGTTGCGCGATCTCGAGGAACGGGACGAGCGGCGCTGTGCCGATCGCATCCTCCGGCGCGCTGGTGCTGGGCCAGGCGCGGCCGATCACCAGGACCAGACGGCTGCCCCGCACGCCGATCAGCACATCGGCCGACATGTGCCGCGCGATGCGGCGCAACTGGTCGACGTCGAGCATCTTCGGAGCGGTTCCGACGAGGACGCTCACCTCACCGTGGCCGTGCCAGCCGAGCGCGGCGATGCGGCTGGGCAGCTCGTCGTCGTACTCGCCGGTGAGGATGCTGTCGACGACCAGCGCCTCCAGCCGCGCGTCCCAGAGGCCTCTGGCCTCGGCGGCGCGGGCGTAGACGTCCGCTGCTGCGAAGGCGATCTCGCGCGAATAGAGGAGGATCGCCTCACGGAGGTCCTCCCCGCCCGCGGACTTCACGCGCTCCTCGACGACCTCGACGGTGATCTTGATGAGCTGGAGGGTCTGCTGCAGGCTGACGCTGCGCAGCAGTTCACGCGGGGCGGCGCCGAACACGTCGGCGGCGATCCAGGGCGTCGAGCGGGGGTCGTCGTACCACGAGATGAACGACGAGATGCCCGCCTGCGCCACCAGGCCGACGGCGCTGCGCCGGCCTGGTGGCATGTCGCGGTACCACGGAAGGGTGTCTTCGAGCCTCTTGAGCGTGGTCGTCGCCAGCTCACCCGAGATCTTGCGCAGCCACGCGAGCGTCTCGGGCTTCGTCCTCTCCACCGGTCGGGCGGGCACGGCGGGCGTTAGGACTCGCCGCCCGCGCTGCCCGTGTTCCCGGCATTGACATCGTGCAGCAGGTACTTCTCGATCGCCCAGGCCGGTGCGTTCGGGTCCACCTGACCCCGGTCTGCGAGCAGCTCGAGGGTGCGGACGACGAGCGACGGGCCGTCGATCTTGAAGAACCGGCGCGCCGCCGGGCGGGTGTCCGAGAAGCCGAAGCCGTCGGCGCCGAGCGTGGCGTACTCACCCGGGACGAACTGCCGGATCTGGTCCGGGACGGCGTGCTCGTAGTCGGTGACGGCGACGAACGGCCCGTCCGCCTCCTGCAGCTTGCGCGTCAGGTACGGGACCTGCTTCTCCTGCTGCGGGTAGAGGAAGTTGTGCTCCTGAGCCTTCAGCCCGTCGCGACGCAGCTCGCCCCACGAGGTGACGCTCCAGACATCGGCGGACACGCCCCAGTCCTGTGCGAGCAGGTGCTGCGCCTCGAGCGCCCACGGAACGGCGACGCCGGATGCGAGCAGCTGGGCCTTCGGGCCGGCCACGTCCGAGGTGCTCACCCGGTGGATGCCGTGGACGATGCCGTCCACATCCACCTGCTCGGGCTCGGCGGGCTGGACCATCGGCTCGTTGTACACCGTGAGGTAGTACATGACGTTCGGGTCGGGATGCGTGCCGCCGTACATCCGGTCGAGGCCTGCGCGGACGATGTGCCCGATCTCGTAGCCGTACGCGGGGTCGTACGAGACGACCGCCGGGTTGGTCGACGCGAGGAGCGGCGAGTGGCCGTCCGCGTGCTGGAGGCCCTCACCGGTCAGTGTCGTGCGTCCGGCCGTGGCGCCGATGAGGAAGCCGCGCGCCATCTGGTCGCCCGCGGCCCACAGGGCGTCGCCCGTGCGCTGGAAGCCGAACATCGAGTAGAAGACGTAGACCGGGATGAGCGGCTCGCCCTGCGTCGAGTACGAGGTGCCCACGTTGGTGAACGCGGCGACCGCGCCCGCCTCGTTGATGCCCACGTGGATGATCTGCCCCTGCGGGCTCTCCTTGTAGGCCAGGAGCAGCTCGCGGTCGACCGAGGTGTAGTGCTGGCCGTTCGGGTTGTAGATCTTCGCGTTCGGGAAGAACGCATCCATGCCGAAGGTGCGGGCCTCGTCCGGGATGATCGGGACGATGCGGTGCCCGAAGTCCTTCGAGCGCAGCAGGTCCTTCAGCAGGCGGACGAACGCCATGGTGGTGGCGACCTCCTGCGTACCCGAGCCCTTCTTCGAGATCGCGTACGCCGAGTCGTCCGGGAGGTTGAGCTCGGTGTACTTGGTGCGGCGCTCGGGCACGTAGCCGCCGAGGTCGCGGCGGCGCTCGTGCAGGTAGCGGATCGTCTCGTCCTCGGCGCCCGGGTTGTAGTACGGCGGGAGGTACGGGTTCTCCTCGAGCGTCGCATCCGAGACCGGGATGCGCATGGCGTCGCGGAACGCCTTGAGGTTGTCCAGCGTCATCTTCTTCATCTGGTGGGTCGCGTTGCGGCCCTCGAACGACGGCCCGAGACCGTAGCCCTTGATGGTCTTGGCGATGATGACGGTCGGCTGGCCGGTGTGCTCGACGGCGGCCTTGAAGGCTGCGTACACCTTGCGATAGTCGTGGCCGCCGCGCTTGAGGTTCCAGACCTCGTCGTCGGTGTAGTCCTTGACCAGTTCGAGGGTGCGCGGGTCGCGGCCGACGAAGTTCTCGCGGACGTAGGCGCCGCTCTCGGTCTTGTAGGTCTGGTAGTCGCCGTCCGGCGTCTGGTTCATGACGTTCACCAGGGCGCCCTCGGTGTCGCGGGCGAGCAGGTCGTCCCACTCCCGGCCCCAGATCACCTTGATGACGTTCCAGCCGGCTCCACGGAAGAAGCTCTCGAGCTCCTGGATGATCTTGCCGTTACCGCGCACCGGGCCGTCGAGGCGCTGGAGATTCGCGTTGATGACGAAGGTGAGGTTGTCGAGTTTCTCGTTGGCCGCCACCTGCAGTTGACCGCGCGACTCGACCTCATCCATCTCGCCGTCGCCGAGGAACGCCCAGACGTGCTGGTCGGAGGCGTCCTTGATGCCGCGGTTGGTGACGTACTTGTTGAGCTGCGCCTGGTAGATGGCGTTGATCGGGCCGAGGCCCATCGACACGGTCGGGAACTGCCAGAACTCCGGCATGAGCCGCGGGTGCGGGTAGCTGGAGAGCCCGCCTCCGGCGTGCGACTTCTCCTGCCGGAAGCCGTCGAGCTGGTCCGCGCTCAGGCGGCCCTCGAGGAAGGCGCGGGCGTAGACGCCGGGGGAGGCGTGGCCCTGGAAGAAGATCTGGTCGCCGCCGCCCGGGTGGTCCTGGCCGCGGAAGAAGTGGTTGAAGCCGACCTCGAACAGCGTCGCGCTGGAGGCGTAGCTGGAGAGGTGGCCGCCGACGGCGATGCCGGGACGCTGGGAACGGTGCACCATGACGGCGGCGTTCCACCGGATCCAGGCGCGGTAGCGGCGCTCGATCTCCTCATCGCCCGGGACGTCGGGCTCGTTCTCCGGGGAGATCGTGTTGATGTAGTCCGTCGTCGGGACCATCGGGACGCCGACGTGCAGTTCTTTGGAGCGCTTGAGCAGGCTGAGCATGATCTCGCGAGCACGCTCATGGCCATGGGCCGCAACCAGTTGGTCGAGGGAATCCCGCCATTCGGCGGTCTCCTCCGGGTCCGAATCGATGTTATTCATCGAGTACGGGTCCTGGTCGTTTACAGTCACCCTCGACCTCTTTCTTGTGTCGGATGGATCGTGGACTGGCCGGAGCGCTGTCGGGTCTCGACAAGCGCGGGCACCATCGTCCAGCCTAGCCGCACTCCAGGGCCGGTGTTGACGTCGCTTGGCATGCCGGCGGCGCGGGTCTAAGCTGTGTGCTCGTGCCTGCGTCGAGCCACGCCGCGCCGGCGTGAAAGGACGAACCATGGCCCTCGAGAACGACACTCAGGCTCCCGACTTCGAGCTGCTCAACCAGTACGGCGAGACCGTGCGACTGAGCGACTTCCGCGGCCGCAAAGCGGTCGCGCTGGTCTTCTTCCCGCTCGCCTTCTCGGGCACCTGCACCGGCGAGCTGTGTGCGCTGCGGGACAACCTGGCCCTGTTCGAGGACCACCGCGTGGAACTGCTGGGGATCTCCGTCGACTCCAAGTACTCGCTGCGCGCCTGGGCGGAGCAGGAGGGCTACACGTTCTCCTTGCTGGCCGATTTCTGGCCGCACGGCGAGATCGCGAAGGAGTACGGCGTGTTCCTTTCCGAGAAGGGGTTCGCCAACCGGGCCACGTTCCTCATCGACGAGCGCGGCATCATCCGCTCCTCCTTCATCACCGCGCCCGGTGAGGCCCGCTCCATCGAGGCGTACCGCGCGGCTCTGGACCGGCTGCCCGCCCACGTCTGACCCGGTCGGCCGGCGGAAACGGAGGAGCTTCGCCACTCTCGCCGGCCCTTCCTCCTCCGCCTCACGCCCTTCGCCGACGCGCAGCGCCGGATCCCCTCCGTTTCCGACCGGCTAAGCTGGTCGGCAACCCGGGCCTTTAGCTCAGCTGGTAGAGCGCCACGTTTACACCGTGGATGTCGTCGGTTCGATCCCGGCAGGGCCCACCCCTCAGCTCGCCGACATTCGTGACGAATGTCGAGGCCCCCAACGCTGGCGTCAGGCTTCGCGGGCGAGCAGGTCGAAGAGGGCCGCAACGGTCGCCGGCATGTCGACCGACGGGTCCTGCATCCACTGCAGCTGGAGGCCGTCGGCCAGGGCCTGCACGATGCGGGCGAGCGTCTCGGCGGGCACGCGGTCGGTGATCCGTCCCTCCTGCTGCTGACGCTCGAGGGCGTCGGCGAAGGTGCGGCGGAGGGAGTCCGTCCGCTCGGCGAAGTAGGCGTGGGCGGGGTGCTCCGGGTCGCCGGCCTCGACGGCGAGCCGGGAGAACAGCTGCACGAGGCCGGGGACCTCGGCGTTGTGGCGCACGACATCCACGAAGCCGTCGCGGATGCGCTCCAGCGGGGCGTCGTCGTCCATCGCCCCGAAGCGGCGCGAGTCGACCTCGTCGCGCTTGCGGAGGATCGCCGTGAACAGTTCGTCCTTGCTGTCGAAGTAGTGCAGCAGCCCCGCCTGGCTGAGTCCGACTGCTTCGGCGAGTTCCTTGACGGACGCGCCGCGGTATCCCTCGCGGGCGATCACCTCCAGCGCGGCCTCCAGGATCTCGTCCCGTTTCGCCACGCCCTTCGCATAGGACCCTCGTCGTGCCATTCCCCGAGGATAAACCGAACGCCGCTTGATTTCTGAAAACCGAATGACGTAAGGTTTTCCCACCATCCACGGTGGATGGTGAGAGGAACCCTTCGACAATGACGTCAGACACCTCCGTGCCCACCGGCGACCCGGTGACCGAACCCGACGACGCGATCGACCCGATCACGACGAACACCTTCGTCGGCACAGCCTCCGGCAGCGACGACCCGCCCGCGCCGCTGAAGGGCCTCCGGCGCCTGATGGGATGGATCGTCCCG
The DNA here is from genome assembly GCA_051962155.1 of Leifsonia sp. GTDB lineage: Bacteria > Actinomycetota > Actinomycetes > Actinomycetales > Microbacteriaceae > Leifsonia. The sequence goes on along the minus strand of JBQCCO010000127.1, from coordinate 7,809 downwards.
GCGAACATCGGCATCTACCTGATCTGGGGAGCGGTGCCCGGCATCCTCCTGCCGCAGCAGATCACCCTGCTCTTCGGCCAGCGCGACCACGTCGTCAACTTCACCATCGTCGCCACGATCGGAGCGTTCTCCGCCATGATCGCGCAGCCGATCGCCGGTCAGCTCTCGGACCGGACGCGCTCACGCTTCGGGCGCCGGGCTCCCTGGATCCTCATCGGCTCCCTGGTGGGCGGACTGTCGCTCGTCGGCCTCGCGTTCGCGAACTCCCTGGTCGGGGTGATCATCGCCTGGACCCTGGTCCAGATCTCGTACAACTTCGCGCAGGGGCCCCTCACCGCGGTGATGCCCGACCGCGTCCCGCCGAAGCGCCGCGGCACCTTCGCCGCCCTCATGGGGATCGGCCTGATGGTGGGAGCCCTGGGCGGCACCATCGTCGGGTCGCTGTTCTTCAACAGCGTCGCTGTCGGCTACATCTTCTTCGCCGTGTTCGCCGTGATCGTCCTGAGCCTGTTCCTGCTCACGAACCCGGATCACTCCAGCGCGAGGATCGAGCGCGAGCCGTTCACCTTCGTCGAGTTCCTCACGACCTTCTGGGTCAATCCCGTCCGCTACCCGGACTTCTTCTGGGCGTTCACCGGCCGGCTGCTGCTCTACACCGGCTACTTCGCGGTCACGGGATATCAGCTCTACCTGCTGACCGACTACTTCCACGTCGCGCATCCGGAGCAGGTGATCCCGATCCTCGGTCTGCTCAGCCTGGTCGGCATCCTCGTCTCCACGATCGTCTCGGGACCGCTGTCCGACCGTTTCGGCCGCCGCAAGCCGTTCGTGTTCGCGTCGGCCGCCGTCGTGGGCCTCGCGTTCCTCCTGCCGTGGGTGTGGCACGACCTCACGGCCTGGGTGGTCATGACGATCGTCTCCGGGTTCGGGTTCGGGATGTTCCAGGCCGTCGACACTGCGCTGATGAGCCAGGTGCTGCCGTCGGCGAAGTCGTTCGCGAAGGACCTCGGCATCGTGAACATCGCAGCGACCCTCCCGCAGACGCTCGCTCCGGGGGTCGCCGGCGCGATCGTCCTCAGCTTCGGATTCGCGGGGCTCTTCCCCATCGGGATCGTCCTGGGCATCCTGGGGGCATTGGCCGTGTGGCCCATCAAGGCGACGCGTTGAACCGACCATCCATCCACCACATCGTCGACTGACGGAAGGAAACACATGACCGACACGATCACGGCGGAGGTCGCCGACGCCATCTCGGGACTCACCGTCGAGGAGAAGGCGTCGCTGACCAGCGGCGCGAGCTTCTGGCGCACGAAAGCAGTCGAGCGGGCGGGCATCCCGTCCGTCATGCTCACGGACGGGCCGCACGGCCTGCGGAAACAGCGGGAGGACGAGGGCGACCACCTGGGCATCGGCGACAGCATCCCCGCGACCTGCTTCCCTCCCGCCGTCGCGCTGGGCTCGTCCTGGGATGTGGAGTTGGTCGGGCGCGTCGGCGCGGCCCTCGGAGTGGAGTCGTCCATCGAGGACGTCGCGGTCCTCCTCGGTCCCGGCATCAACATCAAGCGCTCTCCGCTGTGCGGGCGCAACTTCGAGTACCTCAGCGAGGATCCGATCGTCTCCGGCGTGCTCGGCGCGGCGCTGGTGCGCGGCATCCAGTCGCAGGGCGTCGGTGCGTCGCTGAAGCATTTCGCGGCGAACAACCAGGAGGACGACCGGATGCGTTCCTCGTCCGACATCGACCCGCGTCCGCTGCGGGAGATCTACCTGCGCGGGTTCCAGCGCGTCGTCGAGGACGCCCAGCCGCACACGGTCATGTGCTCGTACAACCGGATCAACGGGGTGGCGGCGTCGCAGAACCGCTGGCTGCTCACGGACGTGCTGCGCGGCGAATGGGGATTCGAGGGGCTGGTCGTCTCGGACTGGGGAGCGGTCGGCGACCGCGTCGCGGCATTGAGAGCGGGACTCGATCTCGAGATGCCCGGCACCGGCGGCCGGACCGATCAGGAGGTCGTCGCCGCTGTCGCCGACGGGTCACTGGATGCGGCGCTCCTGGATGCTTCGGCCCACCGGATCGCGACGCTCGCGACCCGCTGGGCGGCGACTCCGCGTGCCGAGGGCCCTCTCGACGTGGACGCGCACCACGCACTCGCCCGCGAAGCGGCGGCGCGTTCCATCGTGCTGCTGAAGAACGATGCCCCGGCGGACGGCGGCGAGCCCGTGCTCCCGCTCGCGGCCGGGCAGCGGATCGCCGTGATCGGCGCGTTCGCTCAGAAGCCCCGGTACCAGGGCGCCGGTTCGTCCATGATCCGGCCGACCCGGTTGGATGACGCGCTCACGGCCATCCGGGACGTCGCGCAGGACGCGACCTTCGCGCCCGGGTTCTCGCTCGCGGTCGACGTCGACCCGTCCGAGACCGCGCGACTGCAGCGCGAGGCCGTCGAGGCCGCGGCCGCCGCCGAGGTCGCGGTCGTGTTCGCCGGGCTTCCGGCGCGGCTCGAGTCGGAAGGCTACGACCGCGACGACATCGATCTCCCGGCCGACCAGCTGGCGCTGATCGACGCGGTGGTCCAGGCGAACCCGCGGACCGTCGTGGTGCTCTCGAACGGCGGGGTCGTCACCCTGCCCTTCGCGGGCCGCGTACCGGCGATCGTCGAGGGATGGCTGCTCGGCCAGGCCGGAGGGTCGGCGACGGCGGACGTGCTGTTCGGTGCCGTCAACCCGTCTGGCAAGCTCACGGAGACCGTCCCGCGCCGGATCGAGGACACGCCCGCCTTCCTCAACTTCCCGGGCGAGGAGGGGCACGTCCGGTACGGCGAGGGCCTGTTCGTCGGATACCGCTGGTACGACGCGCGGCGCCTGGAGGTGGAGTACCCGTTCGGCCATGGCCTCTCGTACACGACGTTCGAGTACGGAGCGGCCAGCGCATCGATCATGGCGGACGGCGACATCGAGGTGCGCGTCACGGTCGCCAACAGCGGTGGACGGGCCGGGCGCGAGGTCGTCCAGGTGTACACCTCGGTGCCGGGATCGCGTGTGCAACGCGCGCCGCGCGAGCTCAAGGGGTTCGCCTCGGTGGAGCTCGCGGCCGGCGAGGCGCGCGAGGTCGTCATCACTGTGCGCCGCGAGGACTTGGCGTACTGGCACGTGACCGCCGAGCGGTGGGTCGTCGAGGGGGGCGACTACCGGATCGAGGTGGGGGCGTCGAGCCGCGACCTGCGGTCGTCCGCGACGGTCTCGCTCGACGGCGACGAGGTGCGGCTCCCGCTGACGCGCGATTCGTCGCTCGCGGAGGTGCTCGCGCATCCCGTGGCCGGCCCGATGCTGCAGGGCGCGCTGGCCGGCATGGCGGACGTGATGGAGGGCGCAGCGTCGATCATGCCGGAGGGCGTCTCGATGGAACGGATGATGGGCTCGTTCCCGATCGGACGCATCGGGATGATGGCCGGCGAGGGCGTGACGCCCGAGATGATCGACGGACTGCTCGCGGCGGCCAACGCGCAGTCGTAGGTCCGCATCCACTGGTCCCGGCACGCCGTTTCCACTGCGGACACAGCGGCGTGTCGGGACCAGCCGTCGTCGGGTGGGCGGCGGTCGGCGGCTAGCCTGGGCCGCATGCCTGAGGGAGCGTACCGCTGGTTCGTCTACGCCGAGCTGGCGCTGGCACTGGTGACGTTCGTCGCCCTGCTGTTCGTGGTCGCACCCTACGGCGGGCGGCACGGCCGTGGGGGATGGGGACCGACGGTCCCGGCGCGGGTCGCCTGGATCGTGATGGAGGCTCCGGCGCCCGTTCTCTTCGTCGTGTTCTTCCTGCTCGGCTCGCGCCGCGCGCAGCTCGTTCCGCTGGTGTTTCTCGCGTTCTGGCTGGTGCACTACGTCTACCGCTCGTTCGTGTATCCCTTCCTGATGCGGTCGGGATCGCGGATGCCGGTGCTCGTCATGGCGCTCGCGATCGCCTTCAACGCCCTCAACGCGTGGGTGAATGCGCGCTGGATCTCGGAGTACGGAACGTATCCGGTCGCCTGGCTGGCCGATCCGCGGTTCTGGATCGGCGTGGCCCTCTTCGCGGGCGGGCTCACGCTCAACGCGCGGTCGGACGGGACCCTGCGGCGGCTGAAGCGCGCGGGCGACGGGTACCGCATCCCGCAGGGCGGAGGGTTCCGCTACGTCTCGAGCCCGAACTACCTCGGCGAGATGATCGAGTGGACGGGATGGGCGATCGCGACGTGGTCGCTGGCCGGCACGGCATTCGCCCTGTATACGATCGCGAACCTGGGCCCGCGGGCGGTCGCCAACCATCGGTGGTACCGGTCGACCTTCCCGGACTACCCGCCGGAGCGCCGGGCGCTCCTTCCGTTCGTGCTCTGACGCGTGCATGGTGCGCGACGCGTGACGGTGGTCGTGCCTACGCTGGCGGTGAGCGAAGGGATGTGCGGGTGCCGGAGAACGTCGAGCAGTGGTGGGCGCGCCGCCAGTGGTCGAAGGGCGTCGCGGTGCCGTATCCCGTCGGCCGGTACCGGGGCGATTGGGAGCGGTACCCGGTGCTGATCCGGCAGTACCATCCCGACCTCAACAACGGGATCACGCTGACCCAGGTGCCGCCGGCCGCCGACGTGTACCTGGTGTGGGAGTGCGACTCCGGGCACCGCTTCGTCGCGACGCCCGAGGAGCAGCGGTCGCGGCCCGGAGGGACTCGGCGACGGTCCGCGTGGTGTCCCGAGTGCGCCGAGGCGGCGGCGCCGCGTCCGGTGCGGACCGCGGTCCCGGATGCCGGCGTGCACGTCTGCGGTCATGCCCGCGATCCGCGGCGGATCGAGAGCGAGCCGGGCGACGACCGCTGCTACCTCTGCCGTCGCCTCGACCGCGAGCCGCTCACGCGCGAACAGCTGGTCAGCATGGCGGCTCCCGGATCGCGGGTGGCGGTCTCCGCCGACAACGGCACGGCGGCGAAGCACTCCTGGCAGTGCGAGGCGGGCCATCCCTCCTACCAGGCGAGCATCGAGCGCATTCTTGGCGGAAGGCGGTGCCCGATCTGCCGACATGCCCGCGGAGGCGCAGACGCCGTCGCGGTCGGGGAGGCGTTCGTCAGCCGCTGGGCTCCCGCTCCCGCTTCCGCGGCGGAGCCGGAGCTGAAGCGGCGTCTAGGCCAGCGGTTCGAGCTCGATCTCGGGATGAACGCGGTGCGCGTCGCCAAACCGTTCCATTCGCACCTGGAGGTGTGGCCCGACATCCTCCTTCCCGAGCTGAAAGTCGCCATCGAGTACGACACGACGGGGCGTCACGGACTCGAACACGTCGGCCCTCGGGAGGCGTCGGATCTGCGGAAGGACCGCCTGCTGAGGGCGGTCGGCTGGGAGGTCGTGCGCATACGCTGCGGCAAACTGCAGCCGATCGGGCCGTACGATCTGACGGCCGGCAGCATCACGGACACGCTGGTGGACCGGATCGTCGCTCGACTGGGGGAGATCCGCGGGGAACTCTTCGTCGCCGCCTATCTGCGCTGACCGGACCCCTTCGCCTGCATTTCCGGGCGTCTGGACTCTGGCACATCCACTCGGCCGGTGGCTACGCTGGGCCGCGAACGAGCTATCCACCAGCTCTCCTGAGGAGGACATCATGCCGTCGATCCTGAACCCGTACCTCAACTTCCGCACCCAGGCGCGGGAAGCCATGGAGTTCTACCAGTCCGTGTTCGGCGGAGAGGTGCAGCGCAGCACGTTCGCCGAGTTCCAGATGGCGCAGGATCCGGCGGACAACGACCTGATCATGCACTCGCAGCTCACCACCCCGGGCGGCTTCACGATCATGGCCGCAGACGTTCCCGCGCACATGGAGCTGAACCAGGGGAGCAACATCAGCATCTCGCTCAGCGGAGACGACGAGGCGGAGCTGACGGGTTACTACGAGAAGCTCACTGAGGGCGGAACAGTCGTCGAACCGCTCGCCAAGGCGCCGTGGGGCGACAGCTTCGGCATGGCGATCGACCGGTTCGGCATCCACTGGCTGGTGAACATCGGCGGGGCGAAACCGGAGGCGGCGGCGGAGTAGCGCGACCGGCGCCGATCGGGGGAGGTCATCATGTGCCGTTGGCTCGCATATTCGGGGGAGCCCCTGAAGCCCGCCTACCTGATTCTGGACGCGCAGCACTCGCTGGTGGCGCAGTCCCTGAACTCGCCGCTCGGGGCGGAGACCGTGAACGGCGACGGCTTCGGCTTCGGCTGGTATCCAGCGGATCGTTCGACGGGAAACACCCCGGCGCTGTTCCACAGCATCGAGCCGGCGTGGCACGACGAGAACCTGCGGGAGCTGACGGACGCGATCGCCAGCCCGTTGTTCTTCGGACACGTTCGCGCGGCGGCCGGGCCGCCCATCCAGCAGACGAACTGCCATCCGTTCCGGTACGAGAACTGGATGTTCATGCACAACGGCTTCCTCAACGGGTTCGTCCAGCTGAAGCGCGACCTCGCGCTGGCGGTGGACGAGTCGCTCTTTCCGCTCATCCACGGCACCACGGATTCGGAGGTGCTCTTCTACCTGGCGCTCACCTTCGGCCTGCGCGATCACCCGGTCGAGGGGATGGCGAAGGCGATCCGCTTCGTCGAGGGGATGGGTGAACGCAAGGGGATCCCGTTCCCGGTGCAGGGCACGTTCGCCCTGTCGGACGGGCGCACGCTGTGGGCGTTCCGGTACTCCACCTCGCATCAGAGCCGAACGCTGTTCCACTCCGTCGCCGTCCCGGAACTTCGGGAGATGTTCCCGGATGCGGCGCAGTTCGACCTCTTCGGCGACCACGCGAAGGTCGTCGTCTCGGAGCCGCTCAACGACATGCCGGGCGCCTTCCTCGAGGTGCCGGAGTCGACGGTGGCGATCCTGGACGACGACGGCTACCGGCACGAGCCGTTCCTGAGCGAGGCGGCCTGACCGGCAGGCCGCCTCGCGCAGGACTCAATCCCCGTCCAGCACCTTGCGCACGAAGGCGTCGACGTGCTCGACAGTGTCGAACACCGTGAGGATGCACCATGACCGAACCGAACGCGCCTCTGCCGACCCAGATCGATCCACCCGAGCTGTACCGCAGTCCGGCGTTCGCCCAGGGAATGATCCTCCCCGAGGGTCCGGCGCTCTTCGTGAGCGGCCAGAATGGGGTGGATGCGGAGGGCGCGCTTCTCGAGGGACTGGAGGCGCAGACCGAGCAGGCGCTGCGGAATCTGCTGGCCGTGCTCGCTGCAGCAGGCAGTGGGCCGGAGCAGGTGGTCAAGCTGAACATGCACCTGACTCCCGGCATCGATCCGGCCGCCGCCTACGCGGCGACCCGGACGGTGTGGGGCGACCGGCGCACCGCGGTGACCGTGCTCGCGGTCGCGCCCGCACGGCCGGGCGCCCTCGTCGAGATCGACGCTGTGGCCGCGGTTCCTCGGTGACTTCTCCCCAGGACCGCCCACTGCGGCGGTGTCGAAATCGGGCGCCTTCGTTCGACGCATTCACACGAGATGATTCACACAACAGGAGGATGTGCACGATGAGCCGATTCATGATCCTGATCTACGGCGACGAGAAGCGGTGGCGGGAGATGTCCCAGGAGGAGCGTGCGGAGATCGATGCCGCGCACGGCGAGTTCTGGGCGAAGGCGGAGGGCTCGATCATCGCCTCAGGAGAGCTGCAGGGCCCCGGGACGGCGGTCACCGTCCGCCGCGGAACCGACGGCGAGCCGACGACGGTGGACGGTCCGTTCACCGAGGCGAAGGAAGTCGTCGGCGGGTTCTACGTCATCGACGTGCCCGATCAGGCGGCCGCCGTCGCGCTCGCCGCGGG
>JBQCCO010000126.1:0-7163 GCA_051962155.1 Leifsonia sp. | reverse complement strand
GTCGACTCCGGACCGGGTGCCGAGGTGCTTCCCGCGCTGGCTCTGCTCAGCCACCGCGTCCGTCAGATCCCGGCCGAGCCGGCATCCCTCATCACTGCGCCCAGCTGCGAACTCATCTTCGTGGATGCGCGGCGCGACCTGGCGAGCGCGAAATCGCTCTGCAAGATCCTCACCACGACCGGTGTCACCGTCCCGCTCCTCCTCGTGCTGACCGAGGGCGGACTCACGGCGGTGAGCGCCGACTGGGGCGCCAGCGATGTCGTACTCGACACGTCGGGCCCGGCCGAAGTGGATGCGCGCATCCGGCTCGCCATCGGCCGCCAGACGCAGGAGCATTCGCAGTCCAAGATCCAGGCCTCCGGGATCACGATCGACGAGGCCAGCTACTCGGCCAAGGCGCACGGACGCCAGCTCGACCTGACCTTCAAGGAGTTCGAGCTCCTCCGCTTCTTCGCGACGCACCCGTCCCGCGTGTTCACCCGCGAGCAGCTGCTCAGCGAGGTGTGGGGCTACGACTATTTCGGCGGTACGCGCACGGTCGACGTCCACGTGCGGCGGCTGCGCGCGAAGCTCGGCGACCTGGAGTCCCTGATCGGTACCGTCCGGAACGTCGGCTACCGGTTCAATGTGTACGAGGACGACAACGACCGCCTTCCCACCTCCGTCCGTTCCTGACACCGGCGGCGCGGCCGCCACGACGGGCGGCCGTCCATCCACAGTCAGCGTTTATCCACCGTTTACGTGGTGCCTGCTCCGGCAGGTTCCGGCGGTGACATGATGGGTGGATGGATGAGCGCACCACACTCGAGAACGGCCTTCTGGACACAGGGCTGGGCGGCAGCCTGGGCAGCGACTTCGACGACGATTTCGCCCCGTTCATCTACGAGCCGGACCCGACGCTCCCGGACAACCGCTACCTCGATCGCGAGCTGAGCTGGCTCGCCTTCAACCAGCGCGTGCTGGAGCTCGCAGAGGACCCGCTGCTGCCGGTCCTCGAGCGCGCCAACTTCCTGGCGATCTTCGCGAGCAACCTCGACGAGTTCTTCATGGTCCGGGTCGCCGGGCTGAAGCGCCGAATCGCGACCGGTCTCGCCGTCCCGACCAACGTTGGCCGTGCGCCGCAAGACGTTCTGGCCGACATCTCCGAGAAGGTCCACGAGCTGCAGCTGCGCCACGCCCGGGCCTACCACGACCTCGTTCTGCCCGCGCTGCGGGATGCCGGCATCACCGTCGTGAGGTACGACGAGCTCGACGACGCCGACAAGGTCCAGCTTCGCGAGATCTTCTCGCAGCAGATCTTCCCGGTGCTGATGCCGCTCGCCGTCGATCCGGCGCATCCGTTCCCTTACATCTCCGGGCTCTCGCTCAACCTGTCCGTCCGGGTTCGCAACTCGCGGACCGGCAAGGAGCAGTTCGCCCGCCTCAAGGTTCCGCAGATGCTGCCTCGCTTCGTGCGCATCGACCAGCGCGAGAGCGTCGGCCAGGTGCGGTTCATCACGCTGGAAGACCTCATCGCGAACCACCTCGGCGACCTCTTCCCCGGCATGGAGATCCTCGAGCACCACGTCTTCCGCGTCACCCGGAACGAGGATGTGGAGATCGACGAGGATGAGACGGAGAACCTCATCCAGGCGCTCGAGCGCGAGCTGCTGCGGCGCCGCTTCGGCCCGCCCATCCGTCTCGAGGTCACCGACGACATGGACCCGGTCACCCTCGGGCTGCTGGTGCGCGAACTGGATGTCACCGAGCAGGAGGTCTACCGGCTGCCGGCGCCGCTCGACCTCGGCGGCCTGTTCGACCTCGCGAAGATCGACCGTCCAGACCTCCACTATCCGAACCACGTGCCCACGACCCCGGCACAGCTGATGCCGAGCGAGCCCAACGCCAAACCCGACATCTTCGCCGCCGTCGCCCGGCAGGATGTCCTCGTCCATCACCCGTACGAGTCGTTCGCGACCAGCGTCCAGGCCTTCCTGGAGCAGGCCGCCGCCGACCCGCACGTCCTCGCCATCAAGCAGACGCTCTATCGCACCTCGGGCGACAGCCCCATCGTCGAGGCGCTGATCGACGCGGCCGAATCGGGCAAGCAGGTACTGGCCCTCGTCGAGATCAAGGCGCGGTTCGACGAGCAGAACAACATCTCCTGGGCGCGAAAGCTCGAGAAGGCGGGCGTGCACGTCGTGTACGGGCTCGTCGGGCTGAAGACCCACTGCAAGCTCGCCCTGGTGATCCGCGAGGAGAAGGGCGTCCTCAAGCACTACAGCCACATCGGCACGGGGAACTACAACCCGAAGACCTCGCGGATCTACGAAGACCTGGGGTTGCTGACGGCGGACGACCAGGTGGGCAAGGACCTCACGCGCCTCTTCAACGAGCTTTCGGGCTATGCGATCGAGAAGAAGTTCAAGCGGCTCCTCGTCGCACCGCTGCACCTGCGGAAGGGATTGCTGAAGCGCATCGAGACCGAGCGCGCCAACGCCGCCGCCGGCCGTCCCTCCGGCATCCGCATCAAGCTCAACTCCATCGTCGACGAGGCGATCATCGACGGCCTCTACCGCGCGAGTCAGGCCGGAGTGCCGGTCGACCTCTGGGTTCGCGGCATCTGCGGGGTCGTGCCCGGCCGTGAAGGCCTGTCGGAGAACATCCGCGTGCGGTCGGTGCTGGGCCGCTACCTGGAGCACTCCCGCGTCTTCTCGTTCGTCAACGGCGGCGAGCCGCAGGTGTACATCGGCAGCGCCGACATGATGCACCGCAACCTCGATCGCCGCGTCGAGGCGCTCGTCCGGCTGACCGATCCTGAGCACCTACGTGAGCTCGACGATCTGTTCGACCTAGCCTTCGACGACCGCACAGCGACCTGGAAGCTCGATCAGGACGGCGTCTGGACCCGGCATCACCTGGACGAGAACGGCAAGCCGCTGGTCGACCTGCAGAACAAGCTCATCCAGCAGTACAGTCATCGCCCGCGCAGCACCCGCACGGGAACGAGGCGGTGAGTCCGGCCATCTATGCCGCCGGCGCGCTCTGCTGGCGGGTGGTTGACGACCGTATCGTGGTGCTCGTCGTGCATCGGACCAAGTACGGCGACGTCACCATCCCGAAAGGGAAGGTGGACCCGGGTGAGACGCTCCCGCAGACCGCCGTGCGCGAGATCGAGGAGGAGACGGGGCTGAAGATCGGCCTCGGAGTTCCGCTCGGCGTCTCCACGTACCCGCTCAGCAGCGGGCGGGAGAAGATCGTCCACTACTGGGCGGCGGAGGTCGGCGAGAAGGCGATCGAACGGTCGACCTTCATCCCGAACAGCGAGATCGCCGCCATCGAATGGGTCACCATCAAGAAGGCCCGGGGCTACCTCACCTATGAACGCGACGTCGAGATCCTCGACACGTTCGATGCGCTTGTCCGGCAGGGCATCACATCCACCTTCGCGATCATCGCTCTGCGCCACGGGAAGGCGGCCCCGCGCGACCGGTGGGAGGGAAGCGACGCCTCGCGACCGCTCACCGAGCGCGGCGTGAGGCAGTCCGCAGCAGACGTCACCACGCTGCAGGCATGGCGGCCGAAGCGGATCATCACCAGCGACGCCGTCCGCTGCGTCACGACGGTCGCACCGCTCGCAGCAGCCACAGGAGTCAAACCGCGCCGCGAGCACGGGATCAGCCAGGATGCCTACGAGGAGGACCGCGGCGAAGTCCGGGCGGTGGTCGGCAAACGCATCCGCGCACGCAAGACCGCCGTGCTGTGCAGCCACGGACCGGTACTGCCCGAGATCATGCGCGAGATCGCACTGGCCACCGGGACGATGCCCGGCAGCTACCTCGACGACGCTGCGGATCTCGACACGGGCGGCTTCTCCGTGGTCCACCTCTCGGCCACCAACCCCGCCTCCGGCATCGTCTCCATCGAGACCTACGCGCCGGTGGAGGCGTAGAGCCCTCCTCCCGCTGCGAAGGATGTCTGAGTTCACGACATAGGTCTCAGTTGATAGGTCGCTGGTGAGTCGGGACATAGGTCACAGTCGGGGGCATGTCGAAGGCTCGGGTCGCGGTGATGAAGATCGTTTCCAAGCAGCTGACCGTTTCGGCGGCGGCCGCCGAGTACGGGTTCTCCCGTCGGCATCTGCACCGGCTTCTCGCCCGCTACCGGGCACCTGCCGGCCCCGTCAACCTCGACGATCCGCCGCATCCTGCACGACGCGGGACTGATCATCTCGGAACCGCGCAAGCGGCCCCCGGCTCTGCGCCGCAATCGTCGACCGGCTCACCTTCGGCGGCAGCATCATCGAGACCGGCACCGACTCCTACCGCAACGCCCACACCCGACAACAACACCTCTGACCAGACGCCACCGGACCCCGATCACCCGCCCCACCGGGACAGAATCGAATTGACACAGCCAGCCGCGAGCACCACCTGTCGGCAGGTCGACCATCAGGCGGACAATATCGGTGGGCGGATTCGGGGCCGACCGGTGGGCCGCCACAACGAACAGGCTGACGACCCACCGTGGCAGACGAGCGAATAAACGCAGTGCACGCGGCAGCCGCCTGCCGCGTGCACCCCAAGGTTTCGCGCCGCGATATGCGGCGTCAGGCAGGTTGCTGGTCGACGGCTCGTTCAGGGTTGGCCGACTCGGGGGCCACCGTCTCGGCGGTGAGGCGTTCGTGCTGCCATCCGGGTCGTTTGGTTCGGAGGACGATCAGGACGATGACCACACCGAGGATGCCCAGACCGGTGGTCACCAGCTGCGACGTGATGCCGGAGTCGTTGCCCTCCGAAATTGTAAGAACCTGGGTAGACAGGAAGCCGACACTGAAGTTGTATGCGCCGTGCATCGCGGTCACGGTCCACAGCGATTCGGTCGCGAGCGCGAGCAGCACGAAGAACAGGCCGAGGGTGCCGGTGTAGAGGAAAACTGTCGGGTCCTTAATACCGTTGACGAAATGCGCGATCGAGAATGCGATCGAGGAGAGAACGATGATTCCGATCGCCCCGTACTTACGGGCAAGGAACTTGGGCAGCATGCTGCGGTACACGAATTCTTCCGCGCTGCCCTGAATCATGTAGGCCACGAACGTGATCCCCACACCCGTCCAGAACGAGGATGTCGCGAACACTGCGCCGTTGAACACGATCGGCGTCCCGGTCAGGAGCAGCGTGAACAGCATAACTGCGGCAGCCAAGACCAGCCCGAGAACAAGTCCAAGAACGATCTTCTTCGCCACCCCGCCGCGGCGGAATCCGACGGCCCGGAAACCGGCCTTGCGGGCATAGATCAGGAACCCGACCCACACCAGACCGAATCCTGCCGCCAGCGGGATCACCCCCGCGAGAACCTTGTCCTTGACACCAGCCGAAGCCAACTGCGCCAACAAGCCACCGGCCGTGATCACAGCGAAGATGGCCGCGAAGAACACGATCACCCCGACGATGCCGTAAACCAGCTTCGGCAACTTCAGCATCCGAGCGTAGATCCGGTTCTTCACCACGGTGGTATCGAAGAAATAGGTAGGCTCCCTCAGCCCCGAGTCACCGTCCATCCGGGGTTCGATCAGCGTGGGGTCAGCCGTCTGGCTCTCAGCACTCAACAGGTACCACCAAGCAGCTCGGTATGTGACACAGGTGCCGCCGGCTGCCGCACCACGGGGTCGTGTTCGATTTGCATTAGTCCTCCAAGATGGGTTCGCACCGAGACGCGACTCGCCTCAATCACCCGAGGTACAGAGACACGCAAAACCCGCAACTATGACGCTGTCCACCGAAAGCACCACCGCATCAGCTACGGCTACATCACCGTCACCGTCATCGCCTTACACACCGGCGAAGTCCTCTCCACCCACACCATCAACCCCGCACGCAGCTACTGGACCAACAACACAAAAGGCCCCCGGCCAGAAACCGGGGACCCTCTGAAGTGAGACCTATGTCGCGACTCAGGTGAGACCTATGTCGCGACTCATGACATCCCGCTGCGAAGGAGATTCGAACGCAAGTCGTTCGGAAATCCTTCAGTGCTGCCATCCGAAGGAGATTCGAGACCCGATCTCCTTCGATTCATCGCGGAAAGCGACGTCACCGCATGCCTGTTCGCCGACGAATCTTCCGTCCTCCATGTTCCACAGGGAATGCGTACATTCCATCTATCATCATTGCGTCTGAGATATCACCCCGGTAGTGTCTTTCAGGGATGCCAGTCCGGCATCGTTACGCACCACCAGAGGACATGAATGACCAGCTCAACGCGCATCCGCTTCGGGGCTCTCGCGGCCGCGGCCGCCGTCGTGGCAGGTGGCTTCTTCGCCGCCGTCCCGGCCAACGCCGCCGGTACCACCCTGACCGCCACGAACACGACTTTCACCGTCGGAGACTGGGGCACAGGCCTCGATCTGACCGGTACCGGCTTCACTCCGGACGGGACGGTGACGATCACGCTCGACAGCTCGCTGAACGGCGTCCTCGATCAGACCACCGCCACGGCGGACGCCGCAGGCGGCCTCACTGTCAGCCCCGCCTGGATCCCGGCCGTTCCGCTCGCCGCCCTCGCCGCAGGCGAGACGCTCACCGTCACGGCGACCGACGACGCCGACAGCATGCTCGCCGCGAGCCTTCCGCTCACGGTCAACGCTGCCGTTCAGGCGCCCGTGCTCGAGCCAAAGGGCATCTCGACGAGCGTGAGCACGATCACGACGGCAGAGTTGGCCGATCCCGGCATCGGCGTCCACGCCGCCGGCTACACGCCGGGAGAAGTGGTCACCATCACGGTCGACTACAACGGCTCTGTTCAGACCCTCCAGCCGACTACAGCCGCGGCAGATGGGACGGTCGACTTCACGCTGTTCCTCGAGGCCGGAACAGCCGTTGCCGGCAGCATCACCGTCACCGTTGCCGGCTCCGACTCGGGTGTGAGCAACACGGCGACGGTCGAGGTCACGGGCGCTGATGTCCCCGTCGACGGCACTCCTGGGCCGGTCGACCTGGGCTCGACCGAGACGACGACCGCGGCTGTCACCGCAGCTCCTGTCGCCAACCTCCCGGTCGTCAGCGGCTGACTCTCAGCGCTCCGGCCGGGGGGGGGGGGGGGGGGGGGGGGGGGGGGGGGGCGCCCCGCCCGCCCCCGCGCGGCGGGGCGGGGGGGGGGGCCGCCCCGCCCCGCCCCCCCCCCCC
>JBQCCO010000125.1:0-17789 GCA_051962155.1 Leifsonia sp. | reverse complement strand
GAGCTGTGGGGTTAGGATAGCACAGAATCCGGTTGTGCGGCCCTTCCCCCCCCCCCCTTTCCCCCCCTGTCGTCCCCGGGTTGGGCCCCCCCCGGCACCCGGCGCGCCGCGACGATGCGGTCGGCCAGTTCCGCGAGCAGGGTCTGCTTGTTGGGGAAGTGCCAGTACAGCGCGCTCGGCTGCACGTCGAGCGCGGCGGCCAGCCGACGCATGGTGAGGTCGGGCAGGCCGAGATCGTCGAGGATGCGGAGTGCCCCCTCCACGACATCGTCGCGCGAGTGCCGCCGTCCGGTTTCGTTCCCTGCCATATCCTCACTATAGTGAACACCGTTCAGGTGAACAGTGTTCAGGTAAGGATCCCCGCAATGACCTCCACGACTCCCCCGCCCTCCGCTCGCCCGGCGCGCCGGCGCCTCGACGCGACCGACCTCGCCCGCGTGGCCGTCTTCGCGGCCATCGTCGCCGTGCTCGGGCTGCCCGGCGGGATCAGCGCCTTCGGCTCCGTCCCGATCACCGCGCAGACCCTCGGCGTGATGCTCGCCGGCGCCATCCTCGGCCCCTGGCTCGGTGCGCTCTCGATGGCGACTCTGCTCGCCCTCGTCGCACTCGGACTCCCGCTCCTGTCCGGCGGCCGCGGCGGTATCGGCGTGTTCGTCGGCCCGTCGGCCGGCTACCTGATCGGCTGGATCGCCGGAGCGATCGTGATCGGCCTCATCGTCCACCTTGGTCGGCGCAAGCCGGTGTGGTGGCGGACGGTGCTCGGGATGCTGGCCGGCGGCATCCTCGTCGTCTACGCTTTCGGCGTCCCCGTGCAGAGCCTCGTCACCCGCCTGCCGCTGGACTCGACCGCCGCCCTGAGCCTGGTCTTCGTGCCGGGAGACGTGGTGAAGGCGGTCGTCGCCACTGCCATCGTCATGACGCTGGTGCGGGCGTACCCGCGCGCCTTCCGGCGCAGCTGGGCGCTGCAGCCGTCGCCGAGTCCCGAACGCGACGTCGCTCCGGTCGCGTGATCGTCGTCCTGGACGCGAGCGGGCCCGGGCTCCTCGACGACCTCCGCCGGGTGCGCGCCGACGGCGACGTGCCCCTGGTGGGCGACCCGCGGTGGCCGTCGGCTCAGTGGGCAGCGGTCCGTACGCTGGCCGCTACGGCTGAGGTTCCGGAGGACGCGGCCTGGGCCACTCTCACGTCCGGGAGCAGCGGCGCGCCCCGGGTGGTGCTCCGCAGCGATGAATCCTGGGCTCGGTCGTACGCTGCGGTCGCGTCCCTGCTGGAGGCGGGGCCGGAGGACGTGGTCGCGCTTCCCGGACCGGCATCCTCCTCCCTCGCGCTGTACTCGCTCGCCCAGGCTCTGGCTGGTGGACCGCGGGTCGCCGTCGGGCCGGTCAGCGCAGACGCCACGCACCTGCACGGCACCCCCGAGGCGCTCCGCGCAGCTCTGGAGGCGCATCCCTCCTCTCGTCTTCGCGTCGCGCTGGTCGGCGGTTCGCACCTCGATCCGGCGCTCCGGGCGCGGGCGGAAGCGCGCGGCATCCGGGTGCACGCGTACTACGGAGCGGCCGAGCTGTCGTTCGTGGCCCTCGACGACGGGACCGGGATGCGCGCCTTCCCGGGCGTGGAGCCGAGCATCCGCGATGGCGTGCTCTGGGTGCGGTCCCCGTTCACCGCGCTCGGATATGCCGGGTCGTCCGCCGGCCCGCTGCGGTTCGACGGCGACTGGGCCACCGTGGGCGACCGGGCCGAGCTGGTCCAGGGCCGGCTGCGGCTGCTGGGCCGCGCGGACGACGCCGTCCTCAGCGCGTCGGCGACGATCGTGCCCGAGGAGGTGGAGGCGGTGCTGCGCTCGGTCCCGGGAGTGCGCGACGCCGTCGTGTTCGGGATGCCGCAGGCACGGGTGGGTGCGCTCGTGGCGGCACTCATCGAACGGCACCCGGCGGCGCCGTCGCTGACCGACCTCCGTCGCGTCGCATCCCGGGAGCTGGCCCCGGCACACCGGCCACGCTTGTGGTTCACGGGTGCGCTTCCGCGGACCGCCTCCGGCAAGCCCGCGCGCGCCGAGATCGCCCGACGGGCCCTGGCCGGAGAGTTGGATCGCCTTGTCCACTGACCGTCGCCTCTCGCCCGTGATCGTGGCCGCCCGCCGGACGCCGATCGGCACCCGCGGACGCGCCCTCGCGCGCATCCCGGTCGGCGAGCTCGCGGCGCATGCCATCCGCGCCGCCCTCTCCGACGCCGAGGAGGTCACCGGCGCGCCGGTGACGGTCGCGGACGTCCTGCTCGGCAATTGCATGGGTCCCGGCGGCAACCCGGCACGGATCGCGGCCCTGGCGGCCGGGCTCGGCGTCGCGACCCCAGGAGGCACGGTCGACCGGCAGTGCGGCAGCGGACTGGCGGCGGTGATGGATGCGGCGGCCGCGATCCGCGCGGGAGACGAGCGCCCACGAGTGGCGGGCGGCGTCGAGAGCCCGTCGACGGCTCCCGTCCGGTCCGACCGCGGCGTGGCCTATGAGCGTGCGCCCTTCGCCCCCGCGGGGTTCCCGGACCCGGAGATGACGCGCGCCGCCGAGGATCTCGCTTTCGCGGACGGCATCCCCCGCGCCCGCCAGGACGCGCACGCCGCGCGCAGCCATGCCCGCGCTGCCGCAGCGCTGGCCGACGGGCGGTTCGGGGACGAGCTCGTGCCCATCGGCGACGCGGCCGCAGATGATGCGATCGGAGGGGCTGCCGGCGTGCTCGCCCGCCTCCCGGCACTGTTCCCGGGCGGCACCCTGACCGCCGGGACCTCGACACGGATCGGGGACGGCGCGGCCGCGGTCGTCATGATGCCGGCTCGCGGCATCCATCCCACCCCGGGCCTCGCCGTCCGCTCCTGGGCCGTGGCCGGCTGCGACCCTGCGCTCCCGGGTCTGGGCGCCGCTCCCGCGGTGCTGGCCGCACTCGAGGATGCGGGCGCGACCGTCTCGGCCGTCTCCGCGTTCGAGATCGTCGAGGCGTTCGCCGCCCAGAGCCTGGCCGTGCTCGACCGGCTCGGGATCGCCGACGACGACCCCCGCGTCTGTGCCGACGGCGGCGCGCTGGTCCTCGGGCATCCATGGGGCGCGAGCGGAGCGGTGGCGGTCGTCCGGCTGTTCAGCCGTCTGGTGCGTGCAGGCGCTCCGGCCGGGACGCTCGGAGTGGCTGCAGCATCCATCGGCGGCGGGATGGGCGTCGCCGCGGTCTTCGAGGTGGTCCGGTGAACGCCGCTCCCGCGATCCGGCTGGACGGGGTCGGCGTCCGGCTCGGGGACGTGGATGCGCTCCGCGGCGTCGACCTGGCGCTCGACGCCCGGACCGTGGCCGTCATCGGCGAGAACGGATCGGGGAAGTCCACGTTCGCGCGCCTGCTGGCCGGGCTCGTACAGCCGACCACGGGCACGACGCGCGTCCTCGGGCTCGATCCGGCGCGGCAGGCGGGCGAACTGCGCCGCCGCGTCGCCGTGGTCTTCAGCAACCCCGATGCGCAGATCGTCATGCCGACCGCCGTGGAGGACGTCGCGTTCTCCCTGCGTCCCGACCGGCTCTCGCGCGACGAGAGCCGCCGCCGCGCCGACGAGGCGCTCGACCGCTTCGGGCTGGACGCGCTGCGCGACCGGCCGTCGCACGACCTCTCCGGCGGGCAGAAGCAGTTGCTGGCCCTCGCCGGCGCGTTCGTCCGCCTGCCGGAGCTCGTGGTCGCCGACGAGCCGACCACCTACCTCGATGCGCGCAACGCGCGCCGGGTCTCGGAACACCTGCTGGCCGACAGGGGCCACCGCCTCGTCGTGGTCACCCACGACCTCGCGCTCGCGGAGCGGTGCGAGACGGCGGTGCTGTTCGCGGGGGGCCGGGTGGAGGCGGTCGGGCATCCGACCGACGTCATCGCCGAATACCAGGCGGCGCTCGCATGCTGAGCCTGTACCGCCCCGGCGACGGCATCCTGCACCGCATGGCTGCCGGACCGAAACTGCTCGTCCTCCTCGGGGCGGTGCTCGCGGTGTCGGTGCTGGCCTCGCAGTGGTGGGCAGCGGCTGTCGCGGCCGGGGTGGTCGTCGTCGGCTACGCGGTCGCCGGCTTCGGCGATGGGCTGCTCGGGATGCGGGTCCTCGCGCAGCAGACCCTGATGCTGCGCTGGCTGCTTCTCGTGACCTTCGTGCCGCAGCTGATCTTCCTGGGGCCGGAGGCGGCGGTCGCCAACACCGCCCGGGTGTCGGCCGCAGTGCTGCTCGCCGGCCTGCTGGTGCTCACCACGCGGGTGACGGACCTTCTGGATGCGGTGGAGCGGGGCCTCCGGCCGCTGGAGCGGTTCCGTTTCGACTCGGAGCGCGCGGCGGTGCTGCTGACGGTCACGCTCACCACGGTGCCGGTGCTCGCCCGCCTGGCTCAGGAGGTGCGGGATGCGCAACGCGCGCGCGGCGCACGGCCGGGACTGCGGCTGTTCGCGGTCCCCTTCCTCATCCTGTCGCTCAAGCACGCCGACCAACTGGGCGAAGCCCTCTCCGCGCGGGGTGTCCGATGACCGAGCGGCCAGCGGTGCTCGGGCCGGTCGTGGACGACGAGACCCGCTGCATCCACTACCGGACGCCACTGGATGTGGTGGCGATCCGCTTCGCCTGCTGCGGCGCGTACTACCCCTGTCATCTCTGCCACGCCGAGACGGCCGATCACGAGGCTCAGCAGTGGCCGCTGGAGAGTCGCGGGGAGCGGGCCGTGCTGTGCGGGGTCTGCGACCACGAGCTGATGATCGCGGAATACCTCGTTGCCGACGCCTGCCCGCGCTGCGGGGCCGCGTTCAACCCGGGATGCCGGCTGCACACGCATCTCTACTTCGAGGTCTAGACGCCGGCCGGCGCCGCCGGGCACGCGTGCTGCGTGCCCGGCAGCGCCGCGTCAGGCGCTAGAACCAGCCGAAGAGGCGGTCCAGCAGTCCGAGCAGACCGTCGAGGCCCGGGATGCCGTGGTGCGGCTTGCCGGCCTTGACCATGAGGGTCGTCCATCCGATCACGCGGTCGGCGGCGTCCTGCACCGACAGCGTGTGCCGGCCGTTGCCCGCGTCACTCGGAACGGTGAGCTCCAGGACGCCGTCGGCGGGCACCTGCACCCAGCCGCCGCCGAGGTTCTGCGGCTTGGAGTGCAGCCAGACCGACACCCACTCGCCGGCGTGCTCCGCGCCGACCGTCACCCGGATCGCCTCGCCGGGGCGGTAGGTGTCCTTGTCGACGGAGACCCTGTCCTCGAGCGCCTTGGTGAGCGCCGACTCCCTGGCGGCCTTCGGGTCGGTCCCCGGCTTCGGGTTCGACGGGGCGTCGGCCACGGTGAGCGGGATGCGCACCGTCGTTCCGGAGTCCGGAGCGGTCAGCACGAGCGTGCTCGCACCGGCCGCGTTCGCGGAGACGGTGACGGCGACGGTCGCACTGCCTGCGGCATCCACCGGCACCGAGCCGAGCGGCGCGGAGCCGTTCCAGGACAGATCCAGCGTGGTGTTGGCCGGACTGCCGAGCGACGTCAGATTCAGCTTGGACACCTGGAGGGTGACCTGCTGTCCGCGCTGCAGAACGCCCGAGGGCACACCGCTGACGCCGACGCCGCGCTTCTCGAAGCTCGGCGAGACCGGGCTGTTCTTCTGGAGGTAGCCGATCCAGGCATCCCGGTCGATGAGCCCAGAATCCTTGGTGCCGGCGCCTGCGGCGAAGGCCCGGAAGTTGTCGCCGCCCTGCAGCAGGAACGAGAACGAGCCGATGCGGTACGACTTCGCCGGGTCGATCGGCTTCCCGTTCACGAGGATGCTCGTGATGCGGTCGCCCTCGGGCCGCGTGACGTCGTAGGTGTAGCTGACGTTCTTCGACAGTCCGAGGTTGAGGAACGGCCGGCTCGGCACGCTGCCGTCCGCGTTCCGCTGCCACTGCTGTTCGAGTGCCTGCTTGAACTGGGCGCCGGTGAGGGACGTGGTCCACAGGTTGTTCACGAAGGGCAGGACCGCGTTGGCCTGGGCGTAGGTGACCGATCCGTCCGTCCCGTAGAGCAGTTCTGCGCGGAGGCCTCCCGGATTGACGACGCCGATCTCGGCGCCGCCCAGCTCCGCGGGAGACAGCGTGGAGACCAGCGAGTCGGCGACCAGGTTGCCGAGAGTGGACTCGCTCATGCGGTCGTCGCGGACACCGTTCAGGTAGGCCGTCGTGATGTCCTTCGTCACCGAGCCGACCTTCTGGTTGCCGATGACGGCCGCATCGGCGAGCGCCTTGTCGACGATCGTCTTGACGGCCGCGACCCGGGGATAGGCGGCCACGAGGACGCTGTCGGCGTCGGTCGTCCGGGCGACGTTGCGCGCGGTGTACGCGGTGACCGTATCGGTCTCCGGGTCCACCGTCAGCCTCACCTGGCCGATGTTCTCGCCGTAGCTCCCGGTCTGGACGATCGGGCGCGTCGCGCCGGCGACGCCCGGAACCGGGCCGTCCCACGCGTAGAGCTTGTGCGTGTGGCCGGTGAAGATGGCCGCGACCTTGGCGCTCGTCTTCGTGACGATGTCGGCGAACGCACCGCCTGCCGCGACCTCCTGTTCGAGCGTCGCCCCCTCCGGTGTCCCGAAGCCGGCGCCCTCGTGGTATTCGGCGACCAGCACATCGGCCTCGCCGTTGGCGGGGTCGCCGTCGGTGAGCTCGCCCGCGACGCGGTTGACCGCCTCCACAGGGTCGCCGAAGTCGAGCGTCGAGATGCCTCCCGGCGAGACCAGCGTCGGGGTCTCCTGCGTGACGGCGCCGATGACGCAGACCTTCAGTCCGCCGGCGTCGAACACCGCGTACTCCGGCAGCGCCGGGGTCTTCGTGCCCTTCTCGTAGACGTTGGCGCCCAGGTATGAGAAGCCGGCCGCATCCTTCACCCGTCCGGTGAGGTCGGCGTAGCCCGTGTCGAACTCGTGGTTGCCGACGGCACTCGCCGTGAGGTCGAGGGCGTTCAGCGTGTCGATCGTCGGGATGTCGCCGGCCGAGGCCGAGGCGAACAGGGAGGCGCCGATGTTGTCGCCGTCGGAGAGGAACAGCGAGTTCGCCTCGCCGCCCTCCGCCCGCAGCTTCTCGATGGTGCCGGCGAACTTCACCGTGTTGGCGTCGATCCTGCCGTGGAAGTCGTTGATGTTCAGCAGGTTGAGCGTCACCGGCTTCGCCGCGAGTCCCAATCCGACGACGATCGGGTCGTGGTCGCTCGACCGGTACGGGTCGGGCGCATAGAAGTTCGTGACGTTGTAGTTGTAGCGGCTGTACTCCAGCGCCACCGATTCTCCGGAGTTGATGTTCCAGACGTCGGCGCCGGTGATCGCACCGTCGAGCGCGGGCGAGGCGAGCACGTGGTCGAGCGAGCCGACGGTGCCGCCGAAGGAGTACGTCGCCTTGGAGGTACGCGTGCTCACCTGGTCGACGTAACCGGCGTCGGTCAGGACCGTGATGGGATCCTCCCTCAGGTAGGCGTTGAAGTCGCCGATCAGCAGGACCTTGTCGGTCTTCAGCGCCGCCTTGCGCTCGTCCGCGAACGCCACGAGGGCGGTCGCCTGCTTCACCCGGGAGGCGTTGGACGCGCCCTGCCCATCGCCCTGGTCCGCGTCCGCGCCCGAGCCGGAGCCCTTCGACTTGAAGTGGTTGACGATCGCGAGGAACGCCGATGCGTCCTTCGCCCCGACTTTCTTGAAGGCCTGCGCGAGCGGCTGACGGGCGTTCGCGAACGCCGGGTCGTCGAGGATCTTCGACGCGCCGACCGGGACCGCGTTCGCCTTCTTGTAGATGAACGCCGTGCGGATGACGTCCTCCGTGGCGGGGAGGGCGGATGGCGACGGCACGTACGCCCACACCTCGGAGCCGGCCGCAGCGTTGAGCGCGCCGACGAGGGTGGAGAGCGCCGAGTCGCGGTCCTCGCCGAAACGGGCGGAGTTCTCGATCTCCTCGAGAGAGACGACGTCGGCGGTGAGGCCGTTGATCGCCGCGACGATCTTGTCCTGCTGCCGCTTCAGGTTCGTGGCGTCGGCGGCGCCGCGAGCATCGCATCCACTGTTCACGGTGACCGGGTGCCCGTCGCGGTCGGTGTAGAAGGTGCAGCCGGTGAGCTGGTCGCCGGTCGTCGTGAAGTAGTTCAGCACGTTGAAGGTCGCGAGGCGCAGCTCGCCGCCGACGCTCTCGGGCGCCGCCGTCCGCGTGTTCGTGAACGAGACCGGCTGCACCGACGCGGCGTTCGCCGGCGTCAGCTCGCCGGTGGGCTGGAACTTCCACGTGTTGTTGCGGTAGTCCAGGACGACCGGCCTGGTGAACGCGACCGGCGCACCGACCCGGACCGGTGCCGTCGACGACAGGTAGGGCAGCGGCTTGGACTTGTTCGCCGAGCTGAGGAAGTTGGTCGAGGCACCGTCGTCGAGCGTGACGGCACGCGCAGCGTTGTCCGCGACGACGGCGGAGTACTCGGGCGAACCGGGACGCGCGGCCTCCGTCGGCTGCACCAGTGGCTTGTCACCGGCTGCGAGGCCGATCTCGCCGTACTGGTTGGCGGCGTAGACGTCGGTGACGGTGAAGGCGCCCTGCGGTGCCAGCAGCATCCCCTCGAGGCTCTCGCGCTGAGCGGCCGTGCCAGGCAGCCCGATCGTCGCGGGGACGGGCGCGGTGACGGTGGACGCATCCAGCTCGGTGACTCCCGTGGCGGTGATCTCGGTGAGGCCGTTGAACTCGCTCACGGCGCCGGTGACCTTCACATAGTCGCCGGTGGCGACCGTACCGGCGAAGGACGAGCCGAAGACGAAGACGGCATCCGAGGCCGTGTGGGTTGCGAGGTCGAGGGATCCGCCGGTCCCGGGCGTCTGGAGGTAGAAGCCGTTGAAGCCTCCCGTCGCGTACTGCGCGGTGACGACTCCGGTCGTGGTGACCGTGGTGCCCGCTTTCGGGCTGACGTCGCCGGTGCCCTGGATGTCGGCGATCGGTGTGATGCCGTCGGTGCTGGCGAAGGCGGGAGTCGCGACGAGCGCACCGGCAGCGAGGCCGGCTCCCGCGATCGCGGCCGCCGCTGTGCGGGCGAGCCTGCCGAATCTGCGTGACATTGTTCTCCTGATGTCGGTGAGGGGATGAGTCCGCGCCCCAACGTAGGGACGTGGCCGAACGGGACTGTTTCTCCTGAGTGAACGTACAGAAAACTCGTCCGCGGGTAGACCGCTCATTCGAGCACCGCCCGGCGCCCGACCGCGATGCGCCATGATGAGAGGCATGCGGATCGACGAGATCGCCCACTTCCGGGCCCTGGCCGCGGAGGGGCATCCCGCCCTCGCGGCCGAGACCCTCGGTGTCTCGCAGTCGACCCTGACGCGCTCCCTCGCCCGTCTGGAGCAGGAGATGGGCGTCGAGCTGTTCGACCGCCGTCGCGGCCACCTCGAGCTCAACCAGTACGGCGAGATCCTGCTCGCCCACGCCACGCGGGCCGAGTCAGAGCTCGAGAACGCGCGCGCACGGATCGAAGCGCTGCGCGATCCCTCCGGAGGGACGGTGTCGGTCGCCTACGTCTCGTCGTTCGGCGGCTGGCTCATCCCGCGCGTGATCAGCGAGTACCGGGGGCTGTTCCCCGACATCCGCTTCGTGCTGCATGGCGGGACGGCGGACACCGTGCTGGATGCGCTCCGCGACGGCGCCGCGGACCTCGCCTTCCTCAGTCCCGACCCCCGCGATCCGGAGATCGAGTGGAAGCCGCTCACCGAGGAACAGCTCGTGCTCGGGGTGCCGGACGGGCATCCCCTCGCCGGCCGGGACGCGGTGAGCGTCGCCGATCTCGAGCCGTACGACCTCGTGTCGTTGCGCACCGGCTCGGGGCTGCGTCACATCGCGGACGCCTACTTCGCCGCCCACGGCGTGGTGATGGAACCGGTCATCGAGGTGACCGAACTCTCGACGCTGAGGGGGCTGGTGCGCGACGGGGTCGGCGTCGCGCTCATCCCGGACCTGCCCGCGGAGCCGGGGATCGTCGCGGTCCCGCTGCGCGACGAGGCGACGCGCATCATCGGCCTGGCGCGCAACCGCTCCCGCTCGCAGTCCGCGGCCGCGGAGCAGTTCGCGCGCTTCGTGCACGAGGAGCTCGACTCGCTCGAGTGAGCGCTCGGGCGTGTGCTCAGGTGCCGGCGGCGTCCTCCGCCGCTTCCTCGGCCTGCTCGCCGTGCTGGACGATGTCGCCACTCTGGAAGAGGATCCCCTGAGCGGTCTCCCGCCACTGAGGCTTCGCGCGGAGGAGGAACTCCAGCTCCATGCTGAAGTGCTTGTACTCCTCTCCGAGCGAGTCGCGCATGATGGCCTTCGCCACCTCGTCCTTCTCCACCGCGATGCGCTGCTCGTACCAACCGATCGCCTCCGCCTCCTCGGCCAGGCTGGCGCACATCCGGGCGAACGTACGGGTCTCTTCGCTGAGCTCGCTCGGCGGCTCGTGGTACTGGTCCGTGGACACCGGATCTCCTCCCGTCCTCGATTCGTCGAGGCACCGCCCCATCAAAAGACCGTCCGGCCCGTTAAGCAACCGGCGGGCCGCAGGAAACCGGACAGACGCGTGCGTGTCAGCCCGTGCCGAGAGGATGCGCTCCTATAGTCGTAGTGCTGGGGGGATCGTCTGCCGGACGTCGAGTCGTGCGCGCAGATCGGGGGTCGACACGTCCCTCCCCGACGGAAAAGGGGGGAAGGGGTGTTCGACGGCCTGCTCGGCATCGATGTCGTGGACGGACCGGCGCCCATCGTGGTCTTCGCCGCTGCTGCGCTGCTCTTCGTCGCTGTGCTGCTGCGTCGGCCGTCGCGCGAGTGGCTGCTGCGGCTGGCGATCGCCGTGCCGGCCGGGCTGCTCGCCGCGGTCGTCACCTGGCTGGTCTGCATCCGGTGGCTCAACCTGTTCGGGGAGTCCCTCGGCTACGGCAACTACGCCTGGCTCGGCGCCGCCTTCGTGGGGGTGGCCATCGCGGTGGCGAGCATCCGCCGGCGGCCGCGCTGGCGCGTCCCGGTCGCGGTCGTGGCCATCCCGGTGTTCCTCCTCGCGGCGGCGGTCGGGATCAACGCCAACTACGGCCTGGACCGCACGGTCGCGAGCGTCCTGGCCATCGCCGTGCCCCGGCCGCTGAAGCTCGCCCCTCCTGCGAACGCGTCGTCGCCCGAGTACGACTCGTCGCTCTGGAAGCACTGGAAGCCGCCCGCGGACATGCCCGCGCACGGCACGCTCGGCACCGCGTCTATCCCCGGGACCGTCAGCGGCTTCCACGCCCGCGACGCCGGCCTGTACCTTCCCCCGGCGGCGCTCGTCGCGCATCCACCCGCGCTGCCGCTGATCGTGATGATGATGGGACAGCCGGGCAACCCGGACCCCGAACCCATCGCCGAGGTGCTGGACGCGTACGCGGCGACGCACCGCGGCCTCGCGCCCGTGGTGGTCGTGGCGGACCAGCTGGGCAGCCCGTACGACGACACGCTGTGCCTCGACACTGCGCGCTTCGGCAATGCGGAGACGTACATCACGAAGGATGTCACCGCCTGGGCGGAGAAGACGCTGCCCGTCACCCACGACCACCGGTTCTGGACCGCGGCCGGCTACTCCAACGGCGGGCTGTGCGCACTGTCGTTCGCCATCGACCACCCGGAGCTGTTCACCAGCATCCTGGACATCTCCGGCGAGGAGTTCCCGGGCGCCGAACATCCCGACCGCACGCTGAAGGAGGCGTTCGGCGGGAACCAGCAGGCCTACGATGCTGCGAAACCCTTCATCAAACTCCGCCACTTCACCCACTCCGGGATGACCGCGATCTTCACCGCGTGCCGCGACGACCCGGTGTTCCACCACGTCGCGATCCAGGCGCTGGCCGCGTCGCGCGGCGCGGGAATCGACAGCGCCTTCGTCGACGTCGCCGTCGGAGGCCATGGGCGGGGCGCCCTGATGGGCGGTCTGACCGGCGGGGTCAAGCTGCTGTACCCGCTGCTCGGCCTCGAACAACCGGGCTGATCCTGTGCGCCGGTGTCGGTGCCGGGCACGAGAATGGATGCGTCCCCCCTCTGACCGGAGCCGATCACGCCACCCCTCATCGTCTTCCTCACGACCTGGTCGTTCGACCCGGCGGCCGCTGTTCTGCTCGTCGTGGCGGCCGTCCTCTATCTGGGCGGCGTCGCCCGCCTCCGCCGGAGGGGCCACCACTGGCCGGCGCGACTGACGGCGGCGTACCTCGTGCTCGGGCTCGGCTCCTACGCGGTCGTGTCGTTCGGCTTCCTCGGGGCGGAGAGCGTGAATCTGCGCTGGGCCTTCACCACGCGGATCGCACTCCTGCTCTTCGTCGTCCCCGGCCTGATCAGCATCGGCCGCCCGGTCGCACTGGCGCGCGTCGCGCTCAGCGGAGACGGCCGTCAGCGCACGGACCGCTTCATGCGGTCCTGGCCGGTGCGCCTGTTCGGCAACGCGATCTTCGCGCCGGTCTTCGCGTGCGTCGTGTTCCTGGTGTTCCTCACGCCGGTCGCCGCGATCCTCCGGGACTCGACCTGGTCGCAGTGGAGCATCTCCGTCCTCACACCCCTCTGCGGCCTGCTCCTGGTGCTCCCGATCGCTGCGCACTCGGTGTTTCGGACCAGCTTCTTCGTGACGGTTGAATTCCTCCTGGCCTTCGTCGCGCTCATCCTGGATGCGATCCCCGGCCTGCTGCTGCGCCTGAACGACGCGGTCCTCGATCATGCACCCGCGATCTCCGGACAGCTTCCGGCCTGGTTCCCGAACGCCTTGCACGACCAGCACCTCTCGGGCGACTTCCTGTGGTTCATCGCGGAGGTCGCCGACGTGCCCGTCCTCGTCATCCTGTTCATCCGGTGGATGCGGCTGGACCGCCACGAGGGCAAGCGGATGGACGACCTGACCGACGAGCAGATGGAGGAGCTGACCCGGCAGCACCTGCAGCAGCGGCCGTGACGGGCATGCCGGTGCGGTGATCGCTGCGGCTTCACGCGGCGCCGCAGCGCCAGCAGGCGCCCGGACCCTCGCGCAGCGCTCCGCACTCGACGCAGACCCGCGCGAGCCAGCACGCCGCGTCGCCGCCCTCCTGCGGCTCGTCCTCCGGGTCAGTCCCGGCCATCCGGCACCCCGGCGGCGAGCTCGGCGAAGACGTCCGCCGCATCCTCGAACCGTGACAGGCCGGCGCTCTGTCCCATCCACAGGGAGAGCAGTTCGGCGTCGCCGTTCTCTGCGGCGCGGCGGCGGAAGATCCCGCTGAGGATGTTCTGCAGCGGGAACGAGGCGATCGCGCCGTTCTGCTCGATCGTCCGAACCGCGCGGTTGGGGCGCCCGCGCGCGGGACGCCCGCTCATGGCGCGGGTGAGCACGGTGTCGTGGGCGGCGGCGGTCCGGATGCGCTCGCGGTGCGCCTCCTGGGCGGCGGACTGCCGCGTGGCGAGGAACGCCGACCCGACCTGGACACCGTCCGCACCGAGCGCGAAGGCCGCGGCGACTCCGCGGCGATCCGCGATCCCGCCAGCCGCGATCACCGGAACGCCGACCGCATCCACGACCTGCGGGATGAGCGACAGGCCACCGACGAGACTCGCCTCAGGCGCATCCAGGAATGACGGCCGATGCCCCGCCGCTTCGAGACCGGAGGCGACGATGGCATCCACCCCGCCTGCTTCGAGCGCCTGCGCCTCGGGGACGGTGGTCGCCGCGCCGAAGACGCGGATGCCGCGGCGGTGGGCCTCCTCGACGACCTCCGCGGACGGCACGCCGAAGACGAAGCTCAGGACCGCCGGCCGCGCCTCGAGAGCGGCCTCGAGCTGGGCGGAGAAGTCGGGCAGCGGAGCGACCGGCCAGGCTGGGGGCTCGATCCCTGCCGCCTCGAAGAGGTCCGCGAGAGCGGCCACCGCAGCGTCGAACTCGGCGCGGTCGAAGGGCGCGCCCGGCGGCTGCTCCCCCGGGCCCTGGAAGGGCAGCCAGAGATTGAACGCGAACGGCCGGGACGTCTGCTCCCGCAGCTCCCGTCCCACGCCGGCGATGCGCTCGGGATTCAGGCCGTACAGGCCGAACGAGCCGAGCCCGCCCGCTTCGCTGACCGCGGCCGTCAGCGCGACGGACGACATCCCTCCGAAGGGACCGAGCACGATCGGCGTCTCGATCCCCACCAGGCGGCTCAATTCCATCCCGGACCTCCTCGATCGGCGGTCCCGGGCCGGCCGGCACGGGCCGCGCGTCGATCATACCCGCGGCCCGGTGCGCCGATCCGCGAGCTCACCCTCCCCGGGTGTCCATCATCAGCGCCGAGAGGCTCTGACGCGCGAACGCGGGATTCACCGGCCGGGCGACGACCGACAGAACCCGCAGTGCCGCACGCGGCACATGGCGCGGCGACCCCGTCCATCCCCGCTCGGTTTGGAGCCCCCGGGCGAGCTCCTTCATCGTCATCGGCTCGCCGGGAACCTCGATCAGCCGCCCGCGCTGGTCCGGGTCGCGGGCCGCGCGGGTCACCACGGAAGCCACGTCCACGACCGAGGCGAACGGGATGGGCTGCTCGCCCCGGCCGAAGATCAGCGGCCGGCCCGAGTCCCCGGCCGTCTCGGAGAGGAGGCGGAGCCACAACTCCCGGTAGGCCGGCGCACGCACGATGGTCCACGGGACTCCGCTCGCGCGGAGGTACTGCTCGGCGGCATACTTCGCGCGGAACAGATCCACGGGATGATCGGGGGACGCGCCCGCTATCGACATCAGGACCATGCTCGCTGAAGCCGCCGCGGCAGCATCCACGAGGTTGGCGTTTCCGCGCTCATCCACCTCGGACGGTCCGGCGCCGCGACCTCCGAGGAAGCCGTGCATCGTGGAGACGACGACGTCCGCCCCCGCGACGACGGCACGCATGCGGTCACGGTCCCGGACATCCCCGTGCACCACCTCGACCGCGTCGTCGAACAGGGACCGTGCCCGATCCGTGTCCCGCACCACGACGCGGACCGTCTCGCCCGTAGCGAGGAGGTCCTCGACCAGCGGCTCTCCCAGCATCCCGCTCCCCCCGACGACGACGATCATTGCGGGCCGTCCGCATGGAGCTCGGCGCGGACCGCGTCATCCACGGTGGCGTCGGCCTGATCCACCGGCTCGAGGTAGAAGCGGGCCGTGATCGCGCGGTCGTCCTTCAGGCCGAAGATGACCACCCCGCGCATCAGGTGCGCCGTGCCGTCGAGGCGGGTGCCGCTCATCTCCCACTCGGACCACACCTCGGACCCGTCGACGGCCTCACGCACGATGCGCGATCGAATGTCGGGGACGAAGGCGAAGATCTGCGACCAGTTCGCGCGGACCTGCTCGACGCCCTCGAAGGACCGCCCGGGATGGGCGGGAGTCTCGTTGCGATATCCCGGATCGAAGCAGTCCACGAGCGCGTCGAGGTCGTGGCTTTCGGTCGCCTGCTGGAGTCGGACGAGAAACGGATGTGCTGCAGTGGACATGTGTTCCTCGATTTCGTTACAGTAGTCTGTATCTATTCGTCGAGTATGGAGCGTGCCGTGCCGGGAGTCAAGAGAAAATACGACGGATCGGCCCGCCGGGCGCAGGCCGCGAAGGTCCGGGAGTCGCTCCTCCAGGCCGCTCGCGACATTCTCCTGACCGACGGCTACGCCGCCCTCACCATCCCGAAGGTCGCAGACGCCTGCGGCGTGTCGGCAGAGTCGGTCTACAAGCGGTTCCCCGGCAAGGCGGCCCTGGTCCGCGCCGTGGTGCAGCAGGGGCTCGAAGGCGCCGGCCCGGTCGCGGCGGAAGACCGCTCCGACGCCCTCAGCGCGGACGACCTCACCGCCCTCCTCGAGGGATGGGGCCGCCTCAGCGCCGAGGTCGCGCCGCGCGTCGCGCCCATCCTGCTCCTCCTCGAGGCCGCGGCCCACCACGACCCCGAGCTGACCACCCTCGCCCGGGACATCGACGAGGACCGGCGGACGCGGATGGCCGGGAACGCCACGCGACTTGCTGCGGCCGGCCACCTCCCGCCGACGGTGGATGTGGAGACCGCGACCGACATCCTGCTCACGTACAGCTCGGCCCAGCTCTACGACCTGCTCGTCCTCCGCAGCCGCTGGGACCTCGATCGCTACGCCGAGTTCGTCACCGTCGGCATCGCCGCCCACCTGAGTCCGTCGCCGGTCGTCTGAGCGCGCCGGCGCAGGGCGACATTCGTCACGAATGTCGCAGGGCCGGGGCGCGCCGCACCTTGACGGCCACGGCAGGCAGGGTACGTTCCGCAGCATGGCGGGTCGACGACGGAGCCCCGAGGTGCCTCGGTGAGCACCATCACGTCGGGAGGCGTCGATCTCCACGCCCTCGCCGGCGCCCTCACCTCCCGCGTCGACGGTGAGGTGCGCTTCGACAACGGCACGCTCGGCGCGTACTCGACCGACGCCTCCAACTATCGCCAGGTGCCGATCGGCGTCGTCGTGCCGCACACGATCGACGCCGGAGTCGAGACCGTCGCAATCTGCCACGACCTGGGGGTGCCGCTGCTCAGCCGCGGCGGCGGGACGAGCCTCGCCGGCGAGTGCACCAACAACGCCGTCGTCATCGACTGGAGCAAGTACTGCGACCACCTGGTCTCGCTCGACCCGCAGGGACGCCTGGCCGTGGTGGAGTGCGGCATCGTCCTCGACGACCTGAACGCCCTGCTCGCCCCGCACGGGCTCATGGTCGGACCCAAGCCCGCGACCCACTCGCATTGCACGATCGGCGGGATGATCGGCAACAACTCGTGCGGATCCACCGCCCAGGCGTACGGGAAGATGGCCGACAGCGTCCGCCGGCTCGAGGTGCTCACCTACGACGGCGAGCGCCTGTGGGTCGGGCCGACGAGCGACGAGGAGTTCGCCCGCGTGACCGCCGAGGGCGGCCGTCGCGCCGAGCTCTATGCGGGGTTGCGTGCGATCGCCGACGAGTTCGGCGACGACATCCGGGCACGCTTCCCCGACATCCCGCGCCGCGTCTCCGGATACGGCCTGGATTCCCTCCTGCCGGAGCACGGGTTCGATGTGGCCAAGGCGCTCGTCGGGTCCGAATCGACCCTGGTGACCGTCCTGCACGCCGAGATCGACCTCGTCCCGGTGCCGGCGGCGAAGACCCTGCTCGTGCTCGGATTCCCCTCGATCACGGACGCCGCCGACGCCGCCCCCACAATCGCCCCCTTCGACCCGACGATGATCGAAGGGATGGACGACCTCCTCGTCGGCAACGAGAAGCGGAAGGGCAAGAATCCCGAAGCATTGAAGCTGCTGCCGGAGGGTCGCGGGTGGCTGACCGTGGAACTTCCCGGCGCGAACGCCGACGAGGTCGAAGAGAATGCGCGGCGGCTGCGGGCCACGCTCGCCGGACTCGACCCCGCACCGCAGGTCGCGCAGTTCGACGACGCGGCGCTGCAACAGAAGATCGTCGAGATCCGCGAGGCGGGACTCGGAGCGACGGCCCGCGCTCCCGACGGCCAGGATCGGTGGCCCGGCTGGGAGGACGCCGCCGTTCCGCCGGAACGGCTCGGCGACTACCTGCGCGACTTCGGCGACCTGCTGAGCGAGTTCGGCTACGATCGTGTCTCCCTCTACGGGCATTTCGGGCACGGCTGCGTGCACTGCCGCATCCCCTTCGAGCTGACCACCGAGCGCGGCATCTCGACGTATCGCGCCTTCATCGAGCGGGCAGCGAGGCTCGTGACCGACTACGGCGGCTCGCTCTCGGGAGAGCACGGGGACGGCCAGGCGCGCGGCGCACTCCTGCCGATCATGTTCGGCGACCGGGTGATGGAGGCGT
>JBQCCO010000124.1:0-26895 GCA_051962155.1 Leifsonia sp. | reverse complement strand
CGCTCGACTCGCAGACCTCGACGGAGGTGATGGATGCGCTCATCCGCTCGACCACGGACCGCGGCCGCTCGCTCGTGGTCGTCACCCACGACGAGTCCGTCGCGTCGCGCTGCTCCCGGGTTCTCCGCCTGGCCGACGGCCGGATCGTGGGCGACCGCGTCAGCGACGACCGCATCCTGGATGGAACGAGCCGCTGATGACGACCCTCCGTCTCGCCTGGCTCTTCGCCCGCCGCAGCACCTCCGCCCGCTCCACGATCGTGCTGCCGCTGGTCGCGTTCAGCGTGGTGACCGCTCTGCTGCTCATCGTCGCGGGGGGCGCGCAGGCGTTCTTCTCGTGGACCAACGAGCTCGCCGGCATCTACCAGGTGCTCGCGGTGATCGCCCTATCCCTGCTGGTGGTGCCGCTCGTCGGACTGGGCGGCTCCGCGGCACGGCTCTCGGCCCGGCGCCGTGACGATCGCCTGGCGAGCCTGCGCCTCCTCGGAGCGACGCCCGGCCTCGTCGCCCGGCTGACCGTCATCGAGTCGACCGGGCTGGCGCTCGCGGGCGCCATCAGCGGTGTCGTCGTCTCTCTCCTCGTCTCGCCGCTGGTCGGCCTCATCCCGTTCCGAGGGCACCCGCTCGGGACGTCGATCCTGCTGAACCCGGGATGGATCGCGCTCACCGTCGCCGGCGTCGGGGTCCTGGCCGCGATCAGCGCAGCCGTCGGGCTGCGGGGCGTCATCCTGTCGCCGCTCGGCGTTCGCACCCGGCAACAGGCGCCGCGCATGCATTGGCTGCGGCTCGTGATCACCGTCGGAGTTTTCGTCGCTGCCGTCGTCGCCATGTCCGTGGTGCAGGCTGCGCCCGGCATCGGCATCCTGGCGACCATCCTCGCCGTGGGCTTCGGAGGAAGCATCGCCGTGCTGAACCTGATCGGTCCCTGGCTGCTGCGGGCGATCGCGTCGCGTCAGGCCCGCCGGGCGCGGACCGTTCGGCGGCTGCTGGCGGCGCGCAGCATCCTCGAGTCGCCGAGAGCCGCGTGGCGCCAGGTGTCGGGAGTCGCGATGACGAGCTTCGTGGCGGTCTTCGCGGGAGTCGGCGTCGCGCTGCTGGGTGCTGTCGGCCAATCGCCCGACCAGCAGAGCCGGCTCGTGCTCGCCGATATCGGCACCGGGGTACTCATCACGGTGATCGCATCCTTCGTCATGGTGGCGTGCTCTGCCGGGGTCAACCAGGCCGCCGGCATCCTCGACCGTCGCGACGTCTATGTGAGCCTCGACCGGATCGGGATGCCCGTCTCCGAGATGAACGCGGCCCGGAGTCGTGCGGTCCTGTCACCGCTGCGGATCACGTCGATCGGGTCGGCGCTCACCGCGGCGACCGTGCTGTTCCCGCTGACCGGGATGAGCCTCCTGATCTCGCCGTTCACCCTCGTCGTCGTGGCCGGATGCCTGACCGCAGGGATGCTGCTGGTGTGGGCGGCGCTGCGCGCCACGAGGCCGGTGCTCGACCGGGTTCTCGCCGAGCCGTCGCCGAGCCTGTGAGGCCGCCGGGCCGATCGGGTCGCCCGACCCGGTAGGGTCGGAGCATGCCCGAGAACAGCGACGCGGCGGCCGCGATCCAGCAGCTGCACAGCATCCGTCAGAGCATCGACAACATCGACGCGGCGGTCATCCACATGCTCGCCGAACGGTTCAAGTTCACGCAGCAGGTGGGCGCGCTGAAGGCGGAGCACGGCTTCCCCGCAGCGGACCCCGAGCGCGAGAAGGAGCAGATCAGGCGCCTCCGCGCTCTGGCAGAGGAGAGCCACCTCGACCCGGCCTTCGCCGAGAAGTTCCTGACCTTCATCGTGGCCGAGGTCATCCACCACCACGAGCGCATCGCCGGCGAGAACGGCAAGTAGCACGGTGGGCTGGGATGCGGCCGCGCTGCCGGACGCGCACGGCCGCACCGTCGTCGTCACGGGCGCGAACGCCGGGGTCGGCTACTTCACGTCGGAGCAGCTGGCCCGCGCGGGCGCGCACGTGGTGCTCGCGTGCCGAGACCCGGAGCGGGCCGAGGCGGCGATCTCCGCGATCCGGCGGCGGGTTCCGCACGCGAGCGTCGAAGCGCTGCCTTTGGACGTGACCGACCGGCGCTCCATCGACGCAGCGGCCGACGCGCTGCTCGCACGCCGCGTGGATGCGCTGGTGCTGAACGCAGGGATGGTGCACCCACCACGTACCCGGCAGACCGACGAGTACGGCAACGAGTTCGTGCTCGCGACCAACGTCCTCGGCCACTTCCGCCTGATGGCGCGGTGCATCCCGGCCTTGGCGCAGACGGATGCACGGATCGTGACGCTGGGCTCGATGGCCGCGCGTCTCGGCCGTCTGCGGATCGACGACCTCCAGCTCGAGCGCTCCTACACGCCGTGGCGCGCCTACGCGGGGTCGAAGATCGCGGCGCAGTCCTTCGGCTTCGAGCTCGACCGGCGGCTGCGCACGGCCGGGTCGGCCGCGCAGAGCATCGTGGTGCATCCCGGCTACTCCATCTCCGGACGCACCCCGGGCATCCGGGGTGTCAACCACCCGTCGCGGGCCACCCGTTTCGCCGACAACCTGCAGGCCGCCTGGACCCAGGGCAAGGACGGCGGAGCCCACGCGCCGGTCCGGGCCGTGCTCGACCCCGAGGTCACCGGCGGCGACTACCTCGGCCCGGCCGCGTTCACGAAGGGTCCGCCCGTCCACGTCCCGGCGACCCGCGCATCCCGCTCGCCGCGTCTCGCCGCCGCGCTCTGGCCCCTCCTGGAGAACGCCGCCGCCCAGCCCTTCCCCCTCTGACGCGCGCCCTGCATCCCCCGCCCCGCGGGTCGCGAGGTCAGTCCACGACGATGGAGAGGAGCAGGTGCGTGGCAGGGACCTGCGCGCGGAGCGCGTCCCGGGCGGAGGCGTAGTCGGGGCCCTCGGCCTCGATCTCACTGACGGCGGACCCGCGGATGACCGCCGTGGCGATGACCCGCCCGCCACGCGGCATCGCGTTATGCACGCGCAGCAGGTCGAATCCCTCCGGAACCTGCTCCTCGATGAGCGCGCGTGCCGACTGCGCGTCGTCCGCCTCGGCCGTGAGCTCCCGCGTTTCGCTGCTCTGGATGAGACCGCGCACCTTCATGTGATCCACGCTACCGGACCGCGCCCGTCCCCCTGTCCGCTGTTCCCGCCGCCAGGGCCGCCCGATACGGTGAAGGGATGGACTTCCTCACCCGGCCCATCGACCCCACCTCCGAGCGCGATCTGTCCGCCGGCGGACTCCGCCTCTCCCTGGTCGACACGGAGGACGCCGCCGCCTTCGACGCGTGGATCCGCGCGGACTTCCGCGGCTTCCACGACGGCCGGCCGAAGGACGAGGTGCTTCAGGAGGCGCGTGGATACCTCCGCTCGCGCCGTACGACGGGAGTGTACGACGACGCCATCCCGGCGCGCGAGCCGGTCGGCACCGTCAACTCGTGGGTCGCGCCCCTCACCGTCCCGGGCGGGGAGCGCATCGACGCCTGGGCGATCAGCTCCGTGACCGTCGCGCCGACGCATCGCCGGCGCGGCATCGCCCGTGCGCTCCTCGGCGGCGAGCTGCGCACGGCCCATGCGCTCGGGGTCCCGCTGGCGATCCTCACGGTCTCGGAGTCGGTCATCTACGGCCGCTGGGGCTTCGGGCCGGCCACCTATGCGACGGCCTGGAGGGTCGACACGAAGCGCGTCCGCTGGGCCGGCGCCGAGACCGTCGGACGCCTGTCGTTCACCGATCCCGGGGAGTACCGCGAGACCGCCGAGCGCGTGCTCGACCGCGTCATGGCGGGCCGGCCGGGCGAGATCGGCCTCGAGCCCTACCTCGCCCACCGGCTGACCGGCCCGCTGAAGGGCAACTCGGATGCGGATCGCTACCGGCTGGTCCGCTACGACTCCCCGTCCGGCGAGCCGGAGGGCTTCGTCTCCTTCACCGTCAAGGGCGACGACGACTTCACCCGGCACACGGTCGACGTCAACTACCTCGCGGCCGCCACCGACGAGGCGCTCACAGCGCTCTGGCGGTTCCTGTTCGAGCTCGACCTCGTCGCGAGCGTGAAGGTGTGGACGCGCGGTGTGGACGAGCCGCTGCCCGCGCTGGTCTCCGACATCCGGGGTGCAAAGGTCACGTCGGTCGACGACCACCTGTGGGTGCGCATCCTCGACCTTCCAGCGTCACTGCAGGCGCGCAGCTACGAGCGCGACGGCTCCCTGGTGCTGGATGTGGCCGACGACCTGGGTCTCGCCGCCGGCCGCTTCCGCCTGACCGTGACGGAGGGGCGGGCGACGGTGACCACGACAGAGGACCCGGCCGACGTGACACTTCCGGTGAACACCCTCGGCAGCGTCTACCTCGGCCACGACACGGCGCGCGCGCTCGCCGTCGCGGGCCGCATCCAGGGCGACGTGGATGCGCTCGACCGCCTATTCCGCACGGCGGTGCCCCCGCGGCTCAGCACCTGGTTCTGACCCTTCCACTGTGTCGAAGGAGATCAGCTCCCGAATCACCTTCGGATGGCAGTAGTGAAGGAGATCCGAACGATTCTCGTTCGGATCTCCTTCACTGGTATGCGCGCACGGAGCCGGGGGCTCAGTCGATCAGGTCGTGGCGGACGACGATCTGGTCGCGGGCGGGGCCGACGCCGATCGCCGAGATGCGGGCGCCGGAGATCGCCTCGAGGGCGAGAACGTAGTCCTGCGCATTGCGGGGGAGGTCGTCGAAGCTGCGGGCGCCGCTGATGTCCTCGGTCCAGCCGGGGAACTCCTCGTAGATCGGCTTCGCGTGGTGGAAGTCGCTCTGCGAGGCCGGGACCTCGTCGTGGCGCACGCCGTCCACGTCGTAGGCGACGGCGACCGGGATGCGGGCGATGCCGGTGAGCGTGTCCAGCTTGGTGAGGACGAAGTCGGTGACGCCGTTCACGCGGGCGGTGTACCGCGCGACCGGCGCGTCGTACCAGCCGGTGCGGCGCGGGCGGCCGGTCGTGGTGCCGAACTCGAAGCCGCGCTCCCGCAGGAACTCGCCCCACTCGTCGAACAGCTCTGTCGGGAAGGGTCCGGCGCCGACACGGGTCGTGTACGCCTTGACGATGCCGATCACGCGATCGATACGGTTCGGGCCGATGCCCGAGCCGGTCGCGGCTCCGCCGGCGGTGGAATTCGAGGATGTGACGAAGGGGTACGTGCCGTGGTCCACATCCAGCATGGTCGCCTGGCCGCCCTCGAAGAGCACGTACTTGCCCTCTTCGAGCGCCTGGTTGAGCAGCAGCGAGCTGTCGACCACCATCGGGCGCAGGCGCTCCGCGTAAGCGAGAAGCTGCTCCACGACCTCGTCGACCGTGATCGCGCGGCGGTTGTAGACCTTGACCAGGAGGTGGTTCTTCTGGTCGAGGGCGCCCTCCACCTTCTGGCGGAGGATGTTCTCGTCGAAGATGTCCTGGATCCGGATGCCCACCCGGTTGATCTTGTCGGCGTAAGTGGGTCCGATGCCGCGGCCGGTGGTGCCGATCTGGCGCTTGCCGAGGAAGCGCTCGGTGACCTTGTCGATCGTGCGGTGGTACGAGGTGATGACGTGCGCGTTGGAGCTGACCCGGAGACGGGACACGTCGACGCCGCGGGCGATCAGCGCGTCGAGCTCCTCGAACAACACCTCGATGTCGACGACGACGCCGTTGGCGATGACCGGGGTGACGCCTTCGGTGAGGATGCCGGAGGGCAGCAGGTGCAGGGCGTACTTCTCGTCGCCGATGACGACGGTGTGGCCCGCATTGTTGCCGCCGTTGAACTTGACGACGTAGTCGATGCGGCTCCCGAGGACGTCGGTCGCCTTGCCTTTGCCTTCGTCGCCCCACTGGGCGCCGATGATCACGATCGCGGGCACGTTGGAGTCCTCTCGAGTGGATGGATCGCTTCGGCGCCACGCGGACGACCGTCGCACTCGATCCTATCGTGACCCACTAAGTTGCACACTGGTGTGCAAGAAGGGCGTAGACTGCTGTCATGCCCACTCCCTCCACCCGTGCTCCACGTCGCGACGCGACCGCGAACCGAGAAGCCATCCTCAGTGCCGCAGCCGTGGCGCTGAACGAGGACATCGACGCGTCGCTCGAGACCATCGCCGCCCGGGCCGGCCTCAGCCGGCGCGCGGTCTACGGCCACTTCGCCACCCGGGACGAGTTGCTCGTCGAGGTGTTCACGCGCGGCGCCCGCCGCCTCGCGGCCCTGCTGGAGCCGGTGTCGCATCCCGATCCGCTGGTCGAGATCGCGCTGTTCGGCGCAACGCTCTGGGCCGAGGTCGAGCACATCCGCGTCAGCGCGGCGCTCGCCGTGCGCGGGCCCCACCGGGAGCTGGTGGGCACGGCCCTCGACCCGGCGCGCGAGCGGCTGCGCGAGACGGTCCGGCGCGGGATGGGCTCCGGCCGCATCCGCACGGACCTCGATCCCGAGACGGTCACCCGGCTGATCGAGAACGCGGCTGTGGCCGTGCTCGAGGAGGCGACCCGCACGGGACTGACGCCAGAGGCCGGGCATCGACTGGTCATGCTCGCAGGCCTCGGCGCGGCGGGGATGAGCTGGCGCGAGGCGGGCGAGCTTATCGCATCGACGCCGGAGCTGGCGTTCGTCGCGGGAGCGGGCAACAGCGCAACCGAGGGCGCGAGCGACTCAATCGACGGAGGGCAGCAGCGATGAAGGTCGTCCTCGACCGGGTCGAAAAGGGCGCTGCCCTGCCCCCCACCTCCGCGACCTTCGAGTCCGGACGAGCCTCCCTCGCTCGGGCCGAGACCGAGCAGCGGCCCACTGTGCTCGGGCTCATCGCCTCCGGGCGGATGCGTCCCGAGTCCGGAACCGTGACCATCGACGGCGTCACCGACTACGCCGCGATGCGTCGGCGCATCGCCCTGATCGACGCGCCCGGCGTCTCCGAGCCCGCCGCGGATGTCACCGTCGCCGGTGTCGTGGCGGAGGAGCTGATGTTCGCCGGCCGGCGGTCGCATCCCCTCGCTGTGCGGCGCTGCCTGCGTGAGCTCCATGCGTCCGAGTGGTCACGATCATCGATCGGCACGGTGCCGCCGGCCGTCCGCATCCGCCTGCTCGCCGAGCTGGCGCTGCTGCGGACGGGGGTGGATGCGCTGGTCATCGTCTCGCCCGACCGTCATGGCGGCGACCCCGTCGACTGGTGGCGGTTCGCCCGCGAGCTCGCGGGCCGCGACACGGCCGTGCTGGTCGTGGCGGGCGACGCCTCCGCAGCGGCGATCGCCGCCGCCTCGCTGGTCTCGCGAATGGATGAGACCGGCCCGGACACCTTCGACGAAGACCCCGGCCGAGACGACACCGACGAGCTCCCGGACCTGATCGTGGAGCCCGAGCCCGAGCCCGAACCCGACCCCGAACCCGAACCCGAGCCCACCGAGGAGCGCGAATGAAGATCCCGCAGATGATCGCGGCGGAGTTCCGTCGCCTCACGGCCAACCCCATGTCCATCGTTGCGCTCGTCGCCCTGATGTGTGTTCCGGTGCTCTACGGCGGCCTGTACCTGTGGGCCAACCAGAACCCTTACGCGAACCTCGACCGCATCCCGGCCGCGATCGTCGTGGATGACACCGGCGCCACCGTCGGCGGAAAGGACGTCTCCTACGGCGACGACGTCGCGAAGCAACTGATCGCGGACGGCTCCTTCCAGTGGCACCGCGTGGAGCAGGGCTCGGCCGCGCGCGGCGTCGACGACTCGAAATACGACTTCAGCATCACCTTCCCGAAGGACTTCTCGACAGCCCTCGCCTCCGCCTCCGGGACGGACCCGCACCGGGCGATCGTCACCCTCACGACGAACGACACGAACAGCTACCTCGCCTCGACGATCGGCACCCAGGCGGCGGAGAAGATCCGGACCGCGATCGTCCAGCAGGTGAACGAGGAGGCGGCGAAGCAGTTCCTGGTCGGGCTGGCGGACATCCGCTCGCAGCTCGTCACGGCCGTCGGCGGCGCCGACAAACTGGTGGACGGCAGCGCGAGCGCGCAGTCCGGCGCGAGCCTGCTGGCGGACGGCACGGCCCAGCTCGCGTCGGGATCTCAGGAGCTGTCCGGCAAGCTCGGGCAGCTCGCGGCGGGGGCGCAGCAGGTCAGCGACGGGGCGGCCCAGGTCGCGGCCGGCAACAGGGAGTTGGCTACGCAGGCGAACCAAGCCGGGGCGGCGGCCGCTCAGCTCGCGGCGGAGGCCCCGGCGACCGGCCAGCAGCTCATCCAGGAATTGCAGGCCCGCGGCGTCGATTCCTCCGTGATCGCGCAGGTGCAGGCATCGCTCGCGAGCATCGACACGACCGTGCAGTCGGGCAACAGCCGCATCCAGAGCGCCGTCGGCCAGATCGACCAGCTCTCGGCCGGAGCGGACCAGGTCGCGGGTGGCGCG
Organism: Leifsonia sp.; assembly: GCA_051962155.1. Lineage (GTDB taxonomy): Bacteria > Actinomycetota > Actinomycetes > Actinomycetales > Microbacteriaceae > Leifsonia. The sequence continues at coordinate 18,469 of JBQCCO010000124.1, read as the reverse complement.
TCCCAGGTCGCGTCCGGCTCGCAGCAAGCGGCGGACGGCGCGTCGCAGCTCGCCTCGGGCGCTGCCACCGCGGCGAGCGGATCGGCGCAACTGCGGGACGGGCTGACCAGCCTGCACACCGGCACCGCGCAGCTGCGCGACGGGCTGCAGGCGGGCGTCGACCGCATCCCGGACAGCTCCCCCGACCTGCAGCAGAAGCAGGCCTCCACCATCGCGGATCCGGTCAACCTGAAGAACGACTCGATCACCTCCGCCGGGACCTACGGCGCCGGACTCGCACCGTTCTTCGTCTCGCTGGCGGCGTGGATCGGCATCTACGCGCTGTTCCTGATCGTCAAGCCTGTCTCGCGCCGGGCCATCACCGCACTCCACTCGCCGGTGAAGATCACGCTGGCGGGATGGCTCACACCGGGCCTTCTCGGAGCAGTGCAGATGATCGGGCTGTTCGCGATCGTGTCCGGCGCTCTCGGCTTCCGGATCGACAATCCGCTCGGGATGTACGCCTTGATGGGATTGGCGTCCGTCACGTTCGCGGCGATCATCCTCGCGCTCAATGTCTGGCTCGGCAGCGTCGGGCAGTTCCTCGGGCTCGTGCTCATGGTGATGCAGCTGGTGACGGCGGGCGGGACCTTCCCGTGGCAGACGCTGCCCGGACCGCTCGCCGCGCTGCACAACGTGCTGCCGATGTCGTACGCCGTGGACGGCATCCGGCAGCTGATGTACGGCGGCAACCCGGCGACGGCCTGGGCGGATGCCGGAGTGCTGGCCCTGTGGATGCTCGTGGCGCTGCTGATCTCGGCGATCGGCGTGACGCGGATGACGCACTTCCGGACGCTGCGCGACCTGCGTCCTTCGCTCATCGGGTAGGCGGGCGGCGTCGCCGGCCGGCGCGAGGGTGGCGGCGTCGGTCGCCGGGCGACGACGGTGGCCGGCGCTAGGGTGGCGGCGTGACAGAAACGCTGCGCATCCTGCACCTCTCCGACACGCATCTGTACGGAGACGAGAGGCTGCACTACGGCATCGTGGACACGCTGGCCGGGTTGGATCGGGTGCTCGCCCGAGCGGCGACGCTGACCGGGATCGACGTGGTCGTCGTCTCCGGCGACCTGTCGGAGGACGGGACCGCGGCCTCCTACCGCCTCCTGAAGAGCACGCTGGAGCCGTGGGCGGCGAAGCGCGGAGCGGCCGTCGTGTACGCGATGGGCAACCACGATCTGCCGGACGCCTTCGAGGAGGTGCTCGGCCCGCGCGAGACCGAGACGACCGTGCGCGGATTCCGCATCGTGACGGTCGACAGCAGCGTCCCGCGCGCCGGCTACGGGCACGTGGACGACGCGCAGCTCGACCGGTTGCGGCGGCTGCTCGCGACGCCGTCCGAGCGGGGCACGGTCGTGGTGCTGCACCATCCACCGGTCGACCCGACGACGGTGCTGTTCGAGCCGCTGCGGCTGGTCGACCCCGAACCCCTGCTGGACGTGTGCGGCGCAGGGGATGTGCGCCTCATCCTCGCCGGGCATTTCCACCACGGACTCGTGACCGAGGCCGGGGCGCACGGCATTACGGTGGTCGTCGCACCTGCCGTCGCCAATACGACGGACGTGCTGTGGCCGCCGCCGCGGGAGCGGGCGGTCCGGGGAGCCGCGTTCGCGTGGGTGCAGCTGCCCGCAGAGGGTCCGGTGCGCGCGCACATCGTGACCGCGCCTGCGCCCGACGACGGCCAGACGGTGTACGACCTGGATGCGGCCGCCATCCGACGCATCGCCGACGACGCCGGATGGCACGGGTGACCCCGCCGACCGGCGCTGCCGCCGGATACTCGGGCACGCCGCTGTGGAAGAATCTCGGCCTGAAACCCGGGATGCGTGCGACCGTGCTGCACGCCGATCCCGGCTGGATCATCCCACTCGAGGACGGCCCCGAGGTGGACTGGATAGCGGACGGGCAGCGGGGACTCATCCTCGCGTTCTACCGTCACGCATCCGAGTACCTGGACGAGCTCGACGAGCTCGGCGAGCGCATCCGTCCCGACGGGATGCTGTGGGCGGCGTGGCCTCGGAAAGCCGCCGGACACGTGAGCGACCTCGACGAGAACGTCATCCGCGACGCCGCGCTCGCCCGCGGCCTGGTCGACGTGAAGGTGGCCGCCCTCGACACCGACTGGTCCGCCCTCAAACTCGTCTGGCGCCGCACCAACCGCTGACCCGCCCGTCCCCGCGCTCCCGCCCCACCATCGAGTCCGCGAAGACTGCACGCAATCAGGCCCGTAATCGTGCAATGTGTGCGGACTCGATGGTGGGCGGGAGGTCAGGAGAAGGGGACGTGCTGGGTGATCCAGGCGTGCATGGCGACGGCCGCGGCGGCGGAGGCGTTGATCGAGCGGGTGGAGCCGAACTGCGAGATCTCCACCACGGCGTCCGCGGCGTCGAGGGCCGCCGGCGACAGGCCCGGACCCTCCTGCCCGAAGAGCAGGACGCACTCCCGCGGGAGCGCGAACGTCTCGATCCGGACGGAGCCGGGCACGTTGTCGATCGCGATGACCGGCAAGCCGGCGCCGCGCGCCCAGGCGACGAAACCATCCACATCGTCGTGGTGCACGACATGCTGGTAGCGGTCGGTGACCATGGCGCCGCGCTTGTTCCACCGCCGGCGTCCGATGATGTGCACGGTGTCCGCCGCGAACGCGTTCGCGCTGCGCACGATGGAGCCGATGTTCATGTCGTGCTGCCAGTTCTCGATGGCGACGTGGAACGGATGCCGGTGCTCGTCGAGGTCCGCGACGATCGCCTCCATGCTCCAATACCGGTAGCGGTCGATCACGTTGCGCGAGTCGCCATGGCGGAGCAGCTCGGCGTCGTACCGGGGGTCCTCCGGCCACTCGCCCGGCCAGGGCCCGACCCCGTTCGTCGTCAGCTCGTGCGTCGGGTTCGGCATCTCGTCCACCGGTTCAGCGTATCCACCGCGGCGGGCAGCCTCACCTCCGTCGGACCTCCCCCCTAAGCTGGACGCATCCGCTTCCGGTGAAAGGGGTCCAGGTGACGCGTCGCGACGAGATCGAGTGCTGGCTCACCGACATGGATGGCGTGCTCGTGCACGAGAACCAGGCTCTCCCCGGCGCGACCGAGCTGATCCAGCAGTGGCGTGACCAGGGCACGCCGTTCCTGGTGCTCACCAACAACTCCATCTTCACGCCGCGCGACCTGGCCGCCCGGCTGCGCACCTCCGGGCTGGATGTCCCCGAGGAGTCGATCTGGACCTCCGCCCTTGCGACCGCCGACTTCCTCAAGTCGCAGGCGCCCGGCGGCAGCGCGTACGTCATCGGAGAGGCGGGCCTCACCACCGCCCTCCACGAGGCCGGCTTCATCATGACCGACACCAGCCCCGACTACGTGGTCGTCGGCGAGACGCGCAGCTACTCCTTCGACGCGATCACCAAGGCGATCCGCCTGATCGGCAAGGGCGCCCGCTTCATCTCGACCAACCCGGATGCGACCGGCCCCAGCGCCGAAGGCCCGCTGCCGGCGACGGGCGCCGTCACGGCCATGATCACGAAGGCGACGGGCCGGGACCCTTATGTGGTCGGCAAGCCCAACCCGATGATGTTCCGTTCGGCCATGAACCGCATCGGAGCGCACTCCGAGAACACGGCGATGATCGGCGACCGGATGGACACGGACGTCATCGCCGGCATCGAAGCCGGCCTCCACACCATCCTCGTCCTCACCGGGATCAGCGACCACGCGGAGATCGAGCGGTACCCGTTCCGGCCGGACGAAGTGCTGGGCGGCGTGGACGAGCTCGTGGTCCGCGACCCCGTCGAATCCGAGCTCTGACCAGCCCGCGCGCGGTCGAAGGGGGAACCTGTGGACGAGATCGCGCGCATCCGCTCCGCAATCCGCGAGGCGGCCCGCGCGGCCTGGACGGCGCTCCGTGACGAGCGGCCCACGGAGGACTTCTACTACTTCGGGCTGTGGACGACGGCCCTGGCGCACCGGCCGGTTCCTACGGCCTGCTCGCTCCAGGGGCTGCAGCGCGCGGTCGACGACGCCCGCAGGCAGGGTCTCCCCCTGGGGGAGGACGACCTGCGCTGGAGCGTGAACGATTCGCCCTACGACCAGTTCGGCGACGAGCTGTTCGCCGGGATCGAGCCCCTCTTCGATGCGGTCGGGGATGCCTACGACCGTCCGCACGAAGTGAATCAGGCGCTGCTGGAGGCCATGATCGGCGGCCTAACCGACCTGGATGCCGAAGGATTCTTCGGGACGGGGCTCGAGCGGGAGTCCATCGTGCTGAACGTCACGCTGCCTGCCCACGAGCGGCCGGTGGATGCGCTGGAGTCGGCGCGGCGCCTCAATCCGCCGCGCGCGCTGGTCCGCTACGCGGCCGATCTGGTCTCGGCGGAACGCGGCTGACGCGGGGCCGCGACTCAGGCGGCAGGTCCGGGGCCGGCCACCGAGGACGTGAGGGGCTCACCGCCGGAGCGGTTGGCGAAACAGTAGTACGAGCGCTGGCCGTCCTTCCACTGCTGCTCCGTGGCGGGGTAGGAGCCGACGACCTGAAGGTCGGGATAGGCGGCCGCGGCACCGAGATCGATCACGCCTCCTGCCGTGCACAGGCCGGGAATCTGCTGGGCGAGGGCGTCGACTCCGGGGTAGGGAGCGGCCGGGTCCGCCGACAGCAGGTTGGTGTAGACCAGCTGCGCGGCGTGCGGGGTCGCGCAGTCGACGACGGTGAACTCCTGGGCCCACACGTTGGTGAACGGCTGGATGCACTCGCCGCCGCCCAGCGTGTCCCAGGGATGCACGCCGGGCCCGACCGCAGCCGCCGGTTTCGGAGTGACCGTCGGGGTCGGCGTGGGAGTGGGGGTCGGCTTCGGCGAGGGACTGGCCGGGTGGGACGCGGTCGAGACCGGCACCGGCTGAGCCGCACGGAACAGGGAGGGGATGCGGGTCCCGAGGGCGAAGAGGCCGATGAGCACCAGCACCACAGCGAGCGCGCCCGCCAGGGAGAACAGGATGCGGTTGTTGCGTGAGCCCCAGAGACCGGGGCCCGTCGGGCCCGCGGGGCCTGCGGGGCTCGCGGTCTGCGTGCCGGTGGATGCGGAAGGCGGGAGCGGTCCCGCAGGCACAGCCGGTGCAGCGACGGCTGCGGGAGCGGACGGGAAGGGGGTGAACGCCTCCGTCTGCGGCAGGCTCGAATCCGATGGTGCGCTGAGGGTACGGGAGGACTCCTGAGCGCTGAAGGGCCGGGCGTCCGTCGGTGGCATGGTGAAGGGCGTCGTCGCCAGGAGTTTCGGTCCCTCCTCCTCGGCCGCCGGCTCGGGCTTGGGCTCCGCTTGCGGCTCAGGCTCTGTCGCCGGCTCTGGCGCCGCCACGGGCTCGGGCCCCGCTTGACGTTCGGCCGGCCCGGTCGGGTGCTGGTCGTCGTCCAGGTCCTCGTCCACCGGTTCTGCGGCGACCACATCGCCGAAGAGCGCCGAGATCCCGTCGGCCTTATCGTCGTCACCCAGGTCGTCGGCTGCATCGTCGTCAGCATCCACGGATGCGGCCGGCTCTCCGGCGGTAGCGGCGACCTCTGCGGTCCACCGCCCGAACGGCTGCGGTTCCGCCTCCGGCTCGGATGCGGCCGCGATGCTCTCCGCATCGATCGGACTCGTCGCCGGCGAGGGGACACCACCGAGGGCCACCTCCGCCTGCGCGGCCGGAACCGCCGGCTCGGACGGCAGGACCGGAGGCCCGTCTTCGCGCCTGGGCCGGAGCAGTGCGGCCATTTCGGCGGCATCCAACTGCTGGGTCGGAGTGTCGACTCCGGGCTCGAGCAACGCCGCCGCATCGAGGGGAGGGAGCACCGGCTGCTGCGGCGGCTCCGGCGTCGAGGGGACGGCCTCGGAGGGTGCCGACGGCGCCGGCGGGCGGGTGAACGCGGACGGATTCAGCGGGATGATGCTCGTCGTGTCGCCGATGACCGAGCGGCTGGATGGCTTATCGGGTTCGGACGGGCCGAAGCCGAGCAGGGCAGCAAGCCCGTGGCCATCCGCAGTGTCGTCCCCATCAGGGACGTCCGTTGCGGGCGAATCGAAGATCGTGCGGGGCTTCTCGTCCGCGGCCGGCGCGACCGGCGCTGCCGGCTCCGCCGCCGGGATCACCCACGAACGAGCGGGTGGCTCCTCCGCAGGGGCGTCCAGGGGTGACTCTTCCCCTACCGATTCAACCGGGGACGGCTCAACCACCGGCGGCTCAACCACCGGCGCGCGGTACACCGGCGACACCAACGGAGGGACGATCGGAGGCTGCGGCGGCAGCACCGGGGCTGCGGCGGGCGCCGGCGGAGGCGCCGGAACATCCTCACTCGCAGCGGGACCGTCCTCCGAGTCCGCTCTGACCGAATCCTCGACCGAAGACGCTTCGACGAGCGGATCGCCGCCGGCGCCGGGTGTCAGGTTCCAGTTGAAGGCTACGGGGAATTCCGTCTGTCCGTCGTCGACCGCAGCCGGCTCCTCGAGCACGCTGCCGAGAAGGTCGTCGAATCCGGCTTGCGCACTCGGCCGCGGTGTCGACGGAGGAATCGGCTCCACCGGAGTCCGCTCATCCACCGGATGCTGCTCCGCGACCGGCGGCTGCTCCGAGACCGGCGGCTGCTCCGCTACTGGCGGACGCTCAGTCTCGGACTCCTCCCGTTCTCGCCGCTGCGCGGGCGGCGTGACGTGCCTGCCTCCCGTGAGCTGCTGGAGCAACCAGTCGGCACTGCCTGCCTCCGGCTCACCGGCCGTGGGCTCGCCGGCCGTCGGCTCGCCGGCCGTCGGCTCGTTTGCCGCCTTCGGCTCGTCGTCCGCCGCGCCCCGCCCGCGCTCATCGGACACTACGCCAGCCCCAGGTCCTTCAGACCGATGGCGGCGAAGTACGGGTACCCGGCGGCCTCGATGACCTCACGTGCGCCGGTGTCCCGGTCGACGACGACGGCGACCGCTGCGATCTCGGCGCCGACCTTCGTGAGAGCCTCCGCGGCTTTGAGCGGCGAGCCTCCCGTTGTAGAGGTGTCTTCGAGCACGATCACACGCTTGCCCGCGAGGTCCGGCCCCTCGACCTGCTTTCCGCGGCCGTGGTCCTTCGGCTCCTTCCGGACGACGAAGGCGTCGTAGGAGAGGCCCTGGGCGGCTCCCTGGTGCAGGATCGCGGCAGCGACCGGATCGGCGCCCATGGTCATCCCGCCGACGGCGAACACGTCGGGCACTTCGCGGATGAGATCGATCATCACCCGGCCGATCAGGGGAGCGACGCGGTGGTCCAGGCTGACCTTGCGCAGGTCGACGTAGTAGGTGGCCTTCTTACCGCTGGTGAGCGTGAAGTCCCCGTGGAAGACCGCTTCGGCGGCGATGTAGTCGATGAGCTGCTGTCGTGCGTCGGTCACACCCCGATTCTAGAGGGGAACACCCGCCCGCCCGGGAGTTCTCCACAGGCTCCGGACGCTCCACGCATCGCCCATCGGATCGGGCGGCGTCAGCGGTGGCCGATACGATCGGGACATGCGCGTCGCCACCTGGAATGTGAACTCGATCCGCACCCGCGTGGGCCGGGTCGTCGACTGGATGGTCCGCGAGGACGTGGATGTGCTCGCCATGCAGGAGATCAAGTGCACCCCCGAGCAGTTCCCGTACGCGGCGTTCGAGGCCGCCGGATACGAGGTGGTTCTGCACGGCCTCAACCAGTGGAACGGCGTCGCCGTCGCCAGCAGGCTGCCGATCACCGACGTCACGATCGGCTTCCCGGACATGCCCGGCTTCCTCAAGGACCACGACGGTCCCGACCTGCCCAAGGAGGCGCGGGCGATCGGCGCCACGGTCGACGGCCTCCGTCTCTGGAGCCTGTATGTGCCGAACGGCCGCTCGCTCGCCGACCCGCACTTTGTCTACAAGCTCGACTGGCTGGCCGCGCTGGCCGCCGACACGGAACGCTGGCTTGCGGAGGACCCGACGCTCGCCCTCGCGCTGATGGGCGACTGGAACGTCGCGCCGCTCGATTCCGACGTCGGGGATCCGGCGCTCGTCCCGGGTCTTTCCACCCACATCTCCCCGCCCGAGCGCACCGCCTTCGCGGCGTTCGAGAAGGCGGGCCTCACCGACGTCGTCCGGCCGATCGTCCCCGACGGCTACACCTACTGGGATTACAAGCAGCTGCGGTTCCCGCGCAATGAGGGCCTGCGCATCGACTTCATCCTCGGCTCGCGCGCGTTCGCCGACCGCGTCGTGGGCGCGAGCATCCACCGCAACGAGCGGAAGGGCGCGGCCCCCAGCGACCACGTCCCTGTGCTCGTAGAACTTGCGCCGGTCGCTGCCGCGGAAGACGACGACGACCGTCCGATGATCTTCGGCTGAGGGCGGGCCCGATCAGCTCCCGCCGATCCCCTCGGTGACCTGCACCGGACTGTCGAATTCGCGGTCCGAAAGCCCCTCGAGGGCGTCGATCACCTCTTTCGGCGCGCCCTGACCTTGCGCGACGCCGACGAGGTCGGCCTTGCTCGCCGGGTAGTCGACCCCGCTCAAGTACTTCTGCACGTCGATCTGGATGGGCCGGTCGGCCATGGTGGTCTCCTTCCGTTGCTTTTTCCGTTGCTTTCCTGGATGAATCCATGCGTACCCCCATCCCTGCAGGTGGCAAGGCGTCCACCGCTTTTCGCACGATCGCGCTGTGAAGTCCAGGCCCTATCCCGATCGATTGTGCGGCCTAACGTCGCGTCTGATCGAGATGACGACGAAAGGAGCAGCGATGGCTGCAGTGACCCGATCCATCGACGTGGATGTGCCCGTTACGACGGCATACAACCAGTGGACCCAGTTCGAGTCGTTCCCCCACTTCCTCGACGAGGTGGAGGAGATCCGTCAGGTGGATGACACCACGAACCACTGGCGGGTGAAGATCGGAGGCGTCGAGCGTCAGTTCGACACCGTGATCTCGGAGCAGGTCCCGGACGAGCGCGTGGCGTGGAAGTCCGTGGCCGGCGACACCGAGCATGCGGGCGTCGTCACGTTCCACCGGCTCTCCGATCTCGAGACCCGGGTGACGGTTCAGCTGGAGTGGGCCCCGACGGACGCCGTGGAGAAGGTCGGCGCCGTGTTCGGCCTCGACGACCACGCAGTGAAGAAGGACCTCGAGAACTTCAAGGAGTTCATCGAGTCGCAGGGCACCGAGACCGGCGCGTGGCGCGGCGAGGTGGATCGCGGCGAGACGATCTGACCACGGCATGCGGCCGTCGGGGCCCGGCCTCCGGGGCTCGCGACGGCCGCCTCCCTCTGTCAGCGCCCCCGGTCGGCGGTGATGACCAGGTTGTCGGTGGAGGGCCGGCCGTCCGGCCGCTGAAGGCAGGTGATCACGACCAGCCGGCCGGGCGTGTTCGCCCAGATGCCCGCGAACGCGGGCAGGCCGGTCTTCGTGACGATGTGCGATTCCGTCACCCGGTACTGCACGCCGGCGACCGCGATGGGCGAGCCCACCGGCACGCGAGAGGCTCCGCGGGCGAGGTCGAACAGGTAGTTGCCCGGTCCGACACCGCCGCCGCGGATGGAGTGCATGACCACGAACACCGTTCCGGCACCGGGATTCGAGGGAGTCGTGCCGATGTTGCGGACCCGGTACGCGTCCTGGAAGCCGGGCGGTGTGATCGTGTGGTCCACCTCGTTCATCGCCGCGAGCGGAACGTCGAGTCCGACCGCGGGGACGGAAAAGCGGTCGCCTGCTGGGGCGCTCACCTCCATCCGCTTCACCGTCGCCGGCGCGGGGAGCACGTCCGGCTCGATCGCCACCTGGTTGCCCGCGAGGTCTCGGACGGTGTGTGCCGGGGCAGCCGCCGTAGCCGCCCATCCGACGGCGCCGACCCCGATCAGGACGACCGCGACGCCGAGGGCCACGAAGACGAGTCCGTTGCGCCTGTGATGGCCGGGCTGCTCGGTGCCCGGCTCGGACAGGGCGGCGCGTGCCGTGCGCATGGGTCGTCCTCTTTTCTGAAGCTCGGCGTCGGGATGCTGCCGGATCGGCGCATGCACCATCCACGCGCTGATTGCGACATATAAGAGACGCGCAATCGCGCTACTTATGACGCGGTTTCAGAAAATATTTCAGCTGACCTTCACCCTGACCACGAAGGCGGTCAACAGGACGTCAGGCATCGCCGGGCCGGTGGTCCGGCTCACCCCGTTCGACGATCATGGCGGGGTCGACATCGTCCTCGGGCGGGACCGGGATGTCGCCCTGGTCGTCGGGGCCTCCGGTGCCGGGGAGGACGGACGAACCGGTGGACTCGTCCTGCAGCACCTCGGTCTCCCGCTCGCTCGACGGGCTGTACGCCCGGTCCCGGGCGGTCTGCTCGGCATCGGTCGGATGGTCGCCGGGTTCCGGCGATTCGGGGGCGTCCGGTGTCGCGTTCATTGGGGGGACGGTACGCGCACTCGGCGGACGGCCCAACCCCCTGACGTCCACCGCCTCCCGGTGTTTCCTGGGGGTCGAAACCGACGACGGAAGCGGAGGTCGATCCATGTCATTCCCCGAGCAACAGCAGCAGCCGCCCGGCAGCACCGAGGCGATGGAGCCGCGCCCCGACCACGGCGAGGACAGCTACCGCGGGAGCGGGAAGCTCACCGGCAAGGTCGCGCTGATCACCGGAGCCGACAGCGGCATCGGCAAGGCGGTGGCGATCGCGTACGCGCGCGAGGGCGCCGACGTCGCCATCTCCTACCTCGACGAGGACTCCGACGCCGAAGACACCGCGAAGTGGGTCCGGGAGGCCGGCCGTCGCGCCATCCTCCTTCCCGGCGACGTGTCCGACCCGCAGCACTGCCGTGATCTCGTCGCGAAGACGGTCGAGGAGCTCGGCGGCATCGACGTGCTCGTCAGCAACGCGGCGTTCCAGATGACCCACGAGTCCCTGGCCGAGATCCCCGACGACGAGTGGGACCACACGATCGCGACGAACCTGTCGGCGTTCTTCCACCTGGCCAAGGCCTCTGTCCCGCACATGAAACCGGGGTCGAGCATCATCGGCTCCTCCTCCGTGAATTCCGATATGCCGTCACCGGCCCTCCTCCCGTACGCCGCGACCAAGGCCGCCATCGCCAACATGACGGCGTCGCTCGCGCAGCTCCTCGGCGAGAAGGGCATCCGCGCGAACAGCGTCGCGCCGGGGCCGATCTGGACGCCGCTGATCCCCTCGACGATGCCCGACAAGAAGGTGACGCAGTTCGGGAGCGACACCCCGCTCGGTCGCCCTGGTCAGCCGGCCGAACTGGCGCCGGTCTACGTGCTGCTCGCCGGCGACGAGGGCTCCTACATCTCGGGAGCGCGCATCGCGGTCACCGGAGGCCGGCCCATCCTGTAGCGCGAGCGGCCCCGGCCACGGTGCTACTGCCGGCCGGTGAACTCCTCCATGGAGTCGTAGACGCCGAAGACGCGCCCGGCGACCGCATCCCACGCCCGGGTGGGCAGGATGCCGCGGAGCGTCTTCGCAAGGCCGACGGTCCACGGGAGCATGAGCATCGGCCGGCCCGCGAGCATCGCCCGCCAGACGCGGTCCACGACGTACTCCGGAGTCATCATCGGGGTCAGCAGCGGTCCGCGGGCGCCCTCGAACATCCCGGTGTCGATGTAGCTCGGGGCGACGGTCGTGACCTTGACGTGCCCGAAACCCTGCTGCTGCAGCTCGATCCGGAGGCTGTCGCTCCACCCGATGACCGCCCACTTGCTGGCGGCGTAGACGCTCATCCGCGGATTGGAGACCGTCCCTGCAGCCGAGGCGATGTTCACGATGCGCGCCTCACGGCCGCTCTGCAGCATCCCGGACACGAACTCGCGCGTCACGTACATCGGGGCGAGCGCGTTCACCTGCATGGTGGGGCGGGTGTCGTCGCCGTTGTCGTGCTCCCAGAAGTACTTGCCACGGACGATCCCGGCGTTGTTGATGAGGACGTCGATGCCGTCGAGCTCCTTGCGGACGGCCTGGGCTGTCTGTGCGATAGCGCCCAGCTCGGACAGGTCGACGACGTACGGGAGGACGGTGGTGGTGGGCCGTCCGGCGGCGGAACTCGGCGAGCGCGGTGGCGCTCCCCACGCGGCGGCCGTGCGGCCGGCGAGCACTTCGTGCCGCAGCCGCTGGGTCACATCCTGGAGTCCCGCCTCGTCCCGGTCCCACAGCACGACGGCGCGCGCCCCCTCCAGGACCGCGCGCTCGGCGTAGAGCCGTCCCATGCCGGAGGCCGCACCGGTGATGAGCACGCGTGCGCCGCGGACCGTTCTCGCCATGCCCCTATCTTCGCAGCGTTACACCACAACGGGCCGGAATGGGAGGCTTGGACCCGGAGACCGAGGCGGGCGAGGGTGGAGAGAGAGCGACAGTGGGCTCATCAGGGAGGCTGGGATGGCTGAGAAGAAGATCGTGATGCCGAGCGACGTCAGTACCGAGGTCGGCTGGTTCGACCGCTTCGCCGACAAGGCGTCGAAGGTCGCGAGCCGGGCCTGGTTCTTCGCGTTCTGCGTCCTCCTGGTGGTGATCTGGGCTCCGTCGTACTTCGTGCTGAGGAGCGTGGATACGTGGCAGCTGATCATCAATACTGCGACGACGATCATCACGTTCCTTCTCGTGGCGCTGCTGCAGAACAGCCAAGAGCGCGCCGACCAGGCCATCCAGCAGAAGCTGAACGCGATCGCCGACTCGCTCTCCGACCTCATGGAGAGCCAGAACCTGCCCGACGACGCGCGCGAGCTGCGGCAGGCGGTGGGACTGGAGAACTTCGAATCCAGCGACGGCCGGTGACGGGCATCCCGGCCCACCGCGACCCGCCCGCGGCGCAAACCGGATGACATTCATTCATTGCGTAACCGCAACCACGGGTGGACACTATGTGCTGACGGCGCGATGCGGTGCCGACTCCTCCCGGAGGTGTGCAATGACGGATGACACGATTCCCGTGCTTGTCAGAGGCTCGGGACTGAAACGACGAGGGGGGCTCTGGGGCGAATGCCTCGCGGAGTTCCTCGGTACCTTCGTACTGATCGCCTTCGGCGACGGCGTGGTCGCCATGGCGGTGGCCGCCCTTCCCGGTTCCGGCCGCACCAGCGGTCCGACCACCTTCTTCCTCGGTTCCGGCGACTGGCTCCTCATCACCTGGGGATGGGCACTGGCCGTCGTCTTCGGCGTCTACGTGGCCGGTGGTGTCAGCGGCGCGCACCTCAACCCCGCGGTCACCCTGGCTTTCGCCGTCCGCCGTGGATTCGCGTGGGTGAAGGTCCTGCCGTACATGCTGTCCCAGCTGCTCGGTGCGTTCGCCGGTGCCGCACTGGTTCTCGGCGTGTACGTGGCCGCGATCAACACGTTCGATGCGGCGAGCAAGGGACCCAAGACCAACGGGCACACGCTCGCGTCCTTCTCGATCTTCGCGACCTTCCCGGCGCCCTACTTCAAGGGCAACATGTGGGGTCCGCTGTTCGACCAGATCGTCGGCACGATGTTCCTGGTGATGCTGATCGTCGCGGTCATCGACCTCCGCAACACAGCGGTCAAGGCGAACCTCGGGCCGCTGATCGTCGGCTTCGCTGTGGCCGCCATCGGAATGTCCTACGGCGCGAACGCGGGCTACGCGATCAACCCGGCGCGTGACCTCGGCCCGCGGCTGCTGGCCTGGCTGGGCGGATGGGGCGACCTCGCGGTGCCGGGCAACGGGCCCTGGTTCAGCTGGTATCTCTGGGTGCCCATCCTGGGTCCCCTGATCGGCGGCGTGATCGGCGTGCTCCTCTACGACCTGTTCGTCGGGGATGTGCTCCACGCCCGCCTGCTGCGCACCGGTCCGGCCGCTCCCGCAATGCCGGAGGCACCGCCGCGGCCTCCGGGGCCCGACACCACCGAGCCGCGCCTGCGACGCCGGACCTGAGCCACCGGACCTGCACCGCCGGGAGCGTACGCTCCTGATCGATGACGACGGTGTACACGATCGGGCACTCGACGCGCAGCTTCGACGAGGTGCTCGGGATGCTGCGCGAGAACGGCGTGACGGCGCTGGCCGACATCCGGCACTTCCCGTCGTCGCGCCGGCTCCCGCAGTGGAACCGGGAGGCGATCGTCGCCGCCCTGCCGTCCGATATCGAGTACCGCTGGCTCCCGAGACTCGGTGGGCGCCGCCACACGCCCGCGGGCGTCGCCAGCCCCAACGACTACTGGCAGGTGGCCGCCTTCCGGGCGTATGCCGACTACATGGCGACCGCTGAGTTCGCCGAGGGACTTGCGGAACTGATCGAGCTGGCGGAGGTGCGCCGGCCGGCGATCATGTGCAGCGAGGCCGTCCCCTGGCGGTGCCACCGCCGCCTCGTCACGGATGCGCTGCTCACCGCAGGCGTCGAGGTCTTCGACATCCTGTCGCCGACCTCCGTGCGGCCGGCCGTGCTCAACCCGCGGGCACGCGTGCTCGACGGGCACCTTGTGTACCCGGCAGCCGGGTAGCGAATCCCTGCGCTGCGGCGCCATCTGGCGCAGTTTTCCGCCGGAATGGACAAGAAAACGCTTGCGATCCCCGGATAGGCTCGTCTCATCCGCTCAATTTGCCGCGTGTACAGCGGCCGGCCAACGACGGGAGGTTCGTCATGTCTCAATTCGTCCAGCAGTTCCGTGCAGATGCGATTGTCGGGGAGCCCGAGGTCGTCGAGGACGGCCGCTCCGTCCGCGAGGTCGCGACCGACCCCGCCTGGCTGCGCCTGAAGGAAGCGGCCATCGCCCTGCAGGGACTTCAAGCGAAGGATGGTTCGGTCGGGCAGGAATCCGACCGTCCGGCAGCAGCTGAGCACGTCCGCGCCATCCTCGACTCGATCGCCGCACTCGCACCGGCGTTCCCGCACGACGCGTCCTACCTCGCTGCCCTTCAGCGCGACTTCGGTCGCTGGGCGGACGAGGGCTTCGGCATCCCCGACTTCCTCGACGCGCTGAACGAGTTCCAGCCGCAGCAGCACCGCGTGGATGGGCTCGGCCACCTGGTCGTGTTCCCGATGTACACGCAGAACGGCAGCCCCGACCGGTACGTCGAGGCGCTGCTGGTCGAGGTGATCTGGCCGGAGTTCGTCGCCGAGCTGGAAGCCGGCGACTACGGCAACAAGCTGTTCGTCGCCCTGCGGTTCGTCGACTTCACGCCCGGCTACGACACCAACTCGGCGGTGCTCTTCCCGGAGACCGTGGCGATGCGCGAGATCCCGAGGTTCACGTGGGGCGCGATCTTCCAGGACCGGGAGGCCGCCCGCTACCGCCGCGTGGTCCGGGCCGCCGCCGAGATCACCAAGCTGGAGCTGCCGGTGGACGCCGCCGCGATGCTGGACGACCAGCACCTCACGGAGGAGACCTTCGTGATGTGGGACATCATCCACGACCGCAGCCACATGCGCGGCGACCTGCCGTTCGACCCGTTCATGATCAAGCAGCGCATGCCGTTCTTCCTGTACTCGCTGGAGGAGCTGCGCTGCGATCTGACCGCGTTCCGCGAATCGGTGAAGCTGGAGCGCGAGCTCAGCGCGCTGCCCGAGGCGGAGCTCTCGGAGGCGCAGCGCGCCATCCGCGACCATGCCCACCTGGTGCAGTACGCCGTGATCTTCGACCGGATCTTCCGGTTCGCCATCACCGGCAGCCGCGTGCGCAACTACGACGGGCTGGGCGGTCAGCTCCTGTTCGCGTGGATGCACCAGCACGGCGTCCTGCACTGGACGGACACCCGGCTCACCATCGACTGGGAGAACGTCCCGGAGGTCGTCATCGCCCTCAGCGACCGGATCAACGAGCTGTACTGGCGTTCGATCGACCGCCCCAAGGTGGCGCACTGGCTCGCCGCGTACGAGATGCTGACGCAGACTCTGACGCCGCATCCCGCATCCGTCTGGGCGCGGGGCCTGTCGGACGAGGTGCTCACCGGCGCGCCGAAGGGCTACACGGACCAGGTGCTGGATGACGAGTTCCCGCTCTCGATGTTCTACGAGGCGCTGAACAAGAAGATGGCCGGCGTCATCGAGTCCACGGCGGGGATCACCGGCGCGACCGACACGGCGGCTGGCGCGTCCGGGGAAGCGGCATGACCGACGCAGCTGCGGCGGGCTCGGCGCCAGGCTCGGCGCCAGGCTCGGCGGCGGGCGTCGCCGGGCGTCTCGTGCTCATCGCCGGCGCGCCCCGCGCGTCCGGCGAAGCGGTGGCCCGCGCGCTGGTCGCGGCGGGCGCCCGGGTGCTGGCGGTGGGCACCCGGGAGGAGGCTCTGGAGGCGCTGCGCGCGTCCGTCCCGGGCGTCGAGACCCGCGCCTGCGACCTCTCGGACCCGGATGCGGTGGTCGAGCTGGCCATGCGCATCCATCTGGAGTCCGGGCACCTGGACGGCCTCATCCACCTCGTCGGCGGGTGGCGCGGCGGTGGCGGCATCGCGGGGCAGAGCGACGAGGACTGGGAGTTTCTCGAGCGCGGCTTCCGCACCCTCCGCAACACGACGCGCGTCTTCTACGACGACCTCGTCGCGTCCCCCGCCGGCCGGCTGGCGATCGTCTCATCGACGGCCGTCGAGAAGCCGTACCCGGGCGGCGCCAACTATGCGGCGGCGAAGGCCGCGGCCGACGCGTGGGTGCGGGCGATCGCGCAGGGTCTCGCCAAGGAGGCGCCGCAGAGCGCGGCCACCGTGTTCGTCGTCCAGACGCTCCAGGGCCTGGAGGCGCAGCTCGGCGAGGAGGTCGTCGCGCTGTGGGCCGCCGCGGCCTCTGCGGTCAACGGCCGCCGTGTCCCCCTCGATCCTGCGAGGATGGACGGGTGACGCTCCGACTCCACGACCTCACCCTGCGCGGCTTCGCCTCGGACAACTACGCGGGTGTGCATCCCGAGATCCTCGACGCCATCGCTGCCGCCAACAGCGGTCACCAGATCGCCTACGGCGAGGACGTCTACACCGCGCGGCTGCACGAGGTCTTCGCCGAGCACTTCGGCGAGGGCGTCGAGGTCTACCCGGTCTTCAACGGGACCGGCGCCAACGTCGTAGGGCTGCAGTCCATGCTCCCGCGCTGGGGCGCCGTGATCTGCGCGAAGACGGCCCACATCAACACCGACGAGGCCGGGGCGCCGGAGAAGGTGGCCGGCATCAAGCTGCTGCCCGTCGAGACGCCCGACGGCAAGCTCACCCCCGAGCTCATCGACCGCGAGGCGTGGGGCTGGGGGGACGAGCACCGGGCGCAGCCGCTGGTGGTCTCGATCACCCAGACCACCGAGCTGGGCACGGCCTACACGGTCGAGGAGATCCGCGCGATCGCGGACCACGCCCACGCACGCGGCATGAAGCTGCACCTGGACGGCTCCCGCATCGCCAACGCTGCCGCCACTCTCGGCGTGCCGCTGCGGGCGTTCACGACGGACGCCGGGGTGGATGTGCTCAGCTTCGGCGGCACGAAGAACGGGATGCTGTACGGCGAAGCCGTCGTCGTCCTCAACCCGAAGGCCTCCGAGGGGCTCATCTACCTGCGCAAGCTGAACATGCAGCTCGCCTCCAAGATGCGCTTCATCTCGGCGCAGTTGATCGCTCTGCTCACCGACGACCTCTACCTCCGCTCGGCGGCGCACGCGAACGCGATGGCGACGCGCCTGCGGACGGCGCTCGAGTCGGGCATCGCCGACGGCAGCATCCAGGGCGTCGGGTTCACCCAGGAGACGCAGGCCAACGGAGTCTTCGCGACGCTTCCGAGCGGTGTAGCGGACCGGCTGCGCGAGCACTTCCGCTTCTACGACTGGGATGCGGCGAACAACGAAGTGCGATGGATGTGCGCATTCGACACCACGGAGGCGGACATCGACGCCTTCGTCGCGGCGCTCATCCAGGAATTGCAAGCCGTCTAGTACGTTTGCCCCTCAGATTGGGGCAGCCGGGGTACAAAAATGTCCTCCATTTGACCCACACGAACGGGCAACTTCGTGTAGTCTCAAAGAGCGCTGGAGGAACCCGAATATCCGCCGACGTAACCCCGAACGTATGCCGGGCCGTGGAAGAAACCCTAGTCTCCCACAGCCCGGCATCGTGGTTTAACCGGCAAGTCCCATGGTGGCGTGCCGACGCGGTCGGAACGGCGTACCGTGCGGGGCATGACCGACACGCGAACCGCCGACGCGACCACCAGCGACGTTCTCCCCGAGGCCGAGGTTGCCGGGCTGAGCGCCAAGACGCTGGCCCACGTCATCCACTACCGGCGCAAGACGTACGTGGCCAAGCCGTCCGAAGGGTACGCGCTGCTCAAGCGGGTGCGGACGCTGCTCCGCGACGGGACGACGGACCTCGTCCCGCTGGTCCATCGCGACGGGTTCGTCTGGCTGGCCGTCGGCCCCAGCATCCCGATCGCGATCGACGAGATCGAGACCGACGCCGGCCACGACGAGCAGCACACCCTGAAGCGCCTCGGCCTCGACTGACCGCACCCGACACACGAATGGCCCCGACACGCCG
>JBQCCO010000123.1:0-14839 GCA_051962155.1 Leifsonia sp. | reverse complement strand
CCCGGAGCGGTGTTCACCCTCCAGGTGCCCACCGCCTCCAAGTGGCACGGCAAGACGCTCGAGCTTCGTGAGCTGCGCTGGTACAACGGTCATGCCGTCGGCTTCTTCGAAGGAGTCGACGACCGGAGCGAGGCGGAGACGCTCACGAAGGCGATCCTCTGGGTGAGCCAGGATGTGAAAGAGCTCCCCGCTGAGGAGGACGCCTGGTACGACCATCAGCTGGTCGGCCTGGACGCTCTCCGCGACGGCGTGTCCGTCGGCCGCGTGGCCCGGGTCGATCACCTGCCGGCCCAGGATCTGCTGGCGATCGCGACCGCCGGCGGCGAAGTGCTCGTGCCCTTCGTGAAGGCCATCGTGCCGGAGGTCGACCTGGCCGCCGGAACGGTGACACTGACGCCGCCTCCGGGGCTCTTCGAGGAGTTGCCGGACGAGCCGGACGACGGCGGGCCGGACGAGAAGCCGGACGATGGCGAGCCGGCCGAGACACCGGACGACGAGAACTGAGAGGGCGACCCCGAGGGGTCGCCCTCTTCGTCATCCGACGATCGCGAGGCCGCGGCCACGCAGCATTCGGGCGTCCGCGCCGAGCGCCGCGAGCAGCCGTGCGTGCGTGCCGACGATGTGCTCATGGATGAGTTCGGCGGCATCGTCCGCCTGTCTCGCGGCGACGCGGCGAAGGATCTCGCGGTGCTCCTCCCACGGCTCCTCGCTTCGGACCACGAGCCAGCGCGATCGCGCGAGCCGGGTCATGGCTGAGTCGACGGCGTCCGCGAAGAACGCGTTGCCCGAGAGCGCAGCCAGGCGGACGTGGAACTCGGTCCCGGCGTGCACCGCCTCATCGGTGGGTCGACTCGGGTCGAAGCCGTCCAGCTGGGCGGCCAGCGCGGCGATCTCCGCGTCTGAGGCACGCGTACAGCTGAGGCGGGCGGCCGCCGTCTCCACCGCATCCCGAAGCTCGCTGAGCTGGGCGATCTCGCCGAGGTCGATGGGGGAGACCTGCCACGCGCGCCCGTCCCGGGCGACCAGACCTTCCCCTTCGAGCCGCATGAGCGCGGCGCGGAGCGGAGTCCGGGATGCCCCGAGTTCGGTCTCGAGCCCGCGCTCGGTCAGCCGGGATCCAGGGACGCGGTCGAGGTCGAGGATCTGCGCCCGAAGCCGGCTGTAGACGCCGGACGACTCGGGGCCGCGGGCTGCTGAAGGGAGATCGGACGTCCCCGTCCCGCTCGTTGACACCGTCATGATCCTCCTTTGGTATACCGGCTCGGTATACCGCTAGGGTATACCCATGAGCCGTGACCGCCGTCCCCACCCGTGGCTGATGCTGGCCTTCGGCGTCCTCGCGCAGGCCAGTTCCACCGTGTTCGTGTCGACACCCGCGTTCCTCATCCCTCTGCTGCACACCGACCGCGGGCTCAGCCTCGCGCAGGCGGGCCTGCTGGCGTCGGCCCCCACGCTCGGTCTGGTCCTCACCCTCATCGCCTGGGGCGCGCTGAGCGACCGGATCGGCGAGCGCTGGGTGATCACCTGCGGCCTGGCGATCACCGCCCTTGCGGCGTTCGCTGCGATGTTCGTCGATTCGTACATCGCTCTCGGTGCATTGTTCCTCGTGGGCGGGATGGCGTCGGGCAGTCCCAACGCGGCGAGCGGGCGCGTCGTCATCGGCTGGTTCCCGAAGGAGCGGAGGGGACTCGCCATGGGCATCCGGCAGATGTCCCAGCCGCTCGGGGTGGCGATCGCGGCGGTCAGCGTCCCCGTGCTCGCCGCCGCGGGCGGGATCGCTGCGGCGCTCGTCGTGCCGGCCGTGCTCTGCGGGGTGTCGGCGGTGCTCTGTGCGCTCGGGATCGTGGACCCGCCGCGTCCGGCCCGTGGCGTCGCGGGCGAGGAGGGCGCACATCCCCAGACCGTGTGGCAGCCGTACCGCGAGACCTCGCTGCTGTGGCGCATCCACGGCGTCTCGATGCTGCTCGTGGTTCCCCAGTTTACCGTGTCGACGTTCGGGTTGGTGTGGCTCGTCTCGCAACTGCACTTCTCGTCCCTGGCGGCCGGGCTCGTGATCGGCGTCAGCCAGTTCGCCGGCGCCGTCGGCAGGATCGGGGTCGGCGTGCTGAGCGACCGGGTCGGGAGCCGCCTGCGCCCGCTGCGCTGGGTGTCGCTGTCCGCCGCCGGCGTGATGCTGCTGATGGCGGCGGCGTCCGCTCTCGGTTCGGTTGCGGCGGCCGTCATCCTCATCGTCGCGGCGATCGTGACCGTCGCCGACAACGGCCTCGCGTACACGTCCGTCGCCGAGATCGCCGGCCCGTTCTGGTCGGGACGGGCGCTCGGCGCCCAGAACACCGGCCAGTTCCTGGCCGCCTCCGTCGTCGGACCGGCGGTAGGGGCACTCATCGGCTGGCTCGGGTACCCGATCGCCTTCGCGGCGGTCGCCGTCTGCCCGGCCGTGGCGACCTCCCTCGTGCCGCGCGACCGCGAACTCGCCGTCGTCCCCACGTAGCCCGGCGGTCGCAGCCTGGGTGCCCTTCTAGACTTCAGGGATGCGCATCGACATCGTCACGATCTTCCCGACCTTCTTCGATGTTCTCGACATCTCGCTGCTCGGGAGGGCGCGGCAGACCGGCCTGATCGAGCTCGGCGTGCACGACCTGCGGGACTTCACCCACGACCGTCACCGGACGGTGGACGACACCCCGTACGGCGGGGGAGCCGGCATGGTCATGAAGCCCGAGCCGTGGGGCGAAGCGCTGGACAGCATCCTCGAGGGCGCTGCGGATCCGGTCGTGATCTTCCCATCGCCGGCGGGCGAAGTCTTCACCCAGGCGATCGCGCGGGAGCTCGCGCAGGAGCAGCACCTGGTGTTCGGCTGCGGCCGGTACGAGGGCATCGACCAGCGCGTCTTCGACGACACGGCGAAACGTGCGCGGGTGCGTCTGATGAGCATCGGGGACTACGTCTTGAACGGCGGCGAAGTGGCGACGATGGCCATGATCGAAGCCGTCGGCCGGCTCATCCCCGGGGTGGTCGGCAACCCCGAGAGCCTCGTGCAGGAGTCCCACGAGGATGGTCTCCTCGAGTACCCGAGCTATACGAAGCCCGCGGTCTGGCGCAGCCACGAGGTGCCGCCGGTGCTGCTCTCCGGCAACCATGGCGCGGTCGACGCCTGGCGCCGCGAGCAGCAGCTCGCGCGCACGCGCGCCGTCCGCCCCGACCTGCTGCCCTGAGGTCCTCCTGGCTGGGGTGTCAGGGGGCGGTGAGGACGAGAGGGCCGTCCGGGGTGATGGCGACGGTGTGCTCCGAGTGAGCGCCACGCGACCCGTCGGCGCTGCGCAGCGTCCATCCGTCGCGGTCGGTGTAGATCTCGTGGGTCGTCGCCACGAAACAAAGCTCGATCGCGATGACGAGGCCCGGGCGGAGCGGGTAGCCGCGCCCGGCACGTCCGTCGTTGGAGATGTGCGGATCGCCGTGCATCGTCCGTCCGACGCCATGACCTCCGAACTGCGTGTTGATCGAGTAGCCCTCCGCGTGGGCGACGGCGGCGATCGCGGCCGAGATGTCGCCGATCCGGCCGCCGGGCTGCGCGGCCTGGATGCCCGCCGCGAGCGCACGGCGCGTGGTCTCGATGAGTCGCAGGTCCTCGTCCCGAGGGGTGCCCACCACCAGGCTGACCGCCGAGTCCGCCACCCATCCGTCGACGCCGGCCGCGAAGTCCAGGGTCAGCAGGTCGCCGTCCTGCAGCCGGTAGTCGTGCGGCAGCCCGTGCAGAACCGCGTCGTTGACGGAGGTGCAGATCACCTTGCCGAACGGACTGGCGCCGAACGACGGGTGGTAGTCGATGTAACAGGATTCCGCTCCGCGCCGGCGGATCAGGTCGTGCGCCAGCGCATCCAATTCGAGGAGGTTGACGCCGACGTGAGCAGCCGCGGCGGTCTGCGCGAGGACATCCGCCACGAAGCGTCCGGCGGGGCGCATCTGTTCGATCTCGGCGGGCGTCCTCAGCTCGATCACGGGTACTCCATTTCTGTTCCGGATGATGACTCCAGTCTCGCAGGTCGGCATGCGGCAAACCTGCAGCCGGGGCACAGGCACCGGCGGCTACGCTGATGCCGTGTTCATCCGCAAGGCGTTCTACTGGTGGCTCTTCCCGTCCGCCGTGGTCCTCCCTGTCTGGCTGCTGATCGGCTGGGCCGCCTTCAACCAGGGGAGCGGATGGTCGTTCCTCGGACTGCTGCTGCTGTGCCCGTTCCTGTTCGTCGCCGCACTCGTCGTCGGCGGCATCGTGATGGCGCGGCGGAGCGTTCGGCAGAGTCGCGCCGTCTCCTGGTACGACGTCGGCCTGTTCGGCGCGTGGCACCTCGCGATCGTCGCTTTCGGCTTCTTCCCGCACGGGGTCACGCCCTGGCTCGCTGTCGCGGGCGTCCTGTTGTTCGTCGCGACCTTCTGGGTGTCGCTGTGGCAGCTCCTGCGCGAGACGCGGAGGCGCGTCCAGGACACGTTCGCCGCGTACGAACGTGCGGCGCAGCAGCGTCCCGTGGGGCGGCCGGCCGGCGGTGCGCGGAGCGGCGCCATCGACGGCGGGGAGTACATCGTCGTCGAAGAGCACCGCGACGGCGACTAGGGCCGAGACCCCGCGTCCGGCCGCTTTGGTAAACAGGGGCCGGTCATGGCAGAATTGACCCTTGTGCCGCGGCCGCGCTCTGCCACAGGGGAGCCAGCATTCTCGCGACACCGCATACCGAACCCAGACGGCCGTCGCTCCTGAACGGAGCCGGCCCCAGAGTCCGTCCCCGACCCGTGGCGGGTACAGAGAGCGAACAGCCATGCACATCCTCGATCAGGTCGACGCCGCGTCCCTCAAGCAGGACATCCCGGACTTCCGCGCCGGCGACACCGTCAAGGTGCACGTGAACATCATCGAGGGCACCCGCTCTCGTGTCCAGGTCTTCCAGGGCGTCGTCATCGGCCGCTCGGGCGAAGGCGTCCGCGAGACCTTCACGGTCCGCAAGATCAGCTTCCAGGTGGGTGTCGAGCGCACCTTCCCCGTGCACTCCCCGGTCATCGACAAGATCGAGGTCGTCACCCGCGGTGACGTGCGTCGCGCGAAGCTCTACTACCTCCGCGAGCTCCGCGGCAAGAAGGCGAAGATCAAGGAGAAGCGCGAGCACTGAGCTCCGCTCCCGCAGCATCCCGAGCTCCCGGTCCGTATGTCGGACCGGGAGCTCGGTCGTTTCCTGAGGGGATGCTGCCGCCGAGCGATTATCCTGGAGTCCTCGGACACGTTCGATGGATGAGGGGAGCGCCGACCGCGATGATGACTCCGGTGTCTCCGACGCTTCGGTTCGAGAAGGCGCTCTACCGCGAGGGCGTGACCTCGATCGTCGCCGTGGACGAGGTCGGCCGCGGAGCTCTCGCCGGACCGGTCGCCGTCGGGATGGTCGTCATCGACACCGCGGTCAAGCGCATCCCTCCGGGACTCCGCGACTCCAAGCTGCTGCCGGAGCCGGTCCGGGAGTCCCTGGAGCCGTTGTGCCGCAAGTGGGCCATGCACCACGCGGTCGGGCTGGCGAGCTCGGAGGAAGTCGACGCGCTCGGCATCATGCGCTGTCTCGGGCTGGCCGGCGCGCGCGCTCTGGCGCAGCTGGAGGAGCAGGGTGCGTCCGTGCACGACAGCACGCTCATCCTCGACGGGAACTACGACTACCTCAATCCCGTGCTGATGCGGCCGGCGAAGGTGGTGACACGCATCAAGGCGGACCGCGACTGCGCGTCTGTGGCCGCTGCTTCCGTGATCGCCAAGGTGCACCGCGATCGGATGATGATCGCTCACGACGTCGACTACCCGGGATATGGCTGGGCGAGCAACAAGGGATACTCCACCCCCGAGCACTTCGCCGCCATCGCGGAGCTCGGGCCGAGCGCCCTCCACCGGCTCACCTGGCTGAAGCAGCCGGCCCTGATCGACGTCCTCGAGTAGCGTCCGCATCGCCTCACTCATCCACAGCTTGGAGGCGGCCGGAACACTCGTCGCGCTTACGGCATAGACTTGACGAACAATGGATGAGGACGAGTTCGACGACTACGACCGTGAGGTCGAGTTGGCTTTGTATCGCGAGTACCGGGACGTCGTCTCGCAATTCAAGTATGTGATCGAGACGGAACGCCGTTTCTATCTGGCGAACGAGGTGGAGTTCGTGCGCCGCGACACCGAGCACGACTTCTACTTCGAGCTGACGATGAACGATGTCTGGGTGTGGGATGTCTACCGCGCCGACCGTTTCGTGAAGTCCGTCCGGGTCCTGACGTTCAAGGACGTCAACATCGAGGAACTCTCCTCCAAGGAGTTCGAGCTGCCCAAGGAGCTCGCGCTCGACGAGTGATCTGTGCCGGGCGATCTGTGCTCGGCGATCTGTGATCTGCTCACAGTCCACCGGCGATCGGTGGTTCTCCACAGATTCGTGACTCTGTGCTTCCCGTTTTCTCCGCTCCTCCAGGCTGGAGGAGGAGGAAAACATGGCACTGAAAGACGAATTGGGCCGGCGCGGCGAGCAGGTTGCGGCCGACTGGCTCCAGGAGCAGGGGTACGCCCTCATCGACCGCAACTGGCGTTGCCCCTCGGGTGAACTCGACCTCGTGCTGCGCGACGGGTGCACCATGGTGTTCGCGGAGGTGAAGACGCGGTCGTCGCTGGCGTTCGGCCATCCATTCGAGGCCATCACCGCCGAGAAGGCTGCCCGGCTTCGCCGTCTGGTGGCAGCGTGGTGCCATGAGCGAGGGCCGGGATCGGTCGACGTGCGCATCGACGCGATCGCAGTGACCGATGCCTGGACCGACCGGCCGGTGGTCGAGCACCTCAAAGGGATCGTCTGATGGCCTTCGCACGTACCTTCGCCATCGCCCTCGACGGGGTCAGAGGCCACGTCGTGGAGGTAGAAGCAGACATCTCGGCCGGGTTGCCGGCCTTCGTGCTGATCGGTCTCCCGGACACGGCGCTCGGTGAATCCCGTAAACGGGTGGGAGCGGCGGCCGTGAACGCGGGGTGTTCGCTGACGCAGAAGAAGCTGACGGTCAACCTGTCGCCTGCTGCGCTCCCCAAGCAGGGTTCCAGCTTCGATCTGGCGATCGCCATCGCTGCTCTCTCGGCGGCCGGCGCTGTGCCGGGGGAGTCCGCCGCACGCGCTGTTCATCTGGGTGAGCTCGGGTTGGACGGGAGGCTGAGGCCCGTCCCCGGTGTTCTCCCCGCTGTGCTCGCAGCGCGCGAGGCCGGATTCGACCGGGTCGTGGTGCCGGCCGGGAATACCGAGGAGGCTCGTCTCGTCGAGGGGATCGAGGTACTGGGGGTGACGGGTCTCCGGGCGGCGGCCATCCTCCACGGGGCACAGCTCGACCCGGTCGACGAGGAGCCGGTGATGCCGGCGACTGCCGATCTGCGGCGAGCGGCGGAGCCGGACATGGCCGAGGTCAGCGGAAACGACGAAGCGGTGGAGGCTCTGGTCGCCGCAGCGGCCGGCGGGCACCATCTGTCCATGGTCGGACCGCCCGGCGCAGGCAAGACGATGCTCGCCCGGCGACTGCCGTCCCTCCTTCCCGAGCTTGTCGGGGCCGAGGCGTTGGAGGCGACCTGCATCCGCTCGCTCGCAGGCCTCGGCGTGGGCGCCGAGCTGGTGCGCCGGCCGCCCTTCGAGGCTCCGCATCACACGGCCTCGGCGGTGTCGCTGATCGGCGGAGGGAGCGGGCGGATCAAGCCCGGAGCGATCGTCCGGGCGACGCACGGCGTCCTCTTCCTCGATGAGGCGGCGGAGTTCCCGCCGTCCGTTCTCGACGCGTTGCGTCAACCGCTCGAGAACGGAAGCATCACCATCCACCGGGCGAGCGGTGCGGCATCCTTCCCGGCACGGTTCCAGCTCATCCTCGCGTCGAATCCCTGCCCGTGCGGCCACTACGGCTCCATGGATGCGGAATGCACGTGCTCGCCGATCTCCCGCAGGCGCTACCTGGCGAGGATGTCCGGACCGCTCCTGGACCGGGTCGACATCCGCCTCTCGGTGCGCCGGCTCGGGCTGGCGGCCTTGCGGTCGGCCTCGGGGCAACCATCGTCCGGTCGGACCAGCCGCGAGCTGCGGGAACGCGTGGAGGCCGCCCGAGTTCGGGCGGCGGATCGGTTGAGCGGAACCGAGTGGACGCGAAATGCCGACGTGGCGGGGAGCTGGTTGCGCGCGGGGAAGCGCCGGCTGAGTGCCGCCGCGATCGCTCCGCTCGACCGTGCGCTCGAACGCGGTGGGATCACGATGCGCGGGTACGACCGCACGCTCCGGCTGGCGTGGACGCTCGCCGATCTGGACGCTGCCGTCTCGCCCGATGTCGACCACGTCGGCCGGGCGCTCTTCCTGCGAAGGGGGATCGCCTCATGAATGAGGGGTGCGGCCGCCGGGGTACGACCCCACTGCCCGGACTTTCCGATCGGGAACTCAGCGGTTTGCTGGCACCGGTGACACCCACGGACGATTCGGCGCCGGCGAGTGGGCAGAGCGGCGATGTCGCGCTGGAACGCTTCGCGCGGGCCGCACTGACGACCGCAGTCGAACCGGGCGATCTCGATGCGGGTCGGCTCGTGGAGTCGCTGGGCGCCGTCGGCCTGGTGCGGGCCATCGTGGACGGCTACGACGGTGACCGCGTTCTGGAACTGGCAGGGAGGGACTCGGAGACAGCGGAACAGGACATCGCCGATTCCCCTGATGGAGTCAGCGCGAACGAACAAAGCGATCGCGACGCTGCCGAGAGCCGGATCTCGCAGTGTCTGGCACGATGGCGGCCGCGGCTTTCGCTGAGTGAATCCGCCCGGGCCGTGGAGCGGGCGGCCCGGCTCGGCGCGCAGCTCCTTGCCCCGGGGGACCGATTCTGGCCGGAAGGTATGTCCTCCCTCGAGGAGGGAGCACCGCTTGCGCTGTGGATTCGCGGCGATGCGGAGCGGCTGGAGAGGCTGCACCGGTCGATAGCCCTCGTCGGTGCGCGGGCCTCGTCGCAGTACGGGGAGCACGTCGCGATGGAGAGCGCAGCAGGACTCGCCGATCGCGGCTTCGCGGTGGTCTCCGGAGGCGCGTACGGAATCGATGCGGCCGCACACCGTGCCACGCTCCTCAGCGGAGGACTGACCGTGGCGTTCCTTGCGGGTGGGGTCGATCGCCTCTATCCGGCGGGGAACAGTGAGCTGCTGAGGCGCATTGCGGCAGAAGGCGTGCTGGCGGCAGAGCTGCCACCGGGGAGCACACCGACGCGCTGGCGATTCCTCATGCGCAATCGGCTCATCGCGGCCGCGGCGAACGCGACGATCGTCGTCGAGGCGGGCCGTCGATCGGGATCGCTGAATACCGCCGGCCACGCGTCTCAGCTGGGTCGCCCACTCGGAGCGGTTCCGGGGAGCATCCTCTCGCCCGCATCGGCCGGTTGCCACCGACTGATCCGCGAGTATGCGGCGACCTGCGTGACGACGACCGAGGAGATGGCCGAGCTGGCAGACCCGTTCGGCATCGGGCCCGATCCAGGTCCGCCGGACCTTCAGCCGGCGGCCTCGAGCGGCATGGCGTCCGACGCTGAGCGCAGCGTCGTCACCGCGCTGTCCCGTGCGCACGGAGCCAGCGCCGACGAGATCGCGGCTCGGGTCCAGCTGCCCTTCGCCATCGTCGCGGCGGTGCTCGGAAGGCTCGACCTGGCGGGTCGCGCCCGCGAGCGCGCCGGCGGCTGGGTCCTGAGCGAAGGGAGCCGCGTGTGATGGGGCGTCACATAGCGTCCACGAGGAATAGCGTCCGCGCATGCCCGGTTGCCGCGAGAGGTCGCACTGCAGCCGCACGCGGTCCCCGCATCCGAAAGGCACCCTCTCCATGGATTTGTTCTCGCCCGTCTCCCTTGGCGATCTGCACCTGCCCAACCGCGTCGTCATGGCGCCGCTGACCCGGACGCGTTCCGGTGCGTTCGGTGTTCCGGGACCCCTGGTGGCGGAGCACTACGCACAGCGGGCGAGCGTCGGCATGATCATCAGCGAGGGTACGTACCCGAGTCACGAGTCCCGGTCATACCCCGGTCAGCCGGGGATCGTCACCGAGGAGCAGATCGAAGGCTGGCGTGCAGTCGCCGACGCCGTGCACGCCAAGGGTGGACGCATCGTCATGCAGCTCATGCACGGCGGTCGTGTGTCGCACACCGATATCACCGGGACGGACCGCATCGTCGCCCCGAGCGCCATCGCCATCGACGGTTCGACGCACGGACCGAACGGCAGGGTGGCCTTCCCGGTGCCGCACGCACTGTCGACCGACGAGCTCGCGACCGTGCGGGAACAATTCGTGACGGCGGCGAAGAACGCCATCGCGGCGGGCCTCGACGGGGTCGAGTTGCACGGCGCCAACGGCTACCTGCTGCACCAGTTCCTCTCACCGGCTTCGAATCAGCGTGAGGATGCGTACGGGCAGTCGCCGGAAGCCCGCGCCCGATTCGTCGTCGAAGTGACAACCGCTGTCGCGGAAGCGGTCGGCGCCGGGCGGGTGGGCATCCGTCTCTCGCCGATGCACAACATCCAGGGCGCCCTCGAAGAGGACTTCGACGATGCGAAGGCGACCTACGACGCTGTCATCGACGGGATCGCGCCGCTGGGTCTCGCCTACGTGAGCGTTCTGCACGCCGATCCGGCGGGCGAGCTCGTGCAGGAGCTGCGCGAGCGGTTCAACGGCCCGTTCATCGTCAACAGCGGATTCGGCGGTCTCACCACCCGCGACGAGGCGATCGCTCTGGTCGAAGGCGCGCACGCCGACGCCGTCGCGGTCGGCCGGCTCGCCATCGCGAACCCGGACCTGGTGGAGCGTTGGAAGGGCGCGCATCCCGAGAACGAGCCCCAGCCGGCCACGTTCTATGGCGCCGGCGCAGAAGGCTACACGGACTATCCGCGGCTGAGCGCGTAACTACGCGCGATGGGAGGTCTTCATCACCAGTAGCACTGCGCCCGGTCCTCCGGGCGCGTCGCTGACGGATAAGGACGACGGGCGGGGCGAAGCTGAAGAGGTGAATCTGTCGTCCGCCATCGAGCAGTACGAGAGTCATCTGCGGGTGGAGCGGGGGTACTCGCCTCAGACGATCCGCGCATACCGGGCCGACCTGGCGGCGCTCGCCGCGTTCGCGGGGGAACGCGGCGTGGATACTGCCGCAGGACTCACGCTCGACCTGTACCGCGACTGGCTGTGGGAGGGCTCCCAGCGGGGACTGGCCAAGGCGACGCTCGCCCGTCGCTCGGCATCGGCGCGGGGATTCAGCGCCTGGCTGGCACGCGTCGCCGGCGCGACCGGTGGGACCGGCGAGTCCGTGGATGCCGCCGCGCGGCTCCGGGCGCCGAAGGCGGACAAGACCCTCCCTCGGGTGATCACCCGCGAGCAGATGGACGGCATCCTGGAGTCGCTGGCCGCGCGGGCAGACGACGGTGACCCGGAATCGGTGCGGGATGTGGCCGTGATCGAACTCCTGTATGCGGCGGGGATCCGCGTTTCCGAGCTCACCGGCCTCGACGTCGACGACGTCGACCTCGATCGCCTGACGGTGCGCGTGATCGGCAAAGGATCGAAGGAACGCGTGGTCCCGTTCGGAGTCCCGGCGTTGCGAGCCCTCCGCACGTGGCTGCGCGAGGGGCGGCCGCGGTTCGCTGTGCCGGCATCGGGTCCTGCCCTGTTCCTCGGAACCCGGGGAGCGCGACTGGGAACCCGCGCGGTCTATCAGCTGGTGGCCGGACTCCTGGCCGATATCCCCGGGCGCGGTCCCTCCGGACCCCACGCCCTCCGCCACACCTCCGCCACGCACCTCCTCGACGGCGGAGCCGATCTCCGTGCCGTGCAGGAGCTCCTCGGGCACGCGAGCCTCGGCACCACGCAGATCTACACCCACGTCTCCACCGAACGCCTCAAGGAGGCCTACCGTCTGGCGCACCCGCGGGCGTGACGCCTCCTCATCGATTTCCGAGGGGGAGGAGGATCGCCGGCGGCACCCGAGAGAAGAAGAGCAGTGGTGAGACGTACTCGCCGTCCACTCGCACGCCGACGTGCAGGCACGCCGCCTGGCAGTGACCGCCGCCTGCGACGGCGCCCACGACGGAGCCCCGTGCGACCGCGGTGCCCATCGGCAGCTCCGTTGCGACCGGCTCGTAGCTCGAGAGGATGCCGCCGCCGTGATCCAAGGTCAGCACCGGCCGATCGACGACGACGCCGGAGAAGCGCACCACCGCATCGTCCGGCGCACTCACCGGCGTGCCCGTGACGGCGGACAGATCGATGCCGCGATGCCCTGCCGCGTACCGGGTGGCAGGGGCGGCGTAGGGAGCGGTCAGCGAATGCGATGCCAGCGGCCACTCCCATCGCGGTCCCGCGTCCGGCGACTCGACTGAGCTGAGGGAGGCGGTGCTGACCAGTGCGGCCGCCCCAGCGTCTCGCCATTCCGCCGCCGCGCCCGCAGGCGTCCCCACGGCCGACAGCACGAGGAGGATGAAGGACAACACCCCGCCCGCAGCCCGGCCTGAGGCACGCTCCAGCACTCTCGTCAGCCGCATCGCGGCCCCCTTCCTTCCACCGAATCGCCCGCTCCCGCGTGGCAACGCCCGATTCGACCAGCCTGCCTCCGCATCGGCATCGAACGACCGCCTCGCCCAGAGTCCGTGGACAACTCCCGCATCCGGCGCCCTGTGAGCACCACGCCACCCCGACACCCCGGCGCTTCTCCGGTGCGAATTCGGGGCGTACCGTGACGTCTGCCCCGGGCGGCGCCCCCACCGGGCACCGCGAGATGCGGGGGCGCGACGTGAAGAGGATGACATGGCTGACGAGAGCAGGAACGCGACCGTAACGACGGACGACAACGCACCACGGCCGACCCCGGCGATGCGGAGGAGGGTCACGGGACTCGCGATCGCCGCGGCCGTCGGCGGATTCCTGTTCGGCTTCGACTCGTCCGTCATCAACGGCGCGGTCAACTCGGTGCAGCACAACTTCGCGCTGAACGCCGTCGTCACCGGCTTCATCGTCGCGATCGCCCTCCTGGGCTGCGCTGTCGGTGCTTTCGCCGCCGGACGGCTCGCCGATCGCTGGGGACGCCTGCGGGTCATGCTGATGGGCGCGGTCCTCTTCCTGGCCAGCTCCATCGGTGCCGGTCTCGCGTTCTCGGCCTGGGATCTGGGCTTCTGGCGCATCGTCGGCGGTCTGGGGATCGGGATCGCCTCTGTCGTCGCGCCCGCCTACATCGCGGAGATCTCGCCGAGGCAGTCGCGCGGCCGTCTGGCCTCGTTGCAGCAGCTCGCGATCACCGTCGGAATCTTCGTGGCGCTGCTCTCCGACGCGCTCCTCGCCGGCGTGGCGGGCTCCGCCGACGATCAGCTGTGGCTCGGGCTCGAGGCCTGGAGGTGGATGTTCCTGGTGGGCGTCATCCCGTCGGTCGTCTACGGCATCCTCGCGTTGACGCTGCCCGAGTCTCCGCGGTTCCTGCTCGCCACGGGCCGTCGCGACGAGGCCCGCCGCATCTTCACGACCCTGGTGCCGGAGGACGACGTCGACCGGCAGATCGGGGACATCCAGCGCGCCATCGAGGAGGACAAGGAGGGCGCGAAGGCCACACTCGCCGGAAACCGGCTCGGCCTCAAGCCGATCGTCTGGATCGGGATCATCCTGTCGGTGTTCCAGCAGTTCGTCGGCATCAACGTGATCTTCTACTACTCCACGACCCTCTGGCGGGCGGTGGGGTTCACCGAGAGCAATTCGCTCCTCATCACCGTGATCACCTCCATCACCAACGTGCTGGTCACGATCGTGGCGATCCTCCTGGTGGACCGCGTGGGCCGGAGGCCGATCCTGCTCACCGGCTCCGTCGGGATGGCGCTCTCGCTCGGCGTCATGGCCCTGTCGTTCGCGTTCGCCGTCAAGCACGGGGGAGCGGTGTCCCTCCCGAGCCCCTGGGGGCCGATCGCCTTGGTCGCGGCCAATGTGTTCGTCGTCTGCTTCGGCGCCTCATGGGGACCGCTGGTCTGGGTGCTGCTGGGAGAGATCTTCCCGACCCGGATCCGCGGGAAGGCGCTGGGGGTCGCGGCCGCCGCGCAGTGGGTGGCGAACTTCCTCGTGACGGTCTCCTTCCCTGCCATGTCCGACTTCTCTCTTCCGTTCACGTACGGCATGTACGCCGTCTTCGCCGCGCTGTCGTTCTTCTTCGTGTTCTTCAAGATCCCGGAGACGAACGGGATGGCGCTGGAGCACGCCGAGACCCTGTTCCGCGAGGCGGGCGGTCGCGCGCGCGGCGTCCAGGTGCGCTCCAGCGGGGACTCGGCCTAGTCCGGCTTCCTGCTACGATGTCTGAAGCACTCCGCTGATCGGAGTGACTACGCGTGCCCGAACGCCCTGCCGGTTCAGCTGGTCGGGGTGGGGCGCGCATCCACCGGTCTCCCATCCATTCTCACGGCGGCAGTCGTGCGAGCGGAGGGATGCGGATGCGCGCGGGGCACCAGGAGTGGCGGCCGCCGGCCGTCGCAGACAACCGCAACAAAAGGAGAACGGCAATGGCCGTCGTCACCATGCGCCAGCTGCTCGACAGCGGCGTCCACTTCGGACACCAGACCCGCCGCTGGAACCCGAAGATGAAGCGCTTCATCCTCACCGAGCGCTCGGGCAGCTACATCATCGACCTCCAGCAGTCGCTGGCGTACATCGACAAGACGTACGACTTCGTCCGCGAGACCGTCGCCCACGGCGGCACCATCCTCTTCGTCGGCACCAAGAAGCAGGCCCAGCAGGCGATCGCCGAGCAGGCGACCCGCGTGGGCCAGCCCTACGTCAACCAG
>JBQCCO010000122.1:0-3707 GCA_051962155.1 Leifsonia sp. | reverse complement strand
CCGGCGCAACCAGGCGAACACGATCCTCAAAGAGGTCCGTTTCCGCCTCAAGATCGACAAGCACGACTACGAGACCAAGCGCAAGCGCGCCGAAGGCTTCCTGAAGGCCGGCGACAAGGTGAAGGCCATGATCCTCTTCCGGGGCCGCGAGCAGTCGCGTCCGGAGCAGGGCGTGCGCCTGCTGCAGCGCTTCGCGGAGGATGTCGCCGAGCTCGGGACCGTGGAGTCCAACCCCACGATCGACGGGCGCAACATGGTGATGATCATCAGTCCGCTCAAGAACAAGTCCGAGGCCAAGGCCGAGGCCAACGCACAACGTGCCGCTACCAAGGCGCGCGCCCAGGGGCGCGACCACGATGCGGTTGCTGAGACAGACGACGCTGCTCAGTCCGATGAGAGTTCGCCCGCCCAGGCGACGAACGAGGAGAAGTAATGCCCAAGCAGAAGAGCCACTCCGGCGCCAAGAAGCGATTCAAGATCACCGGCAGCGGCAAGGTCATGAAGCAGCAGGCCGGCATGCGCCACCACCTGGAGCTCAAGTCCAGCCGCCGTACGCGCCGGCTGAACCAGGACCAGGTCGTCCCCGAGGTGGACGCCAAGGTCATCCGCCGGATGCTCGGCAAGTAACGACTCGACACTCGCAGACTTTGTTAATCAGTAGAAGGAAATCGACTAATGGCAAGAGTGAAGAGGGCGGTAAACGCCCACAAGAAGCGTCGGGTCATCCTCGAGCGCGCAGAGGGCTACCGCGGCCAGCGGTCGCGCCTCTACCGCAAGGCGAAGGAGCAGGTCACCCACTCCCTCGTCTACGCGTACCGTGACCGCCGCCAGAAGAAGGGCGACTTCCGCCGCCTCTGGATCCAGCGGATCAACGCCGCCTCGCGTGCGAACGGCCTGACGTACAACCGCTTCATCCAGGGCCTCGGCCTCGCGGGTGTCGAGGTCGACCGTCGCATCCTCGCCGACCTGGCCATCACCGAGCCCGCGACCTTCGCGGCGCTCGTCGAGACGGCCAAGAAGGCGCTGCCGGCGGACACGTCGGCCCCGAAGGCGGACGCCGCGGCGTAACCCCATCGTCAGAACGGCCCGGTCGAGTCACCTCGACCGGGCCGTTCGTCGTTTCGTGGGGGCAGCGCCGCCGAAGGGACATTCGCGACGAATGTCGCCCTGGGCTGTGCTGGAGGGGACATTCGTGACGAATCCTGACCCCTAAGCTGGTGACATGCTGGACAACCCGCGCTCGCCGCGCGTCAGGGCCGTCGCCAAGCTCGCCAAACGCGCAGCACGCGCGGAGACCGGGCTCTTCCTCCTCGAAGGGCCGCAGGCCGTCACGGAGGCGCTGTCCTTCCGGCCCGAGCTGATGGTGGACCTCTTCGCCACGCCGACCGCTCTCGAGCGCTACCCCGAGATCGCCCGTGCCGCAGCGGAGGCGCAGCTCGAGGTCGAGTTCGTCTCAGAGCACGTGCTGGATGCGATGGCCGACACCGTCACTCCGCAAGGCTTCGTCGCGGTCGCGCGGCAGTTCCCGACCTCCGTCCGCGACATCTTCGCCGGCGCGCCGCGCCTCGTCGCCGTGCTGGAGGAGGTGCGAGATCCCGGCAACGCCGGCACGATCATCCGCGCCGCCGACTCCGCCGGCGCGGACGCGGTCGTACTGAGCGGCCGCACGGTCGACCTCTACAACCCGAAGGTCGTCCGCTCGACCACCGGGTCCCTCTTCCACCTGCCGGTCGCGGTCGGTGCCGACCTCGCCGACGTCGTCGGCCGCGCCCACACCGCCGGCCTGCAGGTGCTCGCCGCTGACGTCAAGGGCGAGGATCTCCTCTCGGCGCGTCGCGATGGCGAGCTGGCACGCCCGACCGCCTGGGTCTTCGGCAACGAGGCGCGCGGACTCGCCGACGAACTGCTCGAGCTGGTGGATCGGGTCGTGACGGTCCCGATCTATGGCCGGGCCGAGTCCATGAACCTCGCAACCGCGGCCTCCGTCTGCCTGTACGAGTCGGCCTTCGCACAGCGTTCCTGACCCGCCCTGCGCACAGCCCGGCGGTTGTCCACAGGCGCTGGCCGGGACCGGGATGCGCGATGCTCCCCGACTAGACTGGGTGACCGTGTCAGATTCCACGCAGATCACCGAATCCGCGGTCGAAGCGGCCGTCACGGCCGCTCTCGCCGCGATCGATGCCGCCGCCGATTCGGCCGCGCTGAAGACGGTGCGCCACGACCACACGGCAGAAGGTTCGCCCCTCGCCCGGCTGAACGCCGGCATCCGCTCGCTCCCCGGCGACCAGAAGGCCGCTGCCGGCAAGCTGGTCGGCGGCGCGCGGGCTCGCGTGGCCCAGGCATTCACGGCCAGGGAGGCCGAGATCGCCGCGGCGGAGGAGGCGGCCCAGCTCGCTGCCGAGACCGTCGACGTGACGGCTCTGCCATCGCGCTGGACGCCGGGTGCACGGCACCCGCTGAGCCTGCTCCAGGAGCGGATCGCCGACGTCTTCGTCGGGATGGGCTGGGAGCTGGCCGAAGGGCCGGAGCTCGAGAGCGAGTGGTACAACTTCGACGCGCTGAACTTCGACGCCGACCACCCGGCCCGGGCGATGCAGGACACCTTCTTCGTGGAGCCCACGGATGCGCACCTCGTCCTGCGGACGCATACCTCGCCGGTGCAGCTGCGCGCTCTGCTGGGTGACGACCTCCCGGTGTACCGGATCGCGCCCGGCCGCGTCTTCCGCACGGACGAGTTCGACGCGACGCACCTCCCGGTGTTCCATCAGACCGAGGGCATCGCGGTCGACAAGGGCCTGACCATGGCGCACCTGCGCGGCACGCTCGACCACTTCGTCAAGACGCTGTTCGGCGACGAGGCGCGCGTGCGCCTGCGTCCCAACTACTTCCCCTTCACCGAGCCGAGCGCCGAGCTCGACCTCTGGCATCCCACCTTCAAGGGCGGTGCACGCTGGATCGAGTGGGGCGGCTGCGGCATGGTCAACCCGAACGTCTTGCGCTCCGCGGGCATCGATCCCGACGTCTACTCCGGGTTCGCGTTCGGGATGGGCGTGGAGCGGGCCCTGATGTTCCGCAACGACGTCCAGGACATGCGTGACATGGCCGAGGGCGATGTCCGGTTCTCCCAGCAGTTCGGAATGGTGGTCTGATGCGCGTCCCTCTGAGTTGGCTCGGCGAGTTCGTCGACCTGGAGCCCGGCACCACCCCGGAGGAGGTGCACGCCGCCCTCGTCTCCGTGGGACTGGAGGAGGAGGACGTCCACACCTTCGAGATCTCCGGACCGGTCGTCGTCGGCCAGGTCCTGGAGTTCGAGGAGGAGCCGCAGAGCAACGGCAAGACCATCCGCTGGTGCCAGGTGCGCGTCGCGCCCGAGGGCCGGAGCGCAGCGGACGGCGGTGCAGACGTGCGCGGGATCGTCTGCGGCGCCCGCAACTTCTTCGCCGGGGACAAGGTCGTGGTGACGCTGCCCGGCGCCGTGCTGCCCGGTCCGTTCCCCATCGCCGCGCGTAAGACGTACGGCCACGTCTCGGACGGCATGATCGCCTCCGCACGCGAGCTCGGGCTGGGCGAGGAACACGACGGCATCCTGCGCCTGAGCACCCTCGGTCTCGATCCGGAGGTCGGCACGGACGCGGTCGCGCTGCTCGGGCTCGACGACGCCGCGGTCGAGGTGAACGTCACGCCCGACCGTGGCTACGCGTTCTCCA
>JBQCCO010000121.1:0-2487 GCA_051962155.1 Leifsonia sp. | reverse complement strand
TAGCCGATCTAGTCAGCGGCCAGACGACCCGCCGCTGGGTTTGTGTGTTTCTGGTGCGGCAGCCCGCGTTGTGCCTGCTTGTGGGGGGCGGTCGCGCCCCGGGGGGCGCGCGCCACCTCCTCGATACCTGCCACGATGCGCCTCCTGCTTCAGGAGTCCTGGTGCGCGCGGCGCTCCTCGTCGGCCTCCCGCTGCGCCAGGATGCGGCGGCGCCGCTGCAGGAGACCGACGAGGGCGAGCACGAGAACCAGCAGTGTGATCGCCCACCCGAGTGCCGGTTGCCCGGTCAGCTCGCAGACGATGGTGATGACGAGGAACGCGAACGCGAAGAACCCGACGAAGCCGATGCCCACATCGGTCGTCTCCCGCGGATCGCTCCAGCGCATCCGATCAGCCCTTCACTCCGCCGGCCGTGAGGCCCGCGACGATGCGGCGCTGGAAGATCAGCACCAGGATGATCAGCGGCACCGTGACGATGGTGCCCGCCGCCATGATCGCGGTGTAGGGCTCCTGGTGCGGCTGGCTGCCGGTGAAGGAGGCGATGGCCACCGTCACGGGCTGCGTCGCGTCGCTGGAGAGCTGGCTGGAGATCAGGAACTCGTTCCACGAGGAGATGAACGCCAGGATCGCCGTCGTGAACACGGCCGGGGCCGCCAGCGGCAGGATGATCTTCCGGAACGCCTGCGCCTGGGTGCAGCCGTCGATCCGTGCCGCCTCTTCCAGGTCCCACGGCATCTCGCGGAAGAACGAGTTCAGCGTGTACACCGTCAGCGGCAGGGCGAAGGAGATCTCCGGGATGATCAGCGCCTGGTAGGTCCCCATCCAGCCGATGTTCGTGAACAGCTGGAACAGCGGCGTGATGAGCGCGACGCCCGGGAACATCGAGGCGGCCAGGATGACACCGAGCACGATCCCCTTGAATCGGAAGTCGAGCCGGGCGAGCGCGTACGAGGCGAAGATGCCGACCACGAGCGAGATGACGGTCACGCAGATGCCGATGAACAGTGAGTTCAGCAGCGCCTGGCCCAGATGGTTGCCGAGGTTGGTGGAGAGGGCCGTGACGTAGTTGTCCCAGGTGACGTGCGTGAACCAGGGCGTGTTGTCGTTCGTGAAGCCGACATCGCGGAACGACGTCACGATCATCCAGTAGAACGGCAGCAGGCACCAGAGCACGATCACGATCGCCTGGACGCCCGTGCGGATGCCGGCGTTGCGGATCCGGGAGTGGGAGCGGTTGCGGTTGCGCGTGCGGGGCAGCGCGCCCGCCTCGGCGGTGGCCGTTGCAGGCCCGGCGACGGTGGTCATCACTTCGCCCCCTTCTGTT
Source organism: Leifsonia sp. (assembly GCA_051962155.1). Taxonomy (GTDB): domain Bacteria; phylum Actinomycetota; class Actinomycetes; order Actinomycetales; family Microbacteriaceae; genus Leifsonia. The sequence continues at coordinate 1,163 of JBQCCO010000121.1, read as the reverse complement.
GCGTCTCCTGTGTTCGGACCACGTTCGTCCCGAGGATCCGGACGAAGATGAACGCGATCAGGAAGATGATGATGAACGTGATAGTGGACAGTGCGGCCGCGCTGTTGAAGCCTTGCCTGATCTGATCGACCACCAGGATGGACAGGGTGGTCGTGGCATGGCCGGTTCCGCCTCCACCGCCGGTGAGGATCTGCGGCAGGTCGTAGATGCGGAGCGCGTCGAGCACGCGGAACAGGATGGCGACCATCAGCGCCGGTTTCAGCAACGGCATGGTCACCCGCCAGAACCGCTGCCAGGTGGAGGCGCCGTCGACCTTGGCGGCCTCGTACACGTCCTCCGGGATGATCTGCAGTCCCGCGAGGATCAGCAACGCCATGAACGGCGTGGTCTTCCAGGTGTCGGCGATGATGACCGCGAACCGGGACGCCCACTCGTCGGAGGTCCACAGGATGTGGGTGGAGAGGATGGCGTTGGCGACGCCGGCGAACGAGAAGATGAAGAACCACAGCTTCGCGGTCACAGCGGTCGGGATGGCCCAGGGGATCAGGATCGCGGCGCGCACGAAACCGCGTCCGCGGAACGCACGGTTCATGATCAGCGCGAACCAGAGGCCGAGGCCGGTCTCCAGGATGACCGTCGTCACGGTGAAGAAGAAGGTGACGAAGACCGCGTTCCAGAAGCCCGACCCGAGGTTGCCGGGCGGGCAGGAGATCGTGCTGCCGTTGGGCCCCATGCACTGCTGGAACAGCCAGTGGGCGTAGTTCTGGAAGCCCGCGAATCCGCCCTGCACGAACAGGCCGGTCGCCGGGTCGAGGCCGGCATCCTTCTGGAAGGACATCACGATCGCCGAGACGACCGGGTAGCCGATGACCACGGCCAGAAGGACCAGGGTCGGGAGGATGAGGTAGAGGGCCCAGCGGCTCTGCTGGGCACGCTGGCGTTTGGCGCCCGCGCGGAGCGGCGGTCGGCCGCTCGTGCCTGTCGTGGTGGATGAGGGGGCGACGACGTTCGACGTTGACATGTGTGCCTCCGGAAGCTCTGTCGGAAGGTGAGGGGCCGGGGGGGGGGGGGAGTTAAACACCCCACCCCAAAACAGGTAAAAAGAAAAAAAAAAACACAAAAAGGAGAGGATTAATATATTCCTCTAATTAATTTATTTTTGT
>JBQCCO010000120.1:0-22735 GCA_051962155.1 Leifsonia sp. | reverse complement strand
CGCCCGGATGCCGAGCACGATCGCGATCAGCGTCTCCGTCGTGTAGTGGCCGACGTTGTCCAGGAAGATGCCCGCAGGCGACGACGTGCCGCGCCAGCGGGCCACCTCTCCGTCGCAGCAGTCGATGAGCATCTGCAGCTGGCCGAGGACGAGCGCCACGGCGGCCCCCGCGATCCCCGGGATGAGCAGGGATGCCGCGGTGGCCCATCCGACCAGGATCATCAGCCCGGTGACGCCGTTGGCCGAGATGGACGTCTTCAGCAGGACCCAGGTGACGTACGGCGAGAGGTTGCGGAGGTAGAGCGACGCCGTCCAGTGCTCGGCGTTGCGGCGTCCACGCACCTCGGGAGGCTGCGCGACGGCCCTCAGCTCGGCGATCGAGGAGGGATGGGCGCCGTGGGACGCAGCTCCGGGTGCGGTCATGCCTACCTTCCGGTGTGGGCGGTGATGTTGCGGGTGAGCGAGAGGAAGCCGAGGATGAAGCCGATCCCCCAGCTGAAGTGGATGCACGGCAAGACTACGAGAAACCACAGGAACGGACGGAATCCGTCGCGGCGACCCCACAGCACGGCGGAGACCAGGACGAGCGCCACATACAGCGCCGGGATCGCGAAGCCCCACAGCAGCCAGGGCGCTCCGCCCAGGAGCGCCTGGACGATGCCGGCGACGCCGAGCAGCGTCCCGATCGCCACGCCGAGCACCATGACCGGCGGCGCGAAGTAGCGCAGGCCATTGGAGGCCGGGAAGCGCCGGGCGAGTTCGCCGCGCCAGATGCCGGTCGAGAAGAACTGGCGGGCCAAGCGGTAGAGGTTGGGCCGCGGGCGGTACGTCACTTTGAGCCGGGGGGTGAACCACACCGTGCCCCCGGCGGTGCGCAGCCGGCGGTTGAGCTCCCAGTCCTGGCCGCGCTTGATCTCCTCGTCGAAGAGCCCGACCTCGAGGAGGCGGTCGCGGCGGAACACGCCGAGGTAGACGGTCTCGGCCGGACCCGCCTCCCCGCCGACGTGGAGTTTCGTGCCGCCCAGACCGACGCGACTTCCGTAGGCGCGCGCAACGGCACGCTCGAAGTCCGTCGTGCCCTGGGCATCCATCAGCCCGCCGACATTGTCCGCGCCGGTCTCGAGCATCGTCTCGACGGCGATCCGTGCGTAGTCGGGCGGCAGGACGCTGTGCGCGTCCACCCGGATCACGATGGGGTACTGCGACTCCCGGATGGCCAGGTTGAGGCCCGCCGGGGTGGAGCCGACGATGTTGTCCACGACCCGGATGCGGTCATTGAGCGCAGCGAGCTCCGACACCAGCTCGGTCGTGCCGTCGATGCTCGGCCCCAGCGCGATCGTCACTTCGTGCGGCCCGGCGTAGTCCTGCGCCAGGAGGCTATCGACAGCGGCCCGCACGTGGGTCACCTCGTTGAGCACGGGCATCACGTACGACACACCCGGGAGGGTGTTCACGGTGTCGTCCGGCATCTGATCCTTCGGTGTAGCGGGTCGGCGTCGAGCCTATCAGCCGGGCATCCACGCATTCCGGGGAGCCCCGCACGCAGGAAGGGCCGCCCCGAGGGACGGCCCTTCGTGCTGGCGCCGGGTCACCGGGCCGGGTCACTGCGCCGGGGTCACTGGGCGGGAAGGGAGCCCAACGTGACCGTGGCGCTCTTGGTCTGGCCGCTGCGGATGTAGGTCAGGTCGACCTTCGCGCCCGCGGCCTGAGCGCGGACCTGCGCGGTCAGATCCGTGGCGTTCGTGATCGGGGTGTTGTTGAAGTTCACCACGACGTCGCCGGCCTTCAGTCCCGCATTGGCCGCCGCTCCGCCCGCGGTCACGCTCTTGACGATCGCACCGACCGTCGTCGCCTTGTTCTCGTTGCTCGCATCGCCGACCGAGGCGCCCAGGAGGCCGTGGGTCGCCGATCCGTTCTTGATGATCTCGTCGGAGATCCGCTTGGCGAGGTCCGACGGGATGGCGAAGCCGACTCCGATGCTGCCCGACTGCGAGCCGTCCGAGCTCGAGCCGCCGGCGCTCGCGATCGCCACGTTGATGCCCACCAGCTCGCCCTTGCTGTTCAGCAGCGCGCCGCCCGAGTTGCCCGGGTTGATGGAGGCGTCGGTCTGGATCACGGGAAGCGAGATCGTGCCGGTGCTCTGCTGCTGCTGCTGTTGACCGCCCTGGCCGGGGAAGTCGAAGTTGAACGGGTTCTGGCTGCCGCCGCCGCTGTTGGAGTTGTCCTTCGGCACCGCGGAGGAGGCGATGCTGATGCTGCGGTTCAGGGCGCTGACGATGCCATCGGTCACAGTGCCGGAGAGCCCGAGCGGAGCGCCGATGGCGACAGTGGTGCTGCCTACGTTCAGCTTGCCCGAGTCGCCCCAGGTCATCGGTGTCATGCCGGAGGCGTTGTCCAGCTTGATCACCGCCAGGTCGGTGGTTGGGTCGGTTCCGATGATCTTGGCGGTGTAGATCTTGCCGTTGTTGTCCGTGACCGAGACGCTCACGTTGGAGGACTGACCGTCGAGGGTGACGACGTGCGTGTTGGTGAGGACGTAGCCGTCGGACGTGAGGACGATGCCCGAGCCGGTGCCGCCGGAGCTCGACGCGCTGACCGAGATGGTCACGACGCTCGGGGACGCCTTCGCCGCGACGGCGGTCACGGTGCTGGCGTTGTTGGAGTCGTTGACGGTGATGTTCTGGGGCCCGGCGACGGTCTTGATCGCCGCAATGCCCGCGTCGGTGGCGGCGTAGATGCCGATGCCTGCTCCGGCTCCCGCGACGCCGCCGACCAGCGCGCCGATGGCGAGGGTGGCGATGATCAGGCCGGTGTTCGTGCGCTTGGCCGGCTTGCCGGTGGACGTCGTCGACGCACCGGGGTGCGCGGCGCCGGGCGCAGTGGCGTAGCCCTGCTGGTGCCCGTTGGGGGCGTAGCCCTGCTGTCCGTAGCCGGCGGGCTGACCGAAGGCACCGGTGCCGTAGTGCGGCTGCTGACCCTGCTGACCCTGCTGCCCGTAGGGCTGCTGCTGGCCGTACTGCTGCTGACCGTAGGGCTGCTGCTGGCCATAGGGCTGCGGGTGGACGGGCTGCGTCGGCTGCGTGTGCTGCGCCGGGACGGACGGCTGCGGCACCGTCGGCTGCACGGCGGTCGGCTGTGCGTCCGTCTCGTCGCGGGCTGTCTCCGAACCCTCGGCACGGGGCGTCTCGGCGTTCGGCGAGACGGGAGTCTGCTCGGTACCGGCAGCATCCACGACCGCGTCGGTGTCGTGCGCGGGCTTCGCGGGCTCCGGGGTGTTGGGGGTGTCGGTCATGGTTTGCTCCTTCCAAGCACAGACAGCTTGTGACGCGAACCTGAGCGTTCTATTTGCCGATGCTGTGGGGCACCTTCTGCGTCTCGATGACTCTCCACAACGTATCCGATGGGTTGGATGCGAGTAAGGCCGTACCGTGGATGCATGACGATTTCAGGAGGCTGGCGGCGCGCTGCAGCGGGTGCCGGACTGCTCGGGACCGACGGTTCGGTCCGTCCGACGATCTTCGCCGAGATGAGCGCACTGGCCGTGCGAACGGGTGCCATCAACCTCGGCCAGGGGTTCCCCGACGAGGACGGACCGGCCGAGGTGCTCGAGGCCGCGGTCGCGGCGATCCGGGACGGTGCGAATCAGTACCCGCCCGGCACCGGCATCCCGCAGCTGCGTCAGGCGGTCGCCGAGCATCAGCGTCGCTTCTACGGCCTGGAGGTCGACCCCGATCGGGAGGTGCTGATCACGGCAGGCGCCACCGAAGCGATCGCGGCCACCCTCCTCGCGCTGCTCGAGGCGGGCGACGAGGTCGTCACCTTCGAGCCGTACTACGACGAGTACGGCGCCATCATCTCCCTCGCCGGCGGAGTGCACCGGACGGTTCCCCTCGAGCCTCCCGGGTTCCTTCCCGATCTCGACCGGCTGCGCGAGACGGTGACCGACCGCACGCGCGTCATCCTCGTCAACACCCCGCACAATCCGACCGGCTCGGTGCTCGACCGGGCGACGCTGACCGCGATCGTGGAGCTCGCCGAGCGGCACGATGCGGTCATCGTCACCGACTCGGTCTACGAGCACCTGACGTTCGGGCCCGAGCACATCCCCATCGAGACCCTGGCGGGCGCCCGCGAGCGGACCGTGTCGATCTCCTCGGGCGGCAAGACCTTCAACACGACGGGATGGAAGGTCGGCTGGCTGACGGCCCCTCCCGAGCTCGTCACGGCCGTGCTCGCCGTGAAGCAGTTCCTGACCTACGTCAACGGCGCGCCGTTCCAGCCCGCCATCGCCGCCGGGCTCCGGCTCCCCGACGCCTACTTCACGGGCATCGCGCAGGCCCTCGCCCACAAGCGGGATGTGCTCTCCGACGGTCTTCGCGCGGCGAGGTTCGACGTGTTCCCCTCCGACGGCACGTACTTCGTCGTCGCGGACGCTGCGCCGCTCGGCTTCCCGGATGCGGTCGAGCTGTGCCGCAGGCTGCCCGACCTCGCGGGCGTGGTGGCGGTGCCGCTGGGCGCGTTCAGCCGGGGCGAGTACGCCGCGCGCACCGCATCCCTCGTCCGGTTCGCCTTCTGCAAGCGCATCGACGTGCTGGAGGAGGCGGCGCGGCGACTGGCGGCGCTCCCCCGCTGACGCCGGTCCGCGACTACAGAGGAGTGACGCGGTAGCGGCGCAGGCGCAGCGCCGGATTCCGGTCGCGGACGGACCGCACGCGGGCGCTCGAGACCTCGGCGACCGCGACGCCCGTCGTGTCGGCGAGGCCGGCGATCGTGACGCCCATCGGGTCGACGATGGCGCTCGCGCCGACTCCGATCGCCGGCGGATGGTCGGCCGCCGCGACGTACAGCGTGTTCTCGATCGCACGGGCCGCCAACAGAGTGGTCCAGTGGAACTCTTTCAGCGGTCCGCGCACCCACTCGGCCGGCACGGCCACGAGGTCGGCCCCCGCGTCGGCGAGACGGCGCGTCACCTCCGGGAAGCGCAGGTCGTAGCAGGTCTGCAGCCCGATGACGATCCCGTCCACCTCGAACGTCTGCGGCTCGTCCAGGTCGCCCGGGACGACCCACTCGGACTCCTGCGCCCCGAACGCGTCGTACAGATGCTGCTTGCGGTACGTCGCCACGACATCCCCGGAGGGCGCGACCGCGACCAGCGTGTTCGAGAACTTGCGCGGCGCGTCCGTCCGCTCCACGAGCCCCGCCACGACGAAGACCTGATGCTCCTGCGCCGTCGCAGCGAGCGCGGTGACGAAGTCGCCGTCGAGCGTCTCCGCGTTACGGGCGAACGAGGGCCCGAGCGGGTCGGTGAAGTACGACGAGTACTCCGGCAGGACCACCAGCCGCGCACCCCGGGAGGCGCCGACCGCGATCAGGCCGGCCACCACATCCCGGTTGTGGATGCGGTCCTCTCCCGGAGCGAACTGCGCCACGGCGACGGCGACCGTGCGTTCGTCGATCGTCAGTTCCGCCGGCCGGTCGGTCACGGCGCCAGCTCCGCCTGCGGAAGCGCTTCGGTCACCGGCTGGGGCGTCTCCACCGGCAGGACGATGCTGATGGAGGTGCCGACGCCCTCCTCGCTGGCGATGTCGAGGCGGCCGCCGTGCGCGGTCACGATCGCCTTCGTGATCGTGAGGCCGAGCCCCACGCCCGGCACCGCATTGCGGGTCGCGGTGGAGGCGCGGAAGAAGCGCTGCGAGAGGCGGCCGAGCTCGACCGCCGGAATCCCGATCCCGGTGTCCGTCACGGCGATCACCGCCTGCGGGCCGTCGGGCCGCAAGGATACCGTCACGGTCCCGCCGGCCGGGGTGAACTTGAGGGCGTTGGAGACGAGGTTGTCGACCGCCTGTCCCAGGCGCACGGGGTCGCCGCGCACATCGAGACGCTGCTCGGGCACGTCGCTCACCAGAGTCACGCCGGCGTTGCGGGCGATCGGCCGCGCGGACTCGATGGAGGCGGAGACGACGCTGTCGAGCTCCACGTCCTTGATCTCGAGGGGGAAGCGGCCGGACTCCACCTGCGCGGTGAACAGCAGGTCGCCCACGAGGCGGAGGAGCCGGTGGGCGTTGCGCTCTGCGACGCTCAGGTACTGGAGCTGCTCCTCCGACAGCGGAGCGTCCTCGTCGTCGCGCATCAGCTCCAGGTAGCCGAGGATCGAGCTGAGCGGCGTGCGCAGCTCGTGCGAGATGAGCCCGACGAACTCGTCCTTCAGCCGCGCGAACTCACGGGCCTGGGTCATATCCGTCGCGACGAAGATGAAGCCGACGCGGTGGCCGTTCTCGTCGAGCCGGGGCGTGGCCGCGACCTGGACGGCGACGTGCTTGCCGTCGGGACGGACATAGGTCCAATCCCGGATGTCAGCGGAGCCGGCGCGCACCGTGTCCACCAGCGCCGAGAACTCGTCGCTGCTGGCAACCGTGGTGAACCGCGCATCCATGTCCTCGATCCGCTGCGCGAGCTCGGACGGCAGGTGGAACTCGGTGACGTGATGATGACCGTCGAGAACCTGCTTCTCGGTGAGGCCGAGCATCTTCTCCGCGCCCGGATTCCAGACGTCGATGAGGCCGTCGAGGTCGGTGCCGATCACGGACTGCTCGGTGACGGCGTTCCAGATGCTCTGGATGAGGCGGTTGGCCGTCTTGAGCCGCGCCTCCTTCAGCACCAGCTCGTCCTGGGCGGTGACCGCCTGGGACAGGAGCGTCTCCTGCTTCTCGTTCGACTCGCGCGCCGCGGCCAGCTGGGTCCGCATCCGGTGGGCGATCTCGTTGATGACGACGGCGACGAGGCAGTAGATGACCGGCGCGAAGAAGGCGCGGACGAAGTCCGCCCCTGAATGCGAGAGCCTGCTGAAGAGCAGCGGCGTCACCAGCACGAGCAGGATCACGATCGCGGAGATCAGGATGTTGATCCGTCCCTCTTCGGACGCGATCCAGACGAACGGAAGCAGGATGAGCACCCCGAACGGCGAGGAGGATCCTCCGGTCGCGATCCGGAGCAGCCCGATCGCCAGCAGCGACAGGATCGGCACGAGCACCGCCCACTGCGGGTGGAACCGACTCCACGGAATGACGAAGGAGGAGATCGACGCCACGACGACCACAGCACTTCCGATGGCGAAGAGCAGGCCATTGCTGACCGGGATCTCGTTCGGTACCAGGGCGATCAGGACGGCGATCGCGAAGCCGACGATGGTCGGCACCTGCTTCATGAACGGCGACGGGGAATCGATGGGGATGCGGCTGAGCCACCGGTCGAGGGTCATGCGGACTCCTCCACCCGCTGCGCATCCAGCTGCAGCATCTCGCGGATGCGGGTGGACAGTGCCCGCGGGCTGAAGGGCTTCACCAGGAAGCTGTCCGCCCGGTCGGCGACCACGCCGTGGTCGGTGAGCAGTTGCACGGATGCCGACACCATGAGGATGAGCGTGGACTGCGTCCGCTCATCGGCGCGCATCGCCTCTGCCACCTCCACGCCGTTGATCCCGGGCATCGAGATGTCCAGCACCACCAGATCGACACCGCCGCCGCGGACGGCTTCGAGCGCCGCATGGCCGTTGTCGACAGCGGCGACGATCTCCACACCGGCACGCTTCGCCGCGATGGTCATCAGTCCGCGGATGTCGTCGTCGTCATCCGCGATCACCACGCGCCGGGTGCGCTCCGCCTGATCAGACATGCAGGAACACCACCCGGACGACGACGATCGCCGCGCAGATCAGGATCGCGATGCCGCCGAAGAGGGGCAGCCGGAACTCCCAGCGGCGGTCCCGCTCCAGTTCCTCCTCGATGCGTTCACGCAGCGCGTCCGGCGGTTCGACGGGGCTCATCGCGCCTCCTCCGTTTCTCCGGCCGCCGCACGGGCGCCGGCTTCGAGCAACGCCGGAACCCGCTCATAGCGCCCGACGTCGGCGGCGACGTGACTGTCCGTGGAGGCCACGATACGCGCACCCGCCGCCAGCAGAGCGGCGATGGACTCAGGGCCCGGGCAGTCCCACTTCTCGTTCACCTCGACGATCGTGCCGGTCGTGGCCGCGGCCTGGGCCCAGGCGAGCAGGCGCTGGGCGCCCAGCTGGGATTCGTCGAGTCCGACCTTCGGCAGGATCGAGAACCAGTGCGCAAGCTGCGCGTGCGGAGTGCGCTCCATCGCCCGGATGCTCGCCTCGATCATCAGGTCGAGCGCGTCATCGTCGGAGAGCCCCGCCGCCAGGCGTTCGCGCGTCCGGGTGGGCGACCAGGGACCATCGACCCCGGGGAACTGATGGTCGCCGATCACGACCGCGTCGACACCTCCGCGACCGACCACCAAGCCCTCGGGTGTGTCGACGGAGCCTGCCGCATCCAGCAGCTTCGCCTCGACGCCGGTCAGGACCGTGAGTCCCTCCGGGACGCGCTCGGCGGCCACGGCCGCCACGAACTCGGGCACCCAGGTCGTGGACGCCCGCACATGGTCGGTCAAGCGCACGGTCTCGAGGCCCGCGGCGGCCGCGGCGGCGATGTTCTCGGCCAGCGTGCTGCGGGCGTCGTCCGAGAAGGTGGAGTGGACGTGGTGGTCGCCCCGCAGCACGGAGGAGAGCCGGTCGGCTCCCGTCGCGCTCACTCCTCGAAACCCTCGGCGTGCGCCGCGTTCTCGGAGACGAGCACGTCGGCGGGGCTGAGGAAGACGTCCTCCAGGAAGCGGACGTTCGCGAGCTCGGCGAAGTCGACAGCGGAAGGGACGGGACGGCCGAGGACCAGATCCAGCAGCAGCGACGGCATATCGACGCCCGCCGCGATGGTGAGCGGCATCGCGCCCGGGAAGCGCGGGTTGACCTCCAGCAGCGCCGGGATGCCGGCCGTGCTGTAACGCAGCTGGACGTTCGCCACGCCGGTCAGCCCGATGGCGCGCGCGACGGCGGCGGCGGTGTCCGAGAGCTCCGGCCGGCGCACAGTGCGTCCGGCGATCGACACCCCCGAGTCCACCCGCTCGCGGGAGCGCGGGACGGCGGCGATGACCTCGCCGTCGAGCCCCGCCAGCACATCCACCGAGAACTCCTCGCCCGGGAGGTTCTCCTGGATGATGATGCTCTCGTCCGTGCCGAGCGCCTCCAGCTCACCGCGGTCCGCGATGAGGCGCACGCCGCGCGACCCTGCGCCGCTGCGCGGCTTGATGATGACGGGGAACGTCCAGTCCGCGCTGACGCCTTCGCGGTTCAGCAGCCGCGTCTCGGGCACGGCGGCCTGGGTGCCGACCCGCTGGACCAGCGCGAACTTGTCCAGGCACGTCACCAGCGTGTCGTGCGAGGGCGCGGCCAGTCGTGTCCCGACCGCCTCCAGCTCCGTCCGGCGGGCCGCCAGCCCGGGGAGCTCGACGTCGACCGTCGAGAACAGGACCTGGATGGCGTCGTCCCGGCTCATCCCGATCAGCGCATCCACGAACCCGTCGGAGCGTCCGGCGGGAACGATCCGGCGACGGTCCTCCGGGACCAGATACAGCCCGCTGGCCCAGCCGTCCATGTCGGCTGCGAACACGTCGACATCGTCGCGAGCCAGCAGGGAACGGATGACGGCGACGCCGGCGGGGCCGCCCGCGCCGGTCACCAGCACGCGGGTTCTGGAGTCGGTCATTCTGCGGTCCTGTTCTGTCGGTATGCGGCCGGCCGTGCCTCGGCCGGGAGAGCGGATGCGGGGATCGAGATGTCCGCGGTGTCCCGCATCACCTCCAGCGGCTCGCAGTTCTTGCCGCCGCCGAACCGCGACCAGTAGCGCGCGGTCGCGAGGACGAAGTCCGGCTCCAGGTACGTCCGCAGCTCGGTCTGGGACCGGAAGCAGTCGAGGAGCTGGAGCTTACTCTCGGTGAACCCGTCGATCGGGACGAACCGGGTGGGGCGGAAGTCGATCGTGGCCGACGGGCTCTGGAAGCAGCAGACCGTGCGGACCGAGCGGGTGGCGACGTTCGTGGCGGCGTGGACGGCGCGATGGTCCTGATGCCGGTCGTGCGACGAGTGCGTGTAGACGATGTCCGGCTGCACCTCGGCGACCACGCGCTCGATGATCCCGACGGTCGGGTCGGCGGCCGAGATGTGCGTGTCCTCGAGGTCTTCCAGGAACAGCCGTGCGCCCAGGAGTTCCGCCGAGGCGAGCGACTCATGCTGACGGTTGTTGGCATCGCCGCCGCGTGCTCCCCGCGAGAGCGTGAGGATGACGACCTGGTTGCCGGCCTCGCGGTGCGCCGCGAGGATGCCGCCGACGCCGATCTCCACATCGTCCGGATGCGCGCCGATCGCGAGCACGACCTGCTGCCGCTGGGCCGCGCGCTTCACGCGCCCTTCGGCCGCCAGCCGGTTCACGATCGCCACGAGCTCCGCCGAGGCCACCGGCTTGGTGAGGAACTCGTCCGCCTGCGCCCGGAGCGCGGACACCGCGTAGTCGACCGAGACATGAGCGGTCATCACGACCACCGGCATCCCGGGATACTCGGTGCGCAGCTCCGTCAGCAGCTCGAGACCGGACTTTCCCGGCATCTCGATGTCCGTGATGACGAGGTCGGGTTCGAATGCGGCGATCTCGGCCAGAGCGACCGACGGATCCGTGACCGCCAGGGCGACGGCGTCGGCCCGCTTCTCCAGGATGGTCTTCATGAAGAAGGCCACATCCGGGTCGTCCTCGACCACGACAACCCGGTACTTCGTCACGGCACTCGCCATCGCATCCCCTATCTCGGATCGACTCTAGTAGGACGCACGGTCCAGGGGCGCGACGCGCCCGAGAGCGTGTTCGCGATTTCATGCACTCTGCATCCCGTGCTAGTGTTTCTTCTTGTGCCGCGGGGTGGAGCAGCTCGGTAGCTCGCTGGGCTCATAACCCAGAGGTCGTAGGTTCAAATCCTGCCCCCGCAACCAAGAAGGCCCGGACTCGGTGGAGAAATCCCCGGTCCGGGCCTGTTTTGTCTCTCCGGATTGACTAGTGTCGAAGGCGCAGGGTCAGGTCCCAGGGAGCAGCACAGTGGCAGACGAGCACGGCAAGGCGACGCAGGCCGCCGTCCGCGAGCGGAATCTGACCACGGCGCTGCAACTCGTGCTGTCGGGCAAGGGGACGGCGACCCGGGCCGGGATCGCCCGCCGGACCGGCCTCACGAGCGCGACCGTCTCCTCCTTGCTCGCCGGGCTCATTGCGGACGGACTGGTCATCGAAGGCGAGCGTGCGGAGAGCACGGGCGGCAAACGAGCCACGACCCTGCGCGTCGCCAGCGAGAGTCATGTCCTCCTGTCGCTGATCGTCCAGCCGGGCCTCGTGCGCGGAGCGGTCCTCGACCTCCTCGGGGAGGAGCTGACGGTGACCCGACGACCGGCGGCAGCCGGCTCCCTGGACGAGATCCGGCGTGTGACCCAGTCGCTCGTGGCCGCCACGACCGCCCACATCGTCGCCGTGGGCATCCAGGTGCCCGGCATCGTCGACGGCACGCTGATCCGGGAGTCGGTGCAGCTGGGATGGAGGGATGTGGACCTCGCGCGGGAGCTGGCCGGGATCGTGGAGGCGCCCATCCACCCGATCAACGACGCCGACGCCGAGGCGATCGCCGACTCCGGCGCCTCCGTCGGCCTCGGTGCGAACCACCTCTTCGTCTCGCTGAGCACCGGGGGCGGAGCAGCCCGCGTGGTGGCTGGCGCCGGCGTGAGCGGCGCCGCGCATCGCGCCGGCGAGATCGGGCACGTTCCCGTGCTGTTCGGGCCGGACGCTCCGCTCTGCCCGTGCGGCAACCGGGGCTGCCTGGAGGCCGTGGTCTCCGTCACCAGCATGCTCGGACTCCCGCATGGCGCCGACCTGGAGGCGTTCGACCTCGCGGCCCTCGCCGACGCGCCGGAGTCACGCGAACGGATCGCGGAGGGCGCACGCGTCCTCGCGCGCGCACTCCTGCTGGTCGGAGCCGCGCTCGACGTGCCCACCATCGTTCTCGGCGGTGCGGCGCCACGCCTGGGGCCCGCGTTCATCGACGGGCTGCGGAAGGAGGCTGCGCGGCGTCCGGTTCGCGCCGCGATGCCGCTCAGCTTCCGCTACGCCCGGGTGTCCCAGGACCATCCGTTCCGCGGTGCCGCGCAGCACGCGCTCGCCTCGGCCTTCGGTGTCACCTGGACACCGTGAGCGCGATCGCTTCCCGCTGAGGCTCAGGAGACGCCGAGCTGCGCCGACAGGACCATGACGACGCAGCCGCGCAGGACGATGTCCCGGCCCTGGCTGGTCATGCGCACGGTCACGCCGGAGTGGAATCCCGCCATCGTGCGGTTGCGAAGCGTCTCGCGGAACGCCTCCAGGACGATGCCGTAGAGGAGGTCCTCCGGCCCGGCGAGCACCAGCTCGGAGAGGTTGAGCGCACCCACGACCGGAGCAAGCGCCACGCCGAGACGCTGACCCGCCTCACGCAGCACCTGTTCGGTTGGGCGTCCGGCGGCCGCAGCGGCGGCCAGGCGCCGCTCCAGGCGGGGGACGGCCAGCCAGGCCTCCAAGCTGTGCTCGCGATCGTACGGCGCATCCGGTCCCTCATCGGTGCCGACGATGACCTGGCCGATCTCGCCGGCGGCGAACCGGCTGCCGAAGACGAGGGCCCCGGCGACCAGCAGGCCGGAGCCGACGCCGTGCCCGACCTTGACCAGCATCATGTCGCCCTGGGCGTCCGCGAAGCCGTGCTCGGCGAGGACTGCCACGTTCGCGTCGTTCGCCACGAACACCGGCAGGCCGGTCCGCTGCGCGAGGAGCCGTTGCAGCGGCTCGTCCGTCCAGCCGAGGTTGGGCGCGGCGGCGACCGTGCCCTCCGCATCCACGATGCCCGGCGATCCGATCCCGATGCCGAGGACCGGGGCCGTGGCGAGCGCGACGAGGCGATCGACCAGCGTCAGCACCTTCTCCGTGGCGTCCTGTCCGCGACTGCCCGCGAGCTCGATCTCCACCGCATCCAGGATGCGACCGTCGATGTCCAGGACCGCTCCGCGGAAGACGGCATGCTCGCTGAGGTCGACGCCGATGATCTGCGTGGCGGACCGGTCCACGTCGAGCAGCACCGCCGGCTTTCCGGGCCGGGCGTCGTCGCGCTGCCCCAGCTCGACGACGAGACCCTCGGCGATGAGCTCGGCCACGAGGTCGGAGATGGTCACCCGCGGGAGCCCGGTGCTGCGTGCGAGGTCCGCCCGGCTCACACGCCCCGAGCGATAGAGGGACTGCAGCACGAGCGAGCGGTTGTGCCCCCGGGCGTGCTCGGGCAGCACCTTGGTGCGCGGGCGGAGTGCGCGTCCGGGCACCAGTCCCCCGTCGAGTTGCGCTCCCCGGTCGGCGGCATCACGCCTGCCCTGCTCGATCACCATGTTTGTTAGTAAAGCTGACAATCAAAGTTCGGGCAAGCTTTTCGCCCGTCGGGTCGGCGAGAATTTCCGGGCGGAGAACCCGCTGGCGAGCGTCAGACCGTCGCAGGGACGTTCGGACTGTACGGGACGCGCATCGTGTCGGCGAAGCGCTGGAAGAGGGACGCGTCACCCTCGAGTTGGACGACACCGGTCTCGACGGCGGTCTGAGCATCCAGCTCCCCCGCGAGCACATCGCGGATCTGCGGTCCGGCCGTGATGACGAGGTCGGGCTTCTCGGCGGGACCGGGCGCGACCGTGATCGCGCCGTCCCGCATCGCCACCTGGGTCTCGACCTCCCCCACGCGCACGGTGAAGCTGAGGTTCCAGTCCTTCGGCACGACGCCGTCGCCGGCCGCCACCTGGAGCGCTGATGCGATGGATGCGGTGGTGACGATCTCGCCGTCCCGCGGCGTCCGCATCCCGCCCGCACCCCAGCGCGAGAGCGCATCCAGTGCCGGGCCGAGTTCCTCGCCGCGCGGCGTGAGCCGGTAGGTGACCGAACGCTCGGCGCCGGAGGGCGCCACCCGCTCCACGAGCCCCTCCTCCTCCAGGTCCTTCAACCGGGAGGCCAGGGTGTTCGTCGGGATGCCCGGGAGGCCGGCGACGAGGTCCGAGTAGCGCTGCGGTGCCACGGTGAGGTCGCGCAGGATCAGGAGCGTCCAGCGCTGCCCGACGATCTCCGCGGCGCGCGCCAATCCGCAGAACTGCCCGTAGTGCTGGTTCGTCATGAATCTCACTTTAGCACTTGACTTGATTAATTGCAGTGTGCTTTATTTTCTATAGCACTTCATTTTTTGCAGCAGTTCCCGCACCGTGAAGCAGTCGCCAGAAAAAGGAGAGAGACATGACCGACACCATCGCGCCGTCCGAGGCCCAGCCCGCACCGGCACCGGCACCGGCCTCCGCCGGCGTCGAAGCAGCCGCCTCCGGTCTCGCCGCCCGCAACCGCACCGCCCTGGGGCTGCTGCTGGCGGCCGTCTTCGTCGTGTTCCTCAACGAGACGATGATGGCCGTCGCGCTCCCGCGCATCCAGGAGTCCCTGCACATCGACGCCACGAAGGGCCAGTGGCTGACGACGGCTTTCGCCCTCACGATGGCGGTCGTCATCCCGATCACCGGCTGGCTGATGCAGCGCCTCCGGACCCGCACGGTGTTCACCCTCGCCACGTCGAGCTTCGCGATGGGCACTCTGATCGCAGCGCTGTCGCCGGTGTTCGAGCTGCTGGTGGCGGCGCGCGTGATCCAGGCGGTGGGAACCGCGATCATGATGCCGCTGATGATGACGACAGTGATGACGATCGTTCCGCCGGAGCAGCGCGGCCGGGTCATGGGGCGCGTCTCGATCGTCATGTCGGTCGCGCCCGCCGTCGGTCCCATCGTGTCGGGCGCCCTCATCCAGGTGCTGCCGTGGCAGGGACTGTTCTGGGTGATGCTGCCGATCGCTCTCGTCATGCTCGCCATCGGGGTCCGCCGCGTTCCCAACGTCTCGGAGACGCGGAACGTTCCGCTGGACACGAGGTCGGTGATCCTGGCCGCGTTCGCTTTCTCTGCCCTGGTCTTCGGTCTCAGCCAGATCGGCGCCGCGGCCGTGGGCGGGGCCGCACTCCAGCCGTGGATCCCGATCGTCGTCGGCCTGGTGACCCTCGGTTTCTTCGGCTGGCGGCAGATCGTGCTTCAACGCACCGACTCGGCGCTGCTCGACCTGCGGACGTTCCGCTCGCGGGACTTCGCCGTCTCCGTCGCCATGATGACGGCCGCCATGGTGTCGCTCTTCGGCGCCTTCATCGTGCTGCCCCAGTTCGCGCGGTACACGCTGGGACTCGACCCGCTCTGGGTGGGCGCGATCCTGCTGCCGGGCGGGCTGCTGATGGGACTCGCCGGCCCGACTGTCGGACGGCTCTACGACCGTTTCGGCCCGCGGCCGCTCGTCATACCGGGATCCATCGGCCTCGCCGCCTCCCTGTGGACTCTTGCGTTCGCACTCGGCGAGGGGTCGTCGTGGCTGGTGCTGCTGGGTGCGCACATCGTCTTGATGCTCTCCCTGGCCTTCCTGTTCACCCCCGCCTTCACCTCGTCGCTCGGGTCGCTCCCGCCGCAGCTGTACTCGCACGGAAGCGCGACCATCGCCACGCTGCAGCAGGTCGCCGGAGCCGCAGGGACCGCGATCTTCGTGGCGCTCTACGCGACAGGCGTCGCTGCCTCCGGCAACGCGAACCCCGACCTGCCGTCCGCGGCAGCAGCGGCCCAGGGATCGCACCTCGCCTTCCTGGCCGGGGGCATCCTGTCCCTCGTCGTGATCGCGCTCGCGCTGTTCGTCCGCAAGCCCGCCGCCGCTGAGGAGCCGGTCCCGCAGCCGGTCCACTGATCCCATCGGGATCCCGACTCCGACCCGGATCACCGGGGGGATGCGTCCCTCGGTGATCCGGGTTATCGTCGGCGCATGTGCCGCAACATCCGCTGCCTTCACAACTTCGAACCGCCCACCACCGACGATGAGGTGCGGGAGGCCGCTCTTCAGTTCGTCCGCAAGGTCAGCGGATCGACCCGTCCGTCCCGCGCGAACACGCCGGCGTTCGAGCGGGCTATCGAGGAGATCGCCGAGGCCACCCGTCGGATGCTCGATCAGCTGGTCACCACCGCGCCGCCGAAGAGCCGCGAGCTCGAAGCGGTCAAAGGCCGGCAGCGGCACGAGAAGCGCATGGAGCGCGAGGTCAGGATCCGCACGGCCTCCGCGTGAGAGACGGGTGACGTCGTCACCGACGCGTCACCCGACTTTCCTGCTACTCGGCTGCTACTTGGCTGCTACTTGGCTGCCGGCTGGCCCTCCGCCGCGAGGGCGTCGGCGATCGCCTGCTGGAGGCGCTTCTGCGCTTCGCCGTAGGCCGCGAAGTCGCCGCTCTTCAGAGCCGCCTGGCTGTCCGAGAGCGCCTGGTTGGCCCGCTGCAGCGCCTGCTGCAGGGCGGCGTTGTTCCCGGTAGACGGCGTGCCGGTCGTGGAGCCTCCCCCGGTCTGCTTGGCGCCGCCCGGCTGCGTCGTGCCGGTGCCGGTCGAGGGGACATTGTTGTCGCCGGCCGAAGCGCCCGAGTCTCCGCCGAAGAGCGCATCCAGGGCCTGATCCAGGGTGTCCTCGAACTCGATCTTGTCGCCGAACGCGACCAGCACCTTCTGCAGCAGCGGGTAGCTCGTCTCGCCCGAGGACCGGACGTACACGGGCTGCACGTAGAGCAGGCCTCCGCCGACGGGCAGGGTGAGCAGGTTGCCATTGATCACCTCGGACTTGCCCTGCCGCAGCAGGTTCAGGTCTTGCGACACGGTCGGATCGGAGTCGAAGGCGTTCTGCATCTGCCCGGGACCGGGGATGGTGTCGCTCGACGGCAGCTGCAGGAGCCTGAGCTTGCCGTAGCCGGACGATATCTTGCCCTTCGTCGAGCCGGCGTCGGCATCCACGGCCAGGTAGCCCTTGAGCACCGAACGACTGGATTCGCTGGTCCCCTGGGGGATGAACGTCGAGTACAGCGAGAACGCGGGGGCATCCTGCCCGGGCATCTTCATCGTCAGGTAGTACGGCGGCTGCAGGGCCGGGTTGCTCGAGGGCGACGTCGGGTCGTTGGGCGTCGTCCAGGCGTCCTCGCGGGAGTAGAACGAGCCGGCGTCGGTGACGTGGTACTGCCCGAGCACCGCACGCTGCACCTTGAACAGGTCGGAGGGGTAGCGCACGTGGCTCATCAGCTGCGCGCTCATGTCGCTCACCGGCTTGACGGTCGCGGGGAACACCTTCTCCCAGGTCTTGAGCACCGGATCGCCGGCATCCCACGCGTAGAGCGTGACCGAGCCGTCGTAGGCGTCGACCGTGGCCTTGACCGAGTTGCGGATGTAGTTGATGTCGTCGAAAGCGTAGGCCGGCTTCGGGGTATCCTTGTCCGCCGTCGCATCGCTCAGGCTTCCGACATGCGAATACGGGAACTGGTCGCTCGTGGTGTAGCCGTCGACGATCCACTTGACGCGTCCATCCACCACGGCGGGATACGCCTGCGAGTCGAGGGTGAGGTAGGGAGCGACCTTCTGCACGCGCTTGATGGGATCGCGATCGTAGAGGATCTGCGAGTCGTTGTTGACGGCGTCGGAGAGCACGATCTGCTCGTCCTGGAACTTCAGCGCGTAGACCAGCCGCTTGAAGACGTTGTCCAGCTTGGGACCGCCATTGCCGCTGAAGGTCGTGTACGTCTGCTGGGCGCCGTTCGCCCCGCCCGGGTAGTCGAGCTCGACCGACTTGGTGCCCTCCGGTGCTCCGACGATCGAGTAAGTGGGCGACTGCTCGCCGAAGTAGATGCGCGGCTGATAGGTGCCGAGGGTCCCACTGGTCGGGATGCCGGACTCCATGAAGACCGGCTGGCCGTCGGGCGAGCGCTGGTTGCCGTAGGCGGCGACCAGTCCGTAGCCGTGCGTGTACACCACGGTGTCGTTGAACCAGTTGCGCGCGGTGCCGAGGCCGGACTGCTGCAGCTCGCGGACCGCGACCACGGCATCCTGCTGGGTACCGTTCTTCTCGTAGCGGTCGACGTTGAGCTTGTCCGGGTAGGCGTAGTACTGCCGGAACTGCTGCAGCTGGCGGAACGACGGACTGATCACCGCCGGGTCGATGATGCGGATCTGTGCGGTCGTCTGGGCATCCTGTCGCAGGGCGCCCTGCTCCGCCGTCGTCTTCGCGTTGTACGGGATGGTGTCGATGTCGCTCAGCCCGTAGGCCTCACGGGTGAAGTCGATCCCCTTCTGCACATAGGGCGTCTCGAGCGTCTTCTGGCTGGGGTCGACCTGGAAGCGCTGAACCACCCACGGGAGGATGGCGCCGACGACGAGCGCGGCGACGATGAGCATCGCCGTTCCGACGACCGGGAAGCGCCAGCGGCCGACGAACGCCGTCACGACGAACAGCAGCGCGACGATCACGGCCGCTCCGGCGAGCACCGCCCGCCCCGGAATGGTCGCGTTGACGTCGGTGTATGCGGCGCCGTTCATCATGTCGTTGACGTTGGAGTCCGTCACGGTCGCATAGCGGTCGAGCCAGATGCTCACGCCCTGAAGCAGCAGGTAGAGGGCCGCGACGATCGAGACCTGGACGCGCGCCGAGCGCGAGATGCGCACCTCACGCCCGGTCACCCGGATCGAGCCGTAGAGATAGCAGGTGGCGAGGGTCGCGAGCAGCGCGATGAGGACCACGGCGGACGCGAAGCCGACCGCGCTGCGGTAGAACGGCAGCGCGAACAGGTAGAAGCCGATGTCGAGGTGGAAGAGCGGATCGGTCTTGCCGTAGGACGTGCCGTTCAGCCACAGCGCCGCCGTCTGCCACCGGCTCGCGGTCGAGACGCCCGCGAAGATCCCGAACACGATCGGGATGCCGTACATCGACAGGCGGCGCAGCGGTTCGATGACCTGCTGATAGCGGTCGAGCTGCGCGTTGAGCTTGGCGTACACCGGCCGCAGGCGGTACGCGAGCAGGATCGCCAGCCACACCGGCAGGGCCATCCCGAAGAACCCGATGAAGAACATCGCGATCCCGGCGAACCACTGGGTGGTCAGCACGTTGAGGAAGCCGACCTGGTCGTACCAGAGGACGTCGGCGTAGAGCCCGGCGAACACGAAGAACAGGATGACCACCGCGACGATCACCCCGAGAGTGATCCAGATGGCCGCGCGACGGCGGCCTGCGGGTCGGACTGCAGCTGGTGAACTCACGTATGGCCCTCTTGGTCTCGCCTGGCGGGAATGGGTCCATCCTAGGCAGCAGACCCTTGGAGTGCGCTGCGGCCCGGCGGAAGTCAGCCCGCGTGGCAGGTGGGCAGGCCGGACGTGCTCGACCCGTCGCGCACCGCCTGGAGGACCTTCAGTGAGTCGGCCAGCGTCTTCACCGCGAACACCTGCAATCCGGACGGAATGTGGCCGGCGACCTCGTCGCAGTTGGAGGCCGGCGCGAGGAAGTAGGTCGCCTTCCCGCTGTCACGCGCGGCGTACATCTTCTGCCGGATGCCGCCGATGGGCCCGATCGCGCCGGTGTTGTCGATCGTCCCGGTCCCGGCGATCCGCTTGCCTCCGGTGAGCGAGCCGGGCGTCAGCTTGTCCATGATGCCGAGGGCGAACATCTGGCCGGCGCTGGGGCCGCCGACGTTGTTCAGCTGGATCTTCACGTCGAACGGGAAGGTGTAGTCCATCCCGGCTCCGATGCCGATGACGACCTGTCCCTGCGACTCGGTCGGGGTGATGGCGACCGTGGACGCAGCGCCGTCGCGGACGATGCCGAGCTCGGCGGGCTTTCCCGCGCCGTTCTTCTTGACGGCATCCCGCAGCGCTTGGATGCTGCGGACCTTCACGCCGTTCACGGACGTGATCTCGTCGCCCACTTTCAGCACCCGCGACGCGGGGCTGCCGGTCAGCAGCTGCTTCACGGCGACGTTCTCGGGGAAGTCGTAGCCCAGCCGGCTGAGAGCCGCCGCGATCGCATCCTGTTGCGAGTCCACCATGGCCGCGGCGTTCTGGGCATTGGACTGCTCCGTGGTCGTGCCAGGAGGGAAGACGTCGTCGAGCGGCAGAACGGCCTTGCTCGGCTGGAACCAGGCGTCGGCGATCTGGAGCCACGACGGGCTCTGGTCCGGGTTCCCGACCACCGAGACGGTGAGGAGATCGAGCGACCCGGACGTGGGGTACGTCTTCCGGCCCGGGATGCTGATCAGGTCCTTCGCTTCTCCGCCCGACGGCGATCCGACCTGCTGGTCCGTGCCGAGAGTGTTGAACACCGGCCCCGGCTGCTCGATGACGAAGGGAGCGGGGACGAGCGCGAGCACCAGGGCGAGCACCACCGCGACCCCGATCGCGACCCAGCCGATGATGACCCGGCGCGGTGGAGCGATCCGCTCCGCCGCGTGCGCCTGCAGGGCACGATCTTCCTCGCCGAACAGGGTCACAGGGCCGTCCTCTCGCTGGGGTGCTGGTGCGCTGGGGTGCTGGTGGCTCTCCGCCATCAGCGGGTGTTCGCCACAGGCGCACGGCCCGGATGCGAGCATAGGCCAATTCTCACCCGCCGCCCCGGCACCACCGGCTAGCGTAGATGGCAAGCCTGAAGCCGAGCCCGGCGGCTGCTCGATCCGTGGCCGGCCCAGTTCGAGAAGAGGACGCTCACGATGGCCGACGACCAGAACGAGGAGCGGGACGACGACGAGTTCCGCGAACTGCTGAACCAGTTCCTGTCGGGAAACGGCGCGTCGATCGACCCGAGCCGTCTCGCCGGCGCCGCAGGCCTGCCCAACGATCCGGCCAGCATCCAGGCCCTTCTCGGCCAGCTGCAGAACGCTCTGATGAACCCGGGCGGCGGCATCAATTGGGACATCGCGCAGCAGCAGGCGCGCCAGCTCGCCGCCGACGGCGCACATCCCGTCACCCCGGCGGAGCGCGCCGCGCTCGACCAGGCCTTCCACGTCGCCTCGCTCTGGCTCGACCAGGCGACCGGTGTCGCCGGTCTCAGCAGCACGCCCGAGCTCATCGGCCGGGCGGAGTGGGCGCGTCAGACCATGCCGCTGTGGACACAGCTCGCCGAGCCGGTCGCCCTCAGCATCTCCGACGCCCTGACCCGGGTCCTGTCCGAGCAGGCGCCGGAGGAGATGCAGGCGATGCTGCAGAACGCCGGGCAGGTGATGCGCTCGATCGGCGGCGCGCTGTTCGCCATGCAGCTGGGGCAGGTCGTGGGGCAGCTCTCGAAGGAGGTCGTGTCCGGTGGCGACATCGGCATCCCGCTGCTGCCCGACGGCACGGCGGCGCTGTTGCCGCAGAACGTGGCCGACTTCGGCGACGGGCTCGACATCCCCGCCGACCAGATCCAGCTCTACCTCGCGGTGCGCGAGCTCGCTCACGCCCGGCTGTTCCGGCACGCGAAGTGGCTGCGGCTGCAGCTCATCACCCAGATCACGGCCTTCGCCAAGGGCATCACCATCGACACGGACGCGCTCGAGTCGCTCGCCGAGAACTTCGACCCCTCGAACCCCGAGGAGCTGCGCGAGGCGATGGTCAGCGGCCGGCTCATCCCCCCGCGGACCGAGGACCAGCAGGAGGCGCTCGCCCGCCTCGAGACGGTGCTCGCGCTCGTCGAGGGCTGGGTCGATGTGGTGACGGCGAACGCGACGCACCTCCTCCCCCGTGCCGACGCGATCGCCGAGACGGTGCGCCGTCGCCGGGCGTCCGGCGGACCGGCCGAGTCGGCGTTCTCGACCCTCGTGGGCCTGGAGCTGCGGCCGCGACGGCTGCGGGACGCCACCGCGATGTGGCAGGCGGTCACGGAGGCCGTCGGCATGGATGCGCGGGACGCCCTGTGGTCTCATCCCGACCTGCTCCCCCAGTCGTCCGATCTCGACGACCCGTCCGTCCTGGTGGCCCGCCTGACCGCGGCGGCCAGCGGTCAGGAACCGGAGCAGGACGCGCTCGACCAGGCGATCGAAGACCTCCTGCGCGATGACAGGGACCGCCCGACCGAGGGGTGAGGCACGACTCGGCGAGTGGAGTCTGGGGATAGTCCGTCGTCGGAAAGTCGGTCTGTGGACAACCGCTGAGCGGGCACCTGCGTCCGAGAGGATGCGGGAATGGTCCTCGCACTCGACTCCCGAATCCAGCACGTGTGGCGCACGCCCGATAGCCTCCAGTTCGGCGTCGAACGACCCCTGCTCGTTCTCGAACGCGTGAGCGGTGCGGACGAGCGGATGCTGGCCGCGCTCGGCGGGGGCGTGTCCGCAGAGGGGCTCCACGTGGTGGCCAAGCGCGCGGGCGCACCGCCGGCGGCGGTGGCTGAGCTGCTGGAGCAGCTGACCCCGGTGCTGGCACCCGCGCGCGCCGAAAGGACGGAACCGCCTCTGGTCGTGCTCGACGGCGCGGGGCCTACGGCAGCGGCCCTCGAACGGATGCTGTCGGAGGCGGGGGCCGACGTCCGAAGTGGGCTGTCGTGGTCCGACCCGGTGGTCGCGCAAGCAGAAGCGGCCGTCATCGTCGCCGCCTACGCGGTCGAGCCCCAGCGCCACTCACGGTGGCTGCGCCGCGACGTGCCGCACCTCCCCGTCGTGTTCGGCGACGCCGGTGTCTCGATCGGGCCGTTCGTGCGGCCGGGCGAGGGCGCCTGCCTGCGGTGCGTCGACCTGCACCGGACGGATGCGGACCCCGCCTGGCCGGCCATGGCCACGCAGCTGCACACCCGGCCGGCCCCGGGCGAGACGGCGATCAGCTCGGCTGCGGCCGCCGCCCGAGGGGCCGCGATCGTGCTGGCGGGTATCGCCGGCTCGGGCGCGACGGAGGGTGCCGGAGTGCGTGCGGGGGTGCCGGAGGTGCGCCCGGTGGCGC